>NZ_JBIYDV010000012.1:0-187641 GCF_044909215.1 Bacillus sp. RC252 | reverse complement strand
ATTTAAAAAAGATGACTCCTGTTGGATACAGAAATCATCTTCTTGATGTTGCCTAACTTTTTTCAAAATGTCCTTTACAAAGGGTACAGATTAATATTCTTCCATACTTTTTTTGTTTGCGAAAAATATATTGATAGAATTGAGAGAATATTTTATAATTTTAAATTATATGTTTGTTTCGAAAAACGGAATTGAAGTTCCGAAATTCGGAACAAGAAGGAGATAGGATGAGTATAAATAAAACGGCAGTTAAGACAATGGATATTTTAGAGTTGTTTTATGAGCATGAGGAGCTAAGTTTAACAGAGATGGTTCAGCTTACGAGCATGCCGAAAACATCTGTTTATCGTTTAATTGGCTCGTTAGAAGAAATGGACTTTTTACAAAAAACAGAAAAGGGCAAGTATCGTCTCGGAGTCGTTTTTTTACGATTTGGTCAACTTGTTTCACAAAGGTTATCCGTAAGAAATATTGCGATTCCATATATGAAAGAGCTTAGAGATAGTTTAGGGCAGGCAGTTAATTTAATTATTCAAGATGGTAATGATGCAATTTACGTTGAAAAGATGGAAGGAGTTCAGCCAGTACGTGTTTATACGGCGGTTGGAAGAAGAGCACCGCTTTATGCGGGTGCATGTCCGAGAATTTTACTATCGTATTTTTCTGAAGAAGAGAAAAGAAAGTACGTAGAGGAAACTGATTTAAAGCAGTTTGCAGATGGAACGATTGTGAATAAGGAGCATTTACTAGAAGTGTTACATATGGCAAAACAAGCTGGATACACAATTAGCTATTCTGAATTAGAAAATCATACAGCGGCTATAGCAGCTCCGATTTTTACGAATGATGGAACGGTTGTAGCAGGTATTAGTATTTCAGGTTTAGCAATTGAGTATAGCGAAAGTAACATTTTATATTTTACTGCGAAAGTGAAAGAAACAGCATACCGCATTTCGAAAGAACTCGGCTTTTTGGCATAGAAAGAGGGAGTGGGATGAAATTTTCTGCGTTAGGGGATCAAGCAATTATTGTTACATTTGGTGAAGAAATTGGGATGGATATATACGAAAAAGTGCAGCGGTTATTTCAAGCGCTAAGGCGGCATCCATTTGCAGGAATGGTTGAATGCGTTCCGTCGTTTACTTCATTAGCGGTGTACTACAATTTGTACGAAGTATGGAAGAAAAATGATAGAAATATAAGACCATATGATTATGTTTGCCAGTATATACGGGAGCTGTGTGATTCATATAAAGAAGAAGTGAACCGAGATGTGAAACATATTTCTATACCAGTGTGTTACGGGGGAGAATATGGACCTGATTTAGAAGAGGTTGCGCATTATCAAGGATTACAAGTAGAGGATGTTATTCGAATACATAGTGAAACAACATATTTCGTGTATATGTTAGGTTTTACGCCTGGGTTCCCGTATTTAGGGGGATTACCGAAAGAACTAGAAACACCTAGAAAAGAAACACCGCGGTTACAAATTGCTTCTGGTTCAGTAGGTATTGGCGGAAATCAAACAGGTATTTATCCGCTTGAAACACCAGGAGGCTGGAATATTATCGGCCGAACACCTATTTCTCTATTTAATCCAAAAGAAGAAACACCAACATATATTCAAAGTGGTATGTATTTACGGTTTATACCAATAACAAAGGAAGAGTACGTATCGCTTGAGGGGGCTAAAGAATGGATGTAGAGGTTTTGCATGCAGGAATGTTTACAACAGTCCAAGATTTAGGACGATCTCATTATCAACAATACGGTGTACCTGTTGGCGGGGCAATGGATAAAAATGCGCTCAGGATGATTAATATGTTAGTAGGTAATGAAGAGAATGAAGCTGGACTTGAAATTACAATAATGGGACCTAAAATGTTAATAAAGAAAACGACATTGCTTGCGATTGGCGGTGCGGATATGGAACCGTTATTAAATGGAGAACGTATTCCATTATGGCGTCCCATATTAGCTGAAGAAGGAAGCATGCTTTGTCTCGGAAAAGCAAAGAGTGGTTGCAGAGTATATGTGACTTTTGCGGGTGGTATAAATATTGATCGTACGATGGGAAGTAAAAGTACTTACATACGTGCTGCTCTTGGCGGTATTGAAGGGAGAATGCTGAAAAAAGGAGATTATTTTCAAATTGGTACAGGGGCAGAAGTTGCAAGTCGTTTCATTCAAAATTTACAAGAAGAAAAGCGTATAAAAACGAAGTGGGCAATTTGTAACGATGCTTTACCAAAATATAAGAAGCATCCTATTCTTCGCGTCATAACAGACTTTGAATATGATCAATTTACAGAAGAAAGTATAAAGTCGTTTTTTTCGAAAGAGTATAAAGTGTCCAATTATGCTGATCGCATGGGATATAGGCTTGACGGAGATGTTTTAAATAGAGTTGAAGAGATAGAAATTTTATCGAGCCCAGTTACATTCGGAACAATTCAAGTACCAAATGGTGGACAGCCTATTATATTAATGGCGGATAGACAAACGACAGGTGGTTATCCGAGAATTGGAAATGTAATTTCAGTAGATTTACCTCTTCTAGCGCAGCTGAAACCAGGAGACTATGTAACTTTTGAAAAAATAACTATGGAAGACGCTGCACAATTATATATAAAGCAGGAAACAAGTATGAGTCTATTAAAGAAATTCATCGCTTTACGAAGCTGAGATTAGGAGGAAAACATCGTGACTACAATCGATTTAAACTGTGATTTAGGAGAAAGTTTTGGAGCTTATAAAATGGGGAATGATGATGAAATTCTTCCGTTCGTTTCCTCTATAAATGTTGCTTGTGGTTTTCATGCGGGTGATCCGGTCGTTATGAGGCAAACGGTTGAAAAAGCTCTGCAGCATAACGTAGCAATAGGGTCACATCCTGGATTTCCTGATTTAATTGGATTTGGGAGAAGGAACATGCATGTTTCAGCAAGTGAAGTATACGATTATGTTTTATATCAAATTGGCGCATTAGACGGATTTGTTAAAGCTGCTGGAGGGAAAATGCAACATGTAAAACCGCACGGTGCCTTATATAATATGGCGGCAACGGATTCGGAAATTGCGGATGCAATCGCAAAGGCAATTTATCATATTAACCCGGGACTATTACTTTACGGATTAGCGAATAGTGAGGCATTTATAAAGGCAACAGAAAAATATAATATAACTCTCGTACAAGAAGCTTTTGCTGATCGCACGTATAAGCAGGATGGAACTTTAACGAACCGTACAGAAGAAAATGCTCTTATAAAAAATGAAGATGAAGCAATAAAACAAGTACTTCAAATGGTGAAAGAAGGGTATGTAGAATCGGTTAATGGGGGGAAAGTAGCAGTTCAAGCGCAAACGATATGTTTACACGGGGACGGAGAGAAAGCAGTCCAATTTGCGGAAAAAATATACAGAACATTCGAACTTAATGGTATTTCTATATGCGCACCAAATAAAGTGAAACTTTAATTAGCGGGATTAAAAATGAGAGGAAGTGTTAAAATTGGTGAAATTAATTGGGATTTTACTTGTTGCGGTTGGGTTTTTATTTAGGCTAAATACACTGTTAGTAGTTATGGTTGCGGGTATTGTTACTGGTATGGTTTCAGGCTTAAGTTTTTATGATGTGATCAGCATGTTCGGTAAGTTTTTCATAGAAAACAGATATATGTCTATGCCAATCATATTAACTTTACCGGTAATCGGAATTTTAGAGCGTTATGGTTTAAAAGAAAGAGCAGAAGCACTTATAACGAAATCAAAAGGAGCAACAACTGGAAGAGTATTAATGTCATATTTTACGATAAGAGAATCATCAGCAGCACTTGGACTAAATATTGGTGGTCATGCGCAAACAGTAAGACCGCTCGTTGCACCGATGGCAGAAGGGGCTGCGCAAGGTAAATACGGTAAACTCCCTGAAAAATTGAGAGAAAAGATTAAAGCAAATGCAGCAGCTGCGGAAAACACAGCTTGGTTTTTCGGAGAAGATATTTTTATCGCAACTGGTGCCATTTTATTAATGAAAGGGTTCTTCGATTCAGTAGGTATGCATGTCGGTGTATGGGATATGGCACTTTGGGGCATTCCAACTGCAATATCTGCCCTTATTGTGAGCTGGATCAGGTTTAGAAGGTTTGATAAGTATATAGAGAAAACAATGAAGGCAGAAGAAAACCAAGAGAAGGAGGCTATATAAGATGAACATCATAACAATGGATACAATTTATTATGTATTAGGTATAATCGTTGCATTTATCGCTGTTCGTATTGTATTTGATCGTGAACATCCAAACCGATTCGGTTCTAGCTTATTTTGGGCATTGTTTGCAGTTACATTTTTATTCGGAAATGTAATCCCTTCGTTTTATGTTGGCTGTATTGTGCTTGTTATGGTTGTTTTAGCTTCATTAAATAAAGTAACAAAATCTGAGGAGAAAGAAGTACCAGTGCAAGAACGTGTGAAACATGCTGAGAAATTAAAGAATAAAATTTTTATGCCTGCACTATTAATTCCTATTTTTACGATAATCGGTACGTTAACGTTAGGGAAAATTAAATGGGGAAATGTCGCACTTGTTGATCCTGATAAAGTAACATTAGTTGCATTAGCGTTAGGGGCATTACTCGCATTCGTTGCGGCGATGCGTATTACAAAATCGAAAATAACAACGCCTGTTCAAGAAGGAAGTAGGTTATTACAAGCTGTTGGTTGGGCTGTTATTTTACCACAAATGTTAGCAGCACTTGGCGGTATTTTCGCGAAGTCTGGCGTTGGGCAAGTTGTTTCTGATTTAGTAGGACAAGTGTTACCGACAGAGTATCCATTCGTTGCTGTTATGGCCTATTGTTTAGGAATGATGCTATTTACAGTCGTAATGGGGAATGCATTCGCAGCGTTTGCTGTTATTACTGGCGGAATCGGCTTACCTTTAATTGTGCAAATGCACGGAGGAAACCCAGCAATTATGGCTGCACTAGGTATGTTTGCTGGATATTGCGGAACGCTGCTTACTCCAATGGCAGCAAACTTTAATATCGTACCTGCGATGCTTTTAGAATTGAAAGATAAAAATGCAGTCATTAAAGCACAAGTACCAATTGCTCTTTCCATTTTCATTATCAATATGTTTATAATGTACGGCCTTGTATATCGTTTCTAATTAGGAGGGTGAAACTATGAAAACAGTATTAGTAACAGGATTTGATCCGTTCGGGGGAGAAAGTATCAACCCAGCTTGGGAAGTAGCAAAAAGTTTGCATGAAAAAACAATCGGAGAGTACAAGATTATTAGTAAACAGGTTCCAACCGTATTTCATAAATCAATAAGAGTATTAAAAGAGTATATAGAAGAGTTGTCGCCTGAAATGATTATATGTATTGGACAAGCTGGGGGCAGACCAGATATTACGATAGAGCGTGTAGCAATTAATATTGATGATGCAAGAATTGCCGATAATGAAGGAAATCAGCCGGTGGATATGCCGGTTGTAGAAGAAGGACCTAATGCGTATTGGTCTACACTTCCGATGAAAGCAATCGTGAAAAAACTTCGCGAAGAAGGTATACCGTCATCTGTTTCACAAACTGCAGGTACATTCGTTTGTAATCATTTATTCTATGGTCTCATGCATGAACTAGAGAAACATGATAAGAAAATAAAAGGTGGATTTATTCATATTCCGTTCTTACCAGAGCAAGCGAGCAATTATCCAGGTCAACCGAGTATGTCACTTTCTACTATTAGTAAAGGAATACAATTAGCAGTTGAGATGACAACGGAAGTAGAAGTAGATATTGTTGAATGCGGGGGCGCGACGCATTAAATAAAGCGAATTGTACAACACCTATTGTAAACAACTGGTATAATAAGTATAGGAATATACATAGAGGTGATTTTTGTGCAATTTGAAGAAGTACGTTCAATTTTAGAAAAAGCGAAGGAAATTACAGTGTTAACAGGTGCTGGTGCAAGCACAGAAAGTGGAATCCCTGATTTTCGTTCAGCAAATGGATTATATGCTGATGCGAATGTAGAGATGTATTTGTCGAGAGGCTATTATAATAGAAATCCGAAAGAGTTTTGGAAGCATTATAAAGAAATCTTTCAAATTAATACGTTTCATCAATATAAACCAAATCGAGGGCATCGCTTTTTAGCGGAGCTAGAAGAACAAGGGAAAGACATAACGATTTTAACGCAAAATATTGATGGTTTGCATCAAGTAGGTGGTAGTAAACATGTAATTGATTTACATGGAACACTTCAAACTGCGCATTGTCCGAAGTGTAAAACGGGATATGATTTACAATATATGATTGATCATGAAGTACCGCGTTGCAGGAAGTGTAATTTCATTCTAAACCCAGATGTTGTTTTATACGGAGATACGTTACCACAATATCAAAATGCGATAAAACGTTTATATGAAACAAATGTACTTCTCGTAATGGGAACGTCATTAAAAGTGCAACCTGTCGCTTCATTCCCAGAAATCGCAAAGAGAGAAGTAGGCGCAACAACAATTTTAGTAAATGAAGAGTTAACAGGGCAAGAATACAATTTTGATTTTGTTTTTCAAAATAAGATTGGTGAATTTGCCAAAGGGTTATCTTCGATTAAATAAGTTTTTGTTTTCGTAAAGAAACTGAGGTGAATGATGTCTACCTCAGTTTTTTTTGTATGAATTATATTCATGTTATTGCGTATAAGGGGAATGGTAATAAATAGGATGAGAAAATCAAAAACTGAAAATTAAATCTTTTATTTCTTTTGTAATTAATATAAAATTCTATATATAGCATATAAATAAATTTAATACATAATGATTTTTGCGCAGAAATGTTAATAGAATGAAGCGAGGGAGCAAAATGAGACAGAAAAAGGAGAAACAGAAACAGTCGAAAAAGAAAAATACTCATATTCCGTTTCGGTTAAATGTACTATTTTTTATCGTTTTTCTTTTATTTTCAGCTATTATTATTCAATTAGGTAAAGTACAAATCATTGACGGAGAAACGTATCGAAATGAAGTGAATAAAAAGGAAGATGTAACGGTGAGTACTCCAGTTCCGAGAGGGAAGATGTTTGACCGGGAAGGGAAAGTTATTGTAAATAATAAACCGTTACGAACTGTTACATATACGAAGATGAAAGGAGTGGACTCAAAAGAGGTTTTAATAGTGGCAAGAAATTTAGCGCAGCTAATTGAAATGCCGCAAGAAGATATGGACAAGTTAACAGAGACAGATAAAAAAGACTTTTGGATGCAGTTAAACGAAAAACGTGCAGCAACAAAAGTAACGAAAGAAGATGAGAGTAAATTTAGGAAACAGGAAATAGAAGGGAAAGACTTAGATAAGAAAGTAGAAGAATTGAGACGAGAAAGAATTACACAAGAAGAATTAAACGAGCTTTCGAAAGAGGATATAGAAGTACTAGCAATTAAAAGCAAAATGAATGCGGGATATAAAATGACGCCACAAATCGTCAAAAAAGATGTAAGTCAAAATGAATATGCAGTAGTGAGTGAAAGATTATCGAGCTTGCCAGGCGTAGATACGACTGTGGATTGGGAGCGCGAATATCCAAATGACAAAATACTACGTTCTGTACTTGGTAGTGTTTCTAGTGAAAATGAGGGATTACCAAGGGAGCAATTAGACTATTATTTAGTACGAGATTATAACAGAAATGATCGTATTGGTAAGAGTTACATCGAAAAACAATACGAAGATGTGTTACATGGAACGAAAGAACAGTCTAAAAATATTACTGATAAAGCTGGAAATATTATTCGGACTGAAAAAGTGACAAAAGGAAAAAGTGGAAATAATTTAATGCTAACAGTTGATATGGATTTGCAGAAAAAAGTGGAGGAAAGTCTTGAAAGGAATTTAAGGGCATTTCATTCTTCTGAACCGATGATGGATCGTGCATTCGTCGTTATGATGAATCCGAAAAATGGTCAAATTCTATCATTAGCAGGAAAGAAAATTGTAAATAAAGATGGCGGGATGCAAATAGAAGACTACGCTTTAGGAACGATGATAAGTTCTTACGAGTTAGGATCAACGGTGAAAGGAGCTACGGTATTAGCGGGATATCAAACAGAAGCGATTAAGCCATATACGCATTTCTTTGATGCACCAATGTACTTTAAAGGAAGTTCGAAGCCGAAGAAATCGTGGAAAGACTTTGGAGATATTGATGATTTAAGAGCATTGCAAGTTTCATCCAATGTCTACATGTTTAATACGGCGTTAAAGATTGCGGGGATTGATTATGTACCAAATAATCCACTAGATATTAAACAAGAAGCGTTTAATAAAATGCGTTATTACTTTAGACAATTTGGTTTAGGTGTACCAACCGGTATTGACCTTCCAAATGAATCGATTGGTCAAATGGGTAGAACCGATAATATACCTGGTTTTTTACTTGATTATGCGATTGGGCAATATGATACATATACGCCGCTGCAGCTTGCGCAATATATGTCAACGATTGCAAATGGCGGTTACCGAATGAAACCACAAATTGTACAAGAAATTAGAGAGCAACCGAATAGACCAGAGGAAGTCGGGAAAGTTATGCAATCGATGGAACCAGTCGTGTTAAATCGAGTGGATATGGATCTTTCATATATAAATCATGTGAAAGAAGGGTTTAGAAGAGTTTTCCAAGAGGTAGATGGGACCGGTGCTGGAACTTTTAAAGGATTACCTTATAAACCAGCTGGGAAAACAGGAACAGCAGAGACAGTGTACGGTGGAGAAAGTGATATTGGAAGAGATGAAAACAACTATCGAAAAAAATGTTATAATTTAACTCTCGCCGGGTATGCGCCATATGATGCTGATCCGGAAGTTGCTTTTTCTGTTGTTGTGCCATGGGTAAATAATGATAAATCAGGTATTAATTCTGCAATTGGTAAAGAGGTTTTGGATGCATATTTTGACTTAAAAACGCAGAGATCGGGTGCAAGTCCAGTCCCAGTAGCACAACAGCCGGATAAGGTACAGTAAAAAACTTCAAATTGTAGTATATCACTGCGCAAATGAACAGGTGCAGTGATATATTTTTGAGCTGAAAAGTGTTTTAATAAGGTGGGAATGGATATGAAAGAGGAGAGTAAGAGAGGTTGGGGAAAGTACATACTATTTATATTTGTCCTAGTAGTAACGTACCAGTCTTTCACTTTATGTAAGGTGGAAGGAAAATCAATGCAGCCAACTTTACATGAAGAAGACTACGTATTTGTAAATAAAGCTGCGGTACATTTTTCTAGCTTACAGCACGGAGAAATCGTCATTATTAAGGAAGAGGATGAGTCGAAATATTATGTGAAACGCGTAATAGGGCTTCCTGGTGACGTAATTAACATAACGAATGGAACTGTATACGTAAATGACAAAAAGCAAGATGAACCTTATATAAATAAAGATTTATATAACAATACACAAGTGTTTTATAATTTTCAAAAGACAAAGATTCCGCCAAATAAGTTATTTGTAATGGGAGACAATCGTGAACAAAGTAAGGATAGTCGAAATGGTTTAGGATATATTGAAGAAGATAATATAATAGGAAAAGTGGAATTTGTGTACTATCCTTTTTCGAAAATGAAAATACTAGACTAGTTTAGTCTAGTTATTTTATTTTCTTCAAAAAACCATTCGGATTAAATGATATGAAAAATTTATGCTTTGTCTCATCTACTATGAAATTATTATTTTTTGTTAAAAATTCTTCCACAGCTTCCATCGGACCAGGGCCCCAATCAGGAAGAATAGGATTTCCGTTAATACATGTATCCTCGACGATCATGTAGCTACCAGTAGTTACAATTGATTTATATAATTGCAGTTCTTTTAATACATGTTCTTTACTATGATCGGAATCTAAAATAACTAAAATAACATCGTCAGGTTTTCGCATACTTAAAATAGTTTGGACAGCACTTACAGAAACAGAAGAAGCTGTTAAATACGTAATCCGATTATGTGATGGGCGATTTAGTTGCGGCGTTATATCAATAGTAAGAACGTGACCTTTTCCTATTAAATCTAGAATAGAAGCTAAATAAAGTGCGCTACCACCATGGAAAGTCCCGCATTCAATAATTAAATCCGGTTGTAAGTCGTAAATAATTTCTTGATATAAGAAAAGGTCAGAGGGAAGTTTGCAAATGGGGACACCGAGCCAGTTTGTACCGTTTGGCCATACATTGCTATCATAAAAGCATTTTAAAAATTCATTTCCTATGTTATCGATGTTGAATTCTCCTTTCTCAAAAGGATTCTTTCGTTGGACGTAAAGTGTTTACGTATGAAAGTTGTACTGTATATTATGTGAGGAGCAATGACAAGGAGAGTGTTTTTACGTGAAAATGATAAGAATTCCTCATGTAGAAAATGAATTGCTTACAGAAGAGGATGTAAAAGAAAGGAAATGACGATATGTATAAGTACACAATATGCTTCATTAGAAAAGGGGATAACATACTCCTGTTAAATAGAAACAAAAAGCCAACAATGGGAATGTGGAATGGCGTTGGAGGGAAAATCGAGGATAATGAAACGCCATATGAAGGAATAATTAGAGAAACGTTTGAGGAAACGGGTATAGAGCTTCATAGTGCAACGTATAAAGGGAATGTTATTTTTAAAGTCAAAGACGAGCCTCAGGATAGAGAGGGAATGTATGTATTCCTTACTGATTTACCAGATGGAGTACATATTGATACGCCAGTAAGCACAGATGAAGGTATATTAGAATGGAAGTCAATTGATTGGATATTAGATGGTGATAATAGAGGTGTAGTTAGCAATTTGCAAAGATATTTACCAAGAGTATTAAAAGAAGAAAACAATTTAGAGCATACATTCACATATGATAACCGGAATATTATTGATTACACAACTACACTTTTGACAGAAGATGATACGAAAAAACGATATGAAAAACATCTCATTTCTCAATAGGATAAGATGCGTTAAAATAATAAGAAAAAGCCAAGTCCTTTATTGGGACTTGGCTTTTTTGTAGGGAATGCTAATTCAAATTTTACTCTTCATAATTTGCTTTAATAATAAAGCGGTGTTGCTTCACATCGAAATATCCTTTTTGCAAGATGATTTCATGTATGCGATACAATTCCTCGGTATAGCTGTCTACTGTAAATTCAGGAATTTGCCACGGAATTGCTTGCAAGTAATAGACAACAGAACCGACATCATAAAAACGCTGAAGAGGGAACTCTTCCTTCGCTTCTAAAATTGTAAATCCGCTTTTTCTCAATTCACTACATGCCGTTTCGAGTGACCAACTTGAAAATTCGCTATTCAGCGGTGTGCCAAACTGCTCATTCAGTTCCGTACAATCAAGACCACCGACTTGTTGTGTAAGAAATGTTCCATTGGTGGAAAGACTTCTTTTCACTTCAGAAGCAGAATAGGATTCATGTTGATTCACAATTAAATCAAACTGACCATCTTGAAATGGTAAAGCAGTATCATCAGTCACTTCTACGACTATAACTCCTAAAGGTTCTAATTTCTTTCGTGCAATTGGGACATTCGGAGCATAGCCCTCAGTCGCATAAATAGTTGACGGGAACGGTTGTAACATAGATAAAAACTCTCCGCCACCAGTCCCCATATCTAGCATTGATTTTGCACGTTGCATAAGTTGGAAAGCAGTGCTACCGTATGACCATGATAGGGGCTCGCTATTCATACGGCCAGTTTCTGAAATGAAAGAAAAATCCCAGCCGCTAAAGTTAGTCTTTGCACTTTCTAATAGTGCTGAAAATAATGGATCACGTTTCATAATATGTCCTCCTATTTCGTTAATGAATGATATAGTAAGAACAGAGAAATGGAGGACCTCTTGTAAAGATGAAGAGGTTTTACGTTTCGTGTTCGAATAGATTCATACAAATTCGCTCCTTGCGAGAATAATTATTTATATATTCGGGATAATCGAGTGAAAATCCTTTGAACTATAAAGGGAAGGTAGATATTTAATGAAGAATTGGATTGAGTTTACAGACAAAGAGTACGACCGAATATGGGATAGGGTATATAGTGATTTTGAGTTTTCACCAAGTATGTCTATATTCCCATCATTTAAGGTGCCAAGTCCTTTTATAACATATGATATTTCTCATTACTTTGGAGAATCGGTAGATTTAAATGTATATGACGATCTGGAAGAAAAAGCATTACTAGTTTTTAAAGAGAATACAGTATCGAATGAATATATAATGGCACTTGATTGGCAACATGAATGTTACTGGGTAAATTCACATTTAAAGTTCGATAGAAATGAATTTGATGAGTGGACAATCCCGATTTTTCCAACTGGAGATTACTATTTCTTTATTCAGAAGGACTTTAAGTGGGGGTATTTAGGGCATCCGTGGGAGGAGAGTATAACGATATTTGGAAAAGAATTAATAGATGCTTTTGATCAACATAAACCGGAAATGTTTCATAAGATTTTAAGGCAGGGTTAATTTTTAAAAGAGAAAAAACGTTTATACTTCCAAATGAAGTATAAACGTTTTTATTATTAGCTGTTTTCATATAGATTGTTGCTTTCTTTACAAATACTTAAAAACAAAAATCTTTTGGTAAAGTGCCATTTTTTATCACCGTTCTTAATCCATGTTTCATAATCCAAGGATTAACAGGATGGTTTTTATCGAGTAATTCTCGCAACCATCGAAAAACGAGTTCTTTATCTTCTTTCGTAATATCATTAATGTGATTGGCTACAGATTTTTGAACATAATTAGAAGGGTCATTCATTAATGGCTCAAGAAGCTTTAAATTATTTCTGAAGTCACCTTTCAAAGCTCCTATTTTTTTTGCCCAAGGAAGTCTTGGCCTAGTACCTTCTGAAACTAATCTCCTGATGTGGCTGTTTTCGTCACGTAACCACTGTTGCAATATGTTCAAGGTTTCTTCATGGTATTTTTCAAGATAAGGACGAATGGCATATTCAGCAGTATTTCTTTTTGTTATTTCATACATTGCATTGAAGGAGGATTCAAAATCGTTAAGTCCATATTTTTCAACGTATTTTGCGATAGGCATATACATATAACCTTTTGTAAATGTGCCTACTTCTGTAGTATTTTCTGGTCCCAATGTTTTCAGTAATATATGTATTGCTTCATTAAAATCTTTTTGTAATGCATTGTGTAATTCATCTGCTATTACTTCTACACGTTGTTTTAACTCTAAATTTTCAACTTTACATGTTACAGAATCTACAAAGCTTTTTTTAGAGAAATTAGGATCATGTTTAGAAATAGAATCAGCCATTTTTTCTGCTAATTCTTCGTTAAATAAAAATTTTAATGGAACGTATTTACCCATTTTTTCACCTCAGTGGTCAAATAAAAACAATTTTTATTTTTTAACCGACAAGCCATAAACTAGAGTCTCACTAGGAGTCGTAATACTAAAACCTGTCGTCTTATAATCAAGTTTCACCGTATCACCAGTGTAATCTGTCGTGAATGAATCCATTTGTAAGATAAGCTCCGCATCTTCATATACAACATCATCCGCATTATATGTATCCCAAATTAAATCGACATCAACGAAAATACTGCAAGAGTTTGTCATAGTTCCTCTAATGCGAATGATCTTTTTGTCTTCACGTACTAGTCTATGTATAGCTGCTTTTGCTTCATCAGTAATACGAATGTTCATGTAATCCCAACCTTTATTTATATTTCCTCTATTATTGCAAAAACAGGAGAAATAGGGAAGGGAGAAGCATTGCATTAAAAAAACGAGCAAACAATTTTGTTTGCTCGTTTTACTTTATTTCAGTTCACATTTATCAAGTGGAATGACTTTCGTTTTCTTAGTAAATTTATAACCTAACCATAGTACTAAGAAGAGTGGTAAACCGATGTAAGAAACGAGTACACCGTTCCAGTCGATAGATGCTCCTGTAAATGCTCCGTAGTTTTGACCTAAAATAACAATAACACAAAGTGTAAATGCAAAGATTGGACCGAACGGGAACCATTTCGCTTGATATGGTAAATCTTTCAAATCTTTCCCTTGTGCAATATAGGCTTTACGGAAACGGTAATGACTAATAGCAATCCCTACCCAAGCAATAAATCCTGACATCCCTGAAGCATTTAATAACCAAATGTATACAACACCGTCACCGAATAAAGAAGCGATGAAAGCGACGCTACCAACTACTGATGTTGCGATTAATGCGTTAACAGGTACACCGCGGCTATCTAATTTCCCTAAGAACTTTGGTGCTTTTCCTTGGCGAGCTAAATCCCAAAGCATACGAGTTGATGCATACATTCCAGAGTTACCAGCAGAAAGTACTGCAGTTAAAATAACAGCGTTCATAACAGAAGCAGCGAAGGCAACGCCCGCTTTTTCAAATACAAGTGTAAATGGACTTACTGTAACATCACTTGCTGCAAGGCTTTCAGTCGTATAAGGAATTAATAAACCGATAACGAGAATTGCTAAAATATAGAATAATAAAATGCGCCAAAAGATAGAACGAATTGCTTTCGGAATATTGCGTTCTGGATCAGCAGTTTCACCAGCAGCTACTCCTAATAATTCAGTTCCTTGGAATGAGAAACCAGCAGCCATAAATACACCGATAATTGCCATGATGCCGCCATTAAATGGTGCATCTGCAACAGTGAAGTTTTTAAAGCCAACAGATTCGCCGCCCATAATTCCAAAAATCATCATAAAACCGACAATTAAAAAGATAATAATAGTAACTACTTTAATAAGTGCGAACCAATATTCAGATTCACCAAAACCTTTAACAGATAAATAGTTTAAGAGAAAAATAATAGCTAAACAAAGTCCACTCCAAATAAGAGAAGGGGTATCTGGGAACCAAAATTTCATAATTAATGTTACGGCCGCTAGTTCAGCTGCAATCGTAATCGCCCAGTTATACCAATAGTTCCATCCAAGTGCAAAACCAAGTGATGGATCAACAAATTTTGTTGCATAAGTACTAAAAGATCCAGTAACAGGCATGTAAGCCGCGAGTTCTGCTAAGCTTGTCATTAAAAAATAAACCATAATTCCAATTGCGGCATATGCGACTAATGCACCGCCAGGACCAGCTGAATGGATAACACCACCACTGGCAAGAAATAATCCGGTACCGATTGTACCACCGAGAGAAATCATCGTAAGGTGACGAGATTTTAATCCGCGTTTTAATTCACCTTGTCCTTGTGTAGTTTGCGTTTTAGAGGTAGATTGATTTGTTGCGCTATTCATGTTCAACACTCCTTTTCTTGTAGGTTAGGAAGGAGCGGGGGAGAAAAATACAAAAAACCGCCAAAGGAATTAGGCGGAACGTTTCACAAATAACCACCCCATCATACCCTTCCGTTAAGATAGCACACCACGTTTACACGGTAATTTTGTAAACGTGACAGTTCTGTTCCTTTCGGAGACAGCCCCAGCTCATATTTCCAGAGAAGAAATATAAACTTCGGCAACTTTTCCTTTCAAACGGAGTCAGTGACATTCGCTGTGTCTCGTCCATTTTACTTTTAAAAGTCGCAACCTCTACCTCATCGGATTGATGAGGATTTATATATTGCTAAGATATTTAATATATGGCAATTGTAATGACTTTCTGAATATATTGCAAGGAATTTTGTTAGGAAAAGTCAAAAAATATCGGTTATTGTATAGGAAACGCTTGCAAAACTCCACCCGAACCTACTATTATGTAGCAATAAGCAAAGAAAAAATTGTTATACAAATGTTTCGCAAAAAATATTGAAAAACCCTTTAAAATTAAAAGAAAATTCAGAAAATATAATTCGACATAAGTATCAGAAGGGGATTATTCCTTAAATTCGTTTCAAAGAATAAGTATAAATTCGATAAATAGAATGAATATTCTTTTTATTTCTGATAAAATTGAGGTATTGTTTAATTGAAAAGGGGATATCATTATGAAATTAGAAACGGAAAGATTATATATAGTACCGTGTACAGAAGAATGGATTCAAATTGCGGATAATCAAGGATACAATAGTGGTCCGCATATTGTAGGACATATAGAAAATATGAAACGAGATGCGGCTTCATTACCGTGGGGACCGTGGTATGTTATTCGGAAAGAGGATGATGTTGTTCTAGGTGATATAGGATTTAAAGGGAAACCGAATGAGCAACATACGGTAGAAATTGGTTACGGATTTATTGAGAAATATTGGAATAAAGGGTATGCAACAGAAGCGGTTAGTGAATTAATGAAATGGGCTTTTCAAACAGGGGAAGTGGAAACGATTATAGCGGAGACACTCCTTGATAATTATAGCTCTATTCGTGTCTTAGAGAAATTACATATGAAAAGAGTAAATAGTACTGAAACGATGGTCAATTGGAAAATAGAAAAATAAAAAATACCGCTCGAAGTAAATCGGGC
Source organism: Bacillus sp. RC252 (assembly GCF_044909215.1). Classification (NCBI taxonomy): domain Bacteria; kingdom Bacillati; phylum Bacillota; class Bacilli; order Caryophanales; family Bacillaceae; genus Bacillus; species Bacillus sp. RC252. The sequence goes on along the minus strand of NZ_JBIYDV010000012.1, from coordinate 171,154 downwards.
GGTATTATTATTAATTATGGTAGCATTTGTTTTTGATCTTTCGGATAGCCGGCTGTCGATACGTTAGAACGATTGGAATGATTACGAACAGCAATAAAAATAGATATAATAACGACAAGACCAACTGCAACGTAAGAAAGTGAAATAATAGTTGGATCTACTTTAAATGTAGTAAGCAGTGTACGTATATTCGTAAAGATAATAAGTCCGCCAACGAGTACGCCAAGTAAATGAGAAGGAACGATGCGTACTAACCATGCGGCGATTGGTGCGGCAACAATACCACCAAGCATGAGGGCAAATACCCAAACCCAGCTTACTTGTTCCCAGCCAAGTGAAATGAAAAAGCCAATCGTTGCAGCGAGTGAAACAGGAAATTCACTCGTATCTACAGATCCAATAACTTTTCTAGCTTCATTTCCTCTTGCAAGAAGAACAGGTGTCGTAATCGGCCCCCAACCACCGCCGCCAGTTGAATCGACGAATCCAGCGAATAAGCCAAGTGGTACAAGTTGTTTAGCAGACATACGCTTATTTGAAGAAACAATTTGTTTTTGAATGATGAATCGTAATAAAATATAAACCCCTAAAGTAAATAAAAATATGGAAATGTACGGTTTAATTACATCACCAGGTAAATTGCTTAAAAAACATGCCCCAATAAATGCGCCAATTGCTCCTGGTAATGTAAGTCTGGAAACTGTATATTTATCAACGTTTCCAAATTTGATATGAGATGCACCAGAAGCGGCGGTTGTAACGACTTCAGCTAAATGAACTGATGCGGAAGCTACAGCTGGTGCGATACCAAACATTAATAATAGTGAGGTAGACGTTACCCCGTACGCCATACCAAGTGCGCCATCAATCAATTGAGCGAAAAATCCAATAATAGCAAAGACAATTAATTTCTGCATAAATAATCCCCCTGTAATAATAAATGAAAAAGACACTTTTCCCGTATGAGAAAAGTGCCTTTGGTTTTTCCAATCAGCAATAATTAAATTTGTTTTATTATAATACACATTAATCGTATAAAACAACTGGGTTTTAAAGTTTTTTGAATTGAACGAAAGAAAAATAAAATATACAATAAAAGGATGGAGAGAAAGGGGAGAAAGACTATGTTAGCATTTGATCATCTCGTTCACGCAGTGCATTGTACACCGGAGGAAGCAACAAAACAAATGCAGGAGCATGGATTTCATACTGCATTAGGCGGTGAGCATACGACTTGGGGTACTTGGAATAGTTTATGTTATTTTGATTTATCATATATAGAATTTTTAGCAGTTCAGCATGAAGAAAAAGCGAAAGAAGCAGAAAATCCATTAGTACAAGAAACAGTGGTGAAATTAAAAAATGGAGAAGGGATGCTACAAATCGCAATTCGAACAGATGCAATTGAAGAACTAGCAGTTAAATTTAGTAAGCACGGCTTACATACGATAGGACCATTTGAAGGGAAAAGGATGAGAAAAGATGGCCGGCTTTTAGAATGGAAAATGTTATTTGTAAAGCAAGAAGAGAATGGACCGAAATTACCATTCTTTATACAGTGGAATGAAACGGATGAAGAAAGAAGAAACGATTTACGTAAAATAGGGACGATCACTGAACATAAAAATAAAGTACAAGAAATTGAAACGATTCATTATACGGTGAAAAATGTTCGAAAAACAGTGCGGAAATGGAAAGAAGTAATGGAGCTAACTGCAAATTCAATCATACAAAATGAAGAATGGAATGCTGAGTGTCAAAGTGTATCGTTTGGTGATGTTCATGTGCAGTTTTGTGAACCAGTTGGAGAAGGGCTAGTACTAGAACGTTTGAAGCATCATGGCGAATATCCATTTGCAGTGGAGTTTAAAGGGGAAAATAAACGAGAGTATGAAGTGTTAGGTAGTTTGTTCGTATATTAATAGAGGTGAGTTTTGTGGAAGAAATGTTAAGAGAGATAGAAAGAAAACTAGAGTGGTCACGTATTGTAAAATGTACAGCTATTACAAAAGGTTTTTCACATGAAGAGAAGTATAAAATTGACCTAGAGAATCGAGAAACTTATTTTGTAAAAGTGTGTGATTCTTCTAATTATGAACGAAAACAAGAAGAATATATGTATATGAAACAATTGAAGTTATTACATATTCCAACGCCGAAGTTAATTCATTTCATAAAACTTGAGGAATTAAATAAATGTGTTCAAGTATTTGAATGGGTCCAAGGTGTAAATGGAGAAGAGAGTTTAGGTAAGTTATCGGTGAAAGAGCAGTATGCTGCGGGGAAAAGAGCTGGAGAAGTTTTAAAGAGAATTCATGCAATAGAAAAAGAGAATGTCATTGATTCGTGGGAAACGTTTCGGTGGAACAAGTACGAGAGATACTTGAAAGCATTAGCAGACTTAGAGGTAGACTTTCTCGATATGAAGCCAGTATTAACCTTTGTAGAAAATCATAAAGACTTATTGAAAAATCGGCCTATCACATTTTTACACGATGACTTCCATCCAGCAAATAGTATGATTCATAATAATGAATTTATCGTTATCGATTTTGGTGGATATGATTTTGGCGATCCAATACACGATTTTTATAACGTAGCGATTTTTACTACAAGAATAAGCAAACCATTTGCGGTTGGACAAGTTTACGGTTATTGCGGAGGTGAACCGTCAATCCATTTTTGGAAACTGTATTCATTATATGCAGCGATGACATTCCCAGCGGATATCGTATGGACAAACCGAAGCACGCCACACTTAGTAGATGATATGAAAGAGAGATTGAACCGAATTATAGAAGATCATAATCATTTTTCATCTTATATTCCAAAATGGTATCAATCACAACATGCGGATATAATAAACAATAAATAACGGAGGGATTCATTTGGATAAAATTGCGGTAATTTCAGATATACATGGTAATATTCCGGCATTAGAATCTGTACTGAAAGATATTAAATTAAGAGGAATTGAACGTATTATTTGTCTTGGAGATTTAGTAGGAAAAGGTCCTCATTCTAGCGAAGTAATTGAAATCGTTCGTAAAGAATGTGAAGGAACCGTAATGGGAAATTGGGATGATTTCATTACAAAACCGACTGAATTTGAAGCGTTAAAATGGCATCAAAAACAACTGTCAGAAGAACAAAATGAGTATTTAAGAAGCTTACCATTTTCAATTGAATTTTTTATGAGCGGCAAACTCATTCGTATGTTCCACGCTTCACCGAGAAGTTTGTATGAAAGAATTCAACCACACGCTTCAAGAGAAGAGCGTGTTAGTATGTTCGAAAATAGTGAGTTGACAGAGAATATAGAAGGGGAAAGAAAACCAGATGTCGTTTGCTACGGTGACGTTCATCAAGCATACATTCAAAATTTCAGAGGGAAAACGTTATGTAATGCTGGTAGCGTAGGAAATCCTCTTGAAATTACACAAGCTTCCTATTTAATTTTTGAAGGAACTTACAATGAAAAAGAAGCAGCGAGCTTTTCCATTCAACTCGTACGAGTACCATATGATATTGAATTAGCCATCCGACTAGCTGAGGAGCTTGATATGCCAGAAATTGAAGAATACAAGCAAGAATTACGGACTGCTTTATATCGAGGTTTTAAGGGGAAATAAGGAAAATATAAATCAATAAAAATATATCTATCATAACTTAAAATATATCAACGATTTTTTCAATATATCGATTTACCAACAAATAGCGACAAATTTAATTTAATGCAATTATATTATGTAAACAATATGCAGGAGGGAATGTCATGCTCCGAAAACAATATATGAAAGAAATTGCTAATCATATTTTAAAGTTAAATTTAACTCATCCAACAAGAGTTGGAGTGAGTGGTATTACAGCTTCAGGAAAGACAACATTTGCAAACGAACTGGCAGAGGAAATGAAAAATCGGGGAGTACAAGTAACACGTGCCAGCATTGACGATTTTCATAATCCAAGAGTGATTCGCTATATACAAGGTAAAGAATCAGCAAGAGGGTATTATGAAGATGCACACGATTATACAACTTTCAAAGAAAGGCTATTAAAACCTTTAGGACCTAACGGGAATTTACAGTATGAAACGATTTCTCATAACTTAATAACGGACATGCCTGTACATAATACGCCGCTAGTGGCGCCGCCAACTATGGTGCTAATAGTAGATGGAACATTTTTATTGAAAAAAGAAATTGAGTATCTATTTGACTATAAAATTTTCATAGATACAGATTTTGAGATTGCGAGAAAACGTGGTGCAGAGCGCGAGACTGAGGCTTTTGGAAGTTATGAAGAAGCAGAGGAAATGTTTATAAACAGATATCATGCGGCTTGTAAGATGTATATAGATGAGCATAATCCGAACGAATGTGCGAATGTTATATTTCAGAATAGTAATTTTGATGATCCGGTAGTTGTATTTAAAGGAATTTAAAATCGTTTATATAGCAAAAAGTTCGTGAAAGGGGATGTGCTGGGTGGATAAAAAAGATAATCCGAACGATTGGCCTGTATGGGCGAATGAGTCAGTAGAGATAGTTAATGCAAATCCTGATTGGCAAGATAAAGGCCGATGTGAAGAACGGCAACTTTATGAACTGCTTACTCCTCTCGGTATTAGCAAAGTAATACATATAGGAAGTACATCCATACCTGGTTTACCTGCAAAACCTATCATTGATCTAATGGCTGAAACAGACTCATTTGATAGAGTGCTCGATATTTCAGCAAAATTGGCTATATATGATTGGCATTATGTAGGCCCGGAATTAGATGAAAGACCTTGGAGAAGGTTCTTTGTGAAAGTGAAGAATAATAGGCGTGTAGCTCATCTGCATTTGATGGTTAAAGGAACTAAACGATGGGAGCAACAACTTTTATTTCGTAACCGCTTACGAGAAGATACACAATTAGTTTATGATTATTCAAATCTAAAGCAAGAGTTAGCAAAAAAGTTTAACCAAGATAGAGAAGCATACACAAAAGCTAAAACAGAATTTATTAAACAAGTTCTAAAATGATTTAATTTTTGATTGTAACTACGTTTGAATATAAATGAAAAAAACACTTTATTTTATAGCCTAAACTTACATGAAATGCATGTAAACAAAGTGAGAAGCTTTGGTGTTCCAATGTATTTCCTTTTATTTCTCGGGAGAAATTTATATAATTGAATCAAGTTCATAGAAGGATAGATACTTAGTGAAAATGATTTTAGAAATCTACTTAATTTTATGAAATGAATTGCAGGGAGATAAGGTAAAAGGGGAAATATAAAAAAATCTTTAAAAGGGGACAGGAAATATAATGACAGAAGTACAAGAACTAAAAGAAGAACTACAACAAATTAAAAATAACAATTATGCTGTACCAGAAGACGTAGACGCATATCCATATGCACAGTGGATGTTAGATTATATCGGATCACCTGATGCTGAATTACGTGATGATTTGATTTATAGTACGCTTCACACATGGATTACAAATGATGTATTTAGACAAAAAGAATTACGAGGATTAATGTTACAAGCAATTAGTCCTGACTATTTATTTTATAAAATTGGTGAAAAGGGAACAGACTCTGTTTTTAAACGTGCGTTCTCCGTATTAATTCCACCACTTATTTTATCTGTTCATGAAAGAGAACCGCTGTTATCTGAAGAACAACTGTACAGTGTGGCAGAACAAGTGCTGGAATATGTATATTTAGAAGAAGATGTAAGGGGTTACGTAGAAGGGAAAGGCTGGGCACACTCAACTGCACATGCTGCAGATGCACTAGATGCTTTAGCACGTACAATACGAAATCGTGAGTTTTCATATGCAATACTAGCTGCTGTTCGTCAAAAAGTTCGTATGAATGACTACGTATACATACACTTTGAGGATGAGAGATTAGTAACGCCAATTATGTCGTTACGGAACCAAAATCTTTTAACTGAAGAAGAATGGAGCAACTGGCTACATAGTATAGCAATTGTTGAAGATATCCCACATCCTCAGCATGATATTTTAGTACAAAATATTAGAGCTTTCTTAAGAAGTTTATATTTCAGAGTTTTAGAGACAGAGGGTAGTACAGCCTTTACAGATGATATATTGGAGACTTTGAAGGATTTGCGTAGGTATTAAAAAATCACTAGATGCCATTATAAATGAGCATGTAAGCAAAGAATAAGATTAAAAAACCGATTATACCTGTAGGTTCCCTACAAAAATAATCGGTTTTTTTAGTTGAATTGAAATTTTAGACTTAACTATACACGAGCTTATATGTAATAACGAATGTATTAAATATGTAGTTGTGGATTTTCCTCATATAAACTATTAACATACTGTTTTAAATTCTTGATGAATAATAGAATCTCTTGACTAGGCATTCTAGCATGTTGAAGATGAAATATGTTTCCTTTTCCGATTTCTAATTCACTTGAAGTCAAAGTAATAGGGATATTCCTAAAGACATGCCATGGAAAATACAAGTGTACAAAAGTTTCTCTAAAATATATACCTGATTGACAAATTAATACTCCATCGGATCCTTTACTCAAATTACCAAGGACAGATGTATCTAAAAAAGCAACGATTTCTTCTTCTTTTGAAACAATGTATCGTGCCCCAATTTCCTTTAATTTTTTGTGTGAAATATGAGTGTCTACAAATAATCCATTATCAGGTTCTAATAATTCATCGTACGTCTCAAACAAAGAACAGATTGATTTTATCTCATCAACTTTTATAACTGGATGTATATCATTTTGCTTTGAATTTTGGAATGAATTTGTAAGAGTTATAAGTAATTCTTTAAATAACAGTGGAGGATAATCACTTCCGTTAATATTAAAGCTTTTTTGTGCATTAAAAGATAAAAAACTATCTTTATCAATTTCAATTTGTTGCACTTTATTTAATTGATCCCATTTTATATTTCCTTTACCTAACAGCCAATTTTTCCAGTATAGACCTGAACTTGTAAAGTAAACCCCATATTTTCCTGATCCAAACAAATTACAACTTAAAAAAGCGATAATTTGGTCATCTGTTGGTATAGAAAAACGTGTATTTGCAATTGATAAGAAATCTTTAGGTATTCTAGTAACATAAAATCTAGACTGCTGATAGTCTAAACAAATATCAGTTAAACGATTAATATCTATATTCAACATAATCATTCTCCATTTCATATTTCTTTTCGATATAAATAAATTATAATATTACTAGGAAAATATTAACACTTTAATTAAGAGATACTCTATAGGATTCTAAAATGAATTTGTATTAGATTGAAAAAATTATGATTCGGGTTATCTTTTTGAGGGAGTGTATTTTTGTGAACTTGATGGAAGAAGTACATAAAACTAATACCTTCCAAACATACTAATAAAATATTTTGGAGGTGAGTTTTATGGATAAAAAAGACTTTCAAAAAGTTTATAATGAATACTTACATCAAGGAGAAGAGCAAGCTCAATTGGAAGTAGTCCAGGACCAGGAAGTCGATTCAGGAGCAGAACAAATAGTTGCCGTTCGTAAAAATGATGAAGGTGATTTAATTGCTTTTAAAACGAGTAGCGGAAGAGAGTTAGATTATATTACTGCTCTTGATGAAGCAAAATCAGGGAAGTTAGCTCATGTGGACGTATTTCATAAGTATGGTAGGGATATTATACGTAGTGAACCGGATGGTATAAAGGAAAATAACTTAGATAATTTACCGTCTTTTTAAACGGGTAAGCCTCAAGAAGAGAATGTCCATTTGGATATTCTCTTCTTTTCTTTGTTAAGCTTTCCCTACAAATAGAAGGTTCATTTCTAAAGTGTAATCACACTTTTAAAGAGTTCTCTAAATTTCTCTTTATCTTCTGCTGTAAATGGTTTTGGCCCTTTTGTACGCTTGCCGCTTTTTCGAACCATTGCACTTAAATATCGTGTTTGTAACAATTGTTCAATGTTTTCATTCGTATACTTATAGCCTTTATGGTGTAGAACGATACAGCCTTTTGCTAAAGCAAGCGAAGCAAGACCGTAATCTTGCGTTACGATTAAATCTTCTTTTTTGGCTAACTGCATTATTCGGTAATCCGCAGCATCTGCTCCGGAATCAACATAAATTGTTTCCACACCTGTTGGCTGCTTAGCATTAGAATAATGAGAGAAGCTAGTAACGAGGGTAACAGGAATTTCGGCATTCGTAGCTTCATAAATAATCACATCTTTTACAGGGCAAGCATCTGCATCAACATAAATCTTCATTTTATCACTCCTATAAAGTGAAACTTTAATCAGTGGGGGGGTTGTTCATCCCCCACTGATTATTAGTTGAACCAATCGGGCGTTTACGGGCAGTTGATCTCCCACCTAACTTCTTTGTTCCAGCTGAATTTTGAGGTGGGAGTTTTACTGCCCGTTAATGCGGGATGAATAGGTTCGTGTTGATAATAATGGTAGATTTTGCTTTTGTCAAACGAGACTTCTTTACATAATGTTATTTCCCACAAACCAAAATAGCCTCACGCAAACGAGAAATACCTTTTTCAATTTGATCAATATTCACTTTCCCGTAAGATAAACGAATATAACCGTCTTTAGCACCGAAAATACTACCCGGCATAAAGGCGATTTCTTGTTTTAAGCTTTGCATAATGAGTTGTTTTTCGTTTATCGGTTCGTTTAATTTTCCCCATATGTATATACCACCGGTCGGGCTTGAGAAAGAGATTTTATCGTGAAGTTGCTCGTTTAGGGCACGAACGATAATGTCTCTTTTTTCTGCAAGTTGTTTTCGTAACGGTACGATATGCGACTGAAATGGTACAGTTTCGAAAAATTGTTGTATAAGCCACTGCGGGAATATACTCATTCCTAATTCCATTTGGTGACGCGCATCTGATAATCGCTCTACGACAGACTGCGGAGCGACAAGCCAGCCAACTCGTAACCCTGGCGCAATCATTTTTGATAAGGAATGAACATAAATGACTGTTCCGTTTTCATCAATCGATTTTAAAGTAGGGCAAGGTTGTTTATTTTCTAACGTAAGTAAACTGGACGGGTCATCTTCAACGATCGCGATTCGTAAGTCTGCGCAAAGTGATAGCAGTTTCTTTCTACGGTTTGGATGCAGCATCGTTCCCGTAGGGTTTTGGAAATTTGGATTTAAAAAGATCATTTTAATACGATGCTTTCTATATAACTCTTGCACATCGTCTGGATTAATACCGTGTTCATCGACAGGTAACGGGAAAATACGAATACCTGCTGATTGGAATAGCGGTAATGAATAACAGTGTGATGGACTTTCGAAAGCGACCGCATCACCTGGGTTTAATAAACATTGTACGATAAGGTGAAGTGATTGTTGAGCGCCGGATGTAATCATAATCGACTGTTCGGTCGCTTCAACTTTTAAATATTCCTTCATATATTTTACTACCGCTTGTCTTAGCGGGAGATAGCCTTGCGGATGATCGTAACTTAATGAATGCGTTAAAGGTTGTTCTCGTAAAATCGTTTGTAGTTGATCGTGAGGATAGAGGTTACAACCGAGCTCTCCGTTTGCGAAATCTATAATGTTCTCATTTTGTTGTACTTCTGCCCGAATATGGCGAAGTAACGGTAAGTTTGGTAAGAAAGTACCACCTTCTACGAAACCTCTCCAGTTCGGCGTTAATGTTGGAGAAACGCCCCACATATGTGTACTCACACGTGTACCTTTACCAGTCGTACTTTCTACAATTCCCATAGCACGTAGTTCATTATAAGCAGTCGTTACCGTACTTCGGTTTACATTTAACTGCGTAGCTAATTTCCGTTCTGAAGGGAGGAAGCTACCTGGAGGAAGTTCTCCGTATGTAATACGTTTTTCAATAAAGTCAACAACTTGCTGATAAATAGGGATTTTACTGTCGTTATCTAGCTTCCATTCCATACAAACGCCTCCGCAAATCTTATATACATTAAGTATAACAAATTGGCTGGGTAAAAAAACAGCCAATTGGACGGTGTTATATCCAGCCAATTTTACTATGCTAAATAGGGAAGGGGAGATTCGGATGAAACGATGGCAAATGGAGTGGCTCCTAGTATCAGTTGCATTAGTATGGGGAGCAAATTATACAATTGGAAAGTATGGCGTGGCATTTATGTCATCCATTCAATTTAATAGTTTACGATTTTTAGTAGCATCACCGGTATTATTACTTATTACATTTATTATGGAACGCTCATTACGTATTGAAAGAAAAGATTGGTTACGATTATTAGCAGTTGGTATCGTTGGAACGACAATGTACCAAACGATGTTTATGCTATCTGTGAAATATACTTCAGCAACGAACGCCTCATTATTAATTGCGATGTCACCTATATTTACAGGGATATTAGCAGTATTGCACAAACAAGAACGTTTTTCGATGAAAGTACAAATTGGTTCAATAGTAGCATTTATTGGTGCAGCATTCGTTTTATTAACAGGTCATACGGGAGGAGCTACTTACGAGTATGCATGGCTCGGAAATGTAATTGGATTAGTCGCAGCAATTGCGTGGGGATGGTATCCAATATTAGCGCAGCCTCTTATTACAAAATACTCCGCAATGAGAGTCACATCATGGTCTACTTTAATTGGAATTGTACCTCTCGTTATATACTGTTTATTCAACGTAAATACATTAACGTGGCCAGTAGATATGCCAAGCTGGGGATCACTAGCATATTCAATCATCTTTGCGACCATCTTCGGACTAGCAATGTGGTATGTCGGTATTAGTCAAATAGGCTCAACGAAAGTAATGGTTTATATGTATCTCGTACCATTGTTCGCAGTTATCTTTGCAGCTGTAACAATTGGAGAACAAATAAACATGATGCAACTAGTTGGCGGACTTATTATCTTTATCGGCTTATATGTTGTAAAAAAAGGCGGAATCAAAAAGCCAGCTCTCAATTTGAAAAAAGTAAGCTAACAGTAAAAAGGATCTCTTTCATATAGAAGGAGATCCTTTTTTATTTCGTAATAAAAGCGCTTGTTCAACGGCCCATTTTTGATGATCATGAATGAGAAGCTCTACAGCAAGTAAAGGAGACATCCACTTTAAAACATGATCATCTTCACAGTTATTAATTTGCTGATGTATCATATTTGCGATATAAAAGAAACCATCATTGAAATAATATGTATCTTCCTTTTCCGCATAAAAATATCGCGCTGCATTACCGATATACTGTTCGATTTCAATCGCCCAACCTAATTCCTCTAGTAATTCCCGCTGTAAACATGCTTCTTTCGTTTCCGTACCTTCCATACCGCCACCAGGTAAAAAGTAATGTTCTCCTTTTTCGATGATAGCTATTTTTGAGCAAGTATTGTTAAAAATAACCGCATAGCAACTTGGCCGTAATACATACTGAACAGTAGGTTCTTTATAACCAAATGTAAGTTTTGAAATCATAAAACACGACCTTTCTCTATAAAATACATAAAAGGGTTATTAAGGAAAATATAGAGTTATATAAGTATAATCTTATAGGAGTGGAGTGATAACAACATGATAAATCGAAAGTGTTCGCGCTGTAAAGAAATTACAGGTGCATTGCATGGTGGTAAAAAAATTAAAGAAGAATTTCTATGTGAAGACTGTTTGCAAAAAGGAATTGCGAGTGGGGAAATCGAATTATCACAAGTTGAGCAAGAACAAACTTCGTATCTTTCTATAAAAATATTAAAAATAATGAGTGTTATTTATTTAATAGGATCTATTTTAATGACTTTTTCAACTGGTCCATTTATACATAATATGGGATTTGGTGAAATGTCAATTTCAGGATCAGAATTAGGTTTAATAAGTGTTGTTATGCTAGGTTCTCTATTCCAGTCTGTTCTTGTATTTTGCGGGATATGGGTATTCATTCTATTAGTAGAAACAGTCATTAAAATTTATGAAAAAATGAAGTGAGTGAGAGGGAGAAACATATGCGAGTAAGAAACATACAAGGGGAAGATTATGTAAATATTCATTCTGTATTAAATGATTGGTGGGGTGGAAGAGATATGGCTAGTATGTTGCCGAAGTTGTTTTTCGTCCATTTTCAAGAAACGAGTTTTATCATTGAAGAAGATGGAAAAACGTTAGGTTTCTTATGTGGATTTTTTTCACAGACGCATAAAGATGAAGCGTACGTTCATTTTATCGGTGTAAATCCGAAGTTTAGACGAAAAGGAATCGCATCGACGTTATATTCTTATTTCTTCGATGTCGCCCGTGCAAATAACCGTAAAGTTGTAAAAGCGATAACGTCACCAGTTAATAAAAAGTCAATTGAATTTCATCAAGAAATCGGATTTCAAATTGAAGCTGGGGATGATGAAATAGAAGGTGTATCCGTACATACAAATTATGATGGGAACGGCGGGAGTAGAGTTTTATTTTTAAAAAATGTGTAAAGTAGGCTGACGTAAAGTTAGCCTTTTTGTTGTGAGGAGGGATAAATATGGAGAGTTCTCAAAGTAGAAACGAGTATTTACGACGTGTTTATAAAGTGCAAGACTATATAGAATCACATATAAATGATTCACTTTCAATTGAAGATTTAGCTAATGTGGCAGGCTTTTCAAAATTTCATTTTCATAGAATTTTTAAAGGGATGATGGATGAGCCGTTATCTCGGTATGTGAATCGTTTGAAATTAGAGAGGGCAACACACCTTCTTACTTATCGTACAGATATGACGATTACAGACATTGCGTATTACTTCGGGTTCACAGATTCAGCAGTTTTTTCCCGGACATTTAAAAGTTATTACGGAGTAAGTCCGTCTCACTATAGAAATCACAATAGCAAGAATTGCAAAGACGTTAGCGAAGATTCTCAATACAATGAGTGTAAGAAGGTTCGAGGAGAGGTCGAAATTGTAACAGCGGACAAAGTAAACGTCGCATACATAAGACATGTAGGTACATATAAAGATTTAGCTATAGATTTTCCGAAAATGATAGAAAAACTATTTCATTACGCATCGGAGCAAAACTATCATGCATTCGAGGATACGGAGGTATTAACAATTTACCATGATCATCATGAGTTCACAGAAGACTATCATTTAAGAACAAGTCTATGTATAACAATTCCGAATGAGTCCGCAGTAGAAACGAGCGACATTGGAATAATGGTAATACCTTCTGGAAAGTATGCGGTAGGTCATTTTGAAATATTCCAAGATGAATATAAAGGAGCATGGGATTTCTTATACGGTGAGTGGCTTCCAAATAGCGGATATAAGCCGAGAGATTCATATCCTTTTGAAATGTATAAAAATGACCCAAAGCAGCACCCGGAAAATAAACATATAGTTGATATATATGTACCTATCGAACCTTTTTAATCATAGGTTAAAGGAGAAGGAATAATGAAAACTGCTGAAAAGTTAGATCAGATTATAAAAAAAGAATATAAAAATATTAATGGTATGTTAGTAGTACAGAAAGGTAATGTTATTTTTGAAAAATATTATAACGGACACGGGCCAGATGATACATTTCATGTGGCATCGGTCACCAAAACGATAATCTCTGCGTTAATTGGACTATGTGTAGATAAAGGGTATATAAAAAGTGTTGATCAAAGAGTAATAGAATTTTTCCCGGAATATAACGTTAATTCATCTGAAATAACAGTACGACATCTTCTTACGATGACGGCTCCACATCCTTTTGTAGACTGGCAGGAACCGTTAGAAGAACTATGTACACAAGAGGATTGGGTACAGTATACACTTAATAGAATGGGGGATAGTGGAGAAATCGGATCTTTTAAATACTCATCTGCAGGAGCTCATATACTATCAGCGATTATAACGAACGCAACAGGCAAAAGTGCGCGTGAGTTTGCGAATGAGTACTTATTTCAACCACTCGGCATGAGAGAAATTCCAAACTACAATATGAAAGCATTTGGATTCGATGATTTATTCGGAAAAGATGTAAAAGGATGGGTTCACGATCCAAATGGTATTTCGACGGGTGGCTGGGGACTGACGTTAACGGTTAGAGATATGGAAAAGTTTGGACAGCTGTATTTGAATGAAGGTATTCATAATGGAAAACAAATACTATCAAAATCATGGATAAAAGAATCGACAAAAATGAACCAAAATCAATATGGTTACTTATGGTGGTTACGAGAAGAGGATGGAATCTTTTCATACTGTGCAATGGGCGATGGTGGGAATATGATTTGTTGTATTCCGGAGAAGGAATTGGTGGTGGTGATTTCTTCTGAAATTATGGCGAGTGTGGGAGATAGATGGAAGTTAATTAAAGACTGCATACTTCCTTATTTAAAAGATTAAGATGTGTATTTTTATGAAAATGAAAATGAAAGGTTTAGTTATACTTGTTATATTCTCCATGATTGAAATAAGTGCTGTGAGAACGGAGGCGTTCAATTAAGATTAGGAAACTTCAACACCTATACGATTATTGAATAGGTGTTGAAGTATTTATGAGTTAATTAAGGTACATTAAACTGCGAGCTGAAACACCTTTTTCTGTTATTGTAAATTATTCTTTAACTTTTCGATGTATAAGGTACATCATGCCAAACACAATTACCAGCAAGATAAATTTAATTAATTCCATTAGGCTAATATCCCATTTTGTTTCTACTCCATTTGTTAAATAAAATACATTAAACATACCATGTAAAATTGCAGGTGTTATCACAGAACGGCTATACTCTCTCGTATACGTCAAAATTATAGATAATATAAATAATAACGATAGATAACTTAATATTCCTACAAACCATAACTCATAGTTTTTATAAAAGAGTGCTACTGGTAAATGCCATAAAGACCAAAGTGAAGCTGTAATTATTGCAGTTTGTATTAATGAATGTTTTTTTCGTAAATAGTAATGAAGATTCCCGCGCCAAATAATTTCCTCTAAAAATGCAGACAAAGCTGCAATTGTAAGACCAATGAGTATGAGAAATCCCAATTCATTGCAGTGATTAAATAAGAACTTTATATTATAAATATAAAAATAAAAATGGAGACATAGACCTAGAAGTAGTGGGAATAAAATAGGGAAAATTAGTGATTTTAATGTTGGACGTGAAATGCCAAATGTATGGAAAATTTCTTGTTTCTTATATACTTTTTGATATAAAATAACGGCTAACAACGGAACAACCATCGTAAACCCTAAATAATTACGACTATTTTCTATGTTCAGTAAGATGATATATACAAGCGATGTGAGACAATAAATACATAATGTTGAATGATAAACTATGTTTCTATTAATATTGTTCACCTACCTAAGTATATATAAAGTGTTAACCGTCTACTTCCATATTTAAAATTTGAACAAGTTGATCATTTAAATAACTGGTACTATAAGAAAAATCATTTTGATACCACTCAATAATGATGCCAATAATTGCATTCGCTTGGTAGGAACAATAAAGTGAATCATTCACTCCTTCTTTAAGCAAAGACCCTTTATCTTGAAATAATAAATGCTTTATTTCCTCAAAAAATAAATAATAGTACATTAAAGGAACCTTTTTGGAAAAAACAATTCTATAGAAAGTTTTATATTTTTCGATATGATGAAAAATCCGAATTGTAGAAGGATCTAATTTACTAGTTTTCAATACTGATACGTAGCGATAAGGTTCTTGATAAGAACGTGTCAAATCTGCTGTAATTTCTTTAAAATACTCCCCAAATAAATCTTCCACTTGTTTATAATGTAAGTAAAATGTACCACGATTTATTTTGGCTTTTCTGCAAATTTCCGAGATAGAGATGACTTCTAAAGTTTTTTCGTTTAATAATTCTAGCAATGCGTTATGTAACGCCTCTTTTGTTTTCACAATACGCATATCTGTACGCATCATTTTTTTCACCTCTTATTGAACACATTTCTTACGATGTGTTAATTATTGAACATTTATCACTTTTTTGCTCATTGTAAGCGCTCTTTTATATTATTATAATCTTTATTGAACAACTGTACAATAAAAGACAAAGGGGGCCGATTCAAATGAGATTAAAAGATAAAGTAGCAATTGTCACTGGTGCTGCGTCAGGCATGGGGAAAGCAATTGCAGAAGGTTATGCAAAAGAAGGAGCAAAAGTCGTTGTATCAGATTTAAACTTAGAAGGGGCTCAACATGTAGTACAAGTAATTAAAGCTACAGGTGCAGAGGCCATTGCTGTTCAAACAAACGTTACCTCTGATCAAGATATTCAACGTCTTTTCGATGAAACAAAACAAGCTTACGGGAAATTAGATATTCTTGTTAATAATGCAGGTATCATGGATGGAATGGAGCCTGTTGGTGAAGTTTCAGACGAACGCTGGGAGAAGGTTTTCTCTGTGAATACAGTATCTGTAATGAAAACAATGCGTATTGCAGTGAATCTATTCTTGGAACAAGGACACGGTACGATCGTCAATAATATTTCTGCAGGTGGATTATACGGTGCACGTGCTGGTGCTGTTTACACAGCATCTAAACATGCAGTCGTTGGCCTAACAAAAAACACTGCCTTTATGTATGCGAACAACAACATCCGTTGTAACGGTATCGCTCCTGGAGCAGTCATAACAAACATTGCTTCTACAATGACAAATGTGAGTGAATTTGGTGCGAGCCGCCAAGCATTAGGTATGGCAATTAATCCACGTGCTGGACAACCAGAAGAAGTTGCACAACTGGCTATCTTCTTAGGTTCAGATGAAGCTAGTTTCGTAAACGGACAAGTGATTTCTGTAGACGGCGGCTGGACTTCATATTAATTTTAATTCAAATATATATAAGTAAATAAGTTTTGAAAAAATAATGCTCCTGTCAATTTGGCAGGAGCATTCCTTTTTATAAGAATTTTTACATTATAAATTAACACTAATATTTAAATAGCTATCTTTATTGGTTCGTAAATGTTTGTACGTATTTTGTATGACTATGAATAAAGTAAACCATGTTTTGCTACAAAACAACGATACTTCTATCCCGCGTCTAAAGTCCTGCGTGTGCTTTATCATATCGTAAACAGTGTAAGGGGAACTTCCCAATACGATGAGTGAAGGAAAAGAAATTCTATCAAAATCATGGATAAAAGAATCGACAGAAATGATCCAAAATCAACATTGTTACTTATTTACTTATGTTGGTTACGAGAAGAAGAGGGTGTTTATTCATATTGTGAAATGAGCGATGGTGGGAATGTGATTTGCTGCGTACCAGAGAAAGAACTGTGAGGATGATTGCTTCTGAGGTTATTCCAAATGCCGGGGGATGGGTTTTGGAATTTAATACTAACTTTTTGTTTAATGACGGAAAGTTCGCGGGAATGTAAGTTCTGTGTGAATAAATGTAAATATTGGGATTTTTCGATATTTCATTATTTTCTTTATGTATAATGAGGACAAGGCCTAAAAATACTTAAATATTTAAGTGAATATTTTAAAAAGGGAGATTAAGGAGATATGAAAAGCTTACTTCAAAAAACTTTAGCTGTTACAGGACTAACTGCTTCTTTATTAGGTATGGTTTCTTCAGTTTCATTTGCTTCGATTAGTTGGGATAATAGTGCAAGGTGGTCAGGATCCGGTTCGAAAGCTAAGGCAACTGCCTACACTGCAAAATCAAATGAACCTCTTATGTACAAAATGATTGTAACAGCTAAATTTAGTGATGGCTCTTTTAGAAAAGAAGAAGTGGATGATGCACGAATTACAGATCGTATAGATGTTGAAGTTTCATCCAAAGGGAAAGTGAATGGTGGTTATTCGACTCATGAATGGTCAGTCGTAGAGGATGATAGTGCGTTCGCCTATAAGGAAATGGTAATTAAATAAAAATCAACAAAAACCGTGAAAAAGGATATATACTTTTTTCACGGTTTTTAAAATAAGGAGGATATATGAATCTAGTATTAAAAGAAATAGTGGTGAACAAAGCGATATTCATTATGTTATTTATTGCGTTTGTATTGACAATATGGCCGATACTTATCGCAATGTCGACGAAAGATTATTATGATGAGAGATTTTATGATAGTAAAAATGGTTATTTTAATTATTACTATTCCGTTCAACTTACTAATATGGGGGAATTCAATTTCAAACAATTTCAGACGTTAGTAGAATCTGATTTTAAAAATGCTAGCGTTATTACAAATGATATTCGTATTACTATTCCAGATATCGGGCGGATAACAATGAATGGTCTCCTTAATAAAAATTGGTCTCCACCATTGCTAAAAGGTTCTCAGATGGAACAACATGAAGAAAATAGTGTAATAGTGGGGAAGAAAATTTATAAAAATACGGAAACAATAAAACTATTTAATAAGGAATATACAGTTAAAGGCCTAGCAGGAGTAAATACCGAATATGAGTATAATATGAAAATTTATGTCTCTTTACATGACATGCCAGATGAAGTGAAACAAAAGATACAAAATGAAAAGACATTCCAAATGATCGTTCGTTCTAACGAAAACCCTAAAGAAGAGATAGAAACTTTCATACAGCATATGAAACAGAACAATAAAGATATAAATGCCAAAGTGATTAGTGAAAAAGAGAACTATGAGAAGGAAAAAAACTCTAGTGAAGCCGTAGAAGAGTTACTCAGTTTTCCATATAGAATTTTTTGTATAGCTTTAATTACCAGTATAATTGTAAGTTATTTTTGGATTTATACGAAGAAAAAGAGCCTGTCGTTAAGGAAGGCTTTGGGAGCAAGTAATGTAAATCTTTTTATTTTTATATTTAGTCAATTATTTTTATGTGCAATTACTGCATCAGCCTGTGCAATATGCATACAATGGATTTTTAAAACTTTGAGTGAAAATATTTTAGAGTTTACAAGTTATAGCATTAGTTTACAGTCTACTCATATTGTAATGTGTGTATTTCTTTCACTTACTATAGCTTTTATCCTCTCTGTAATACCAATTGTATATGTGCTTAAAAGTGAACCTGCTAAAGCATTAAAGGAGTAAAAATGATGAGAATAAAAAGTGCGTTCCTAGCATTAAAAAAGAGATTTCTATTTTCGGTACTTCTTCTAATACAGATTACATTTGGATTAGCAACTATAACGAGTTCAATTAATGTATTTTATAACTTACACCATCTAAACGATAAATCCAGCTCAGTATTAAATGTGGATAAAACATATTTAATTAATTTTGAAACGACGGCAGATAGGTTACAAAGCAAAAAATTTAATAAAGAACAAATTCAAGAAGTTTATAAAACGATTCAACAAAATAAAGATGTGATTTCGTATGGTACATACGAGCAGAGAGTTATTGAAATAGAGTCAAGTAATAGACCACTTCAAACCAGTATGATTACTGATTTGAAACATAAAACGTTTCACGATGACAGACCTACTATTAAAACAATTTTTGTAGATGAAAATTACTACAAATTGTTACATTTACCTTTGAAATTTGAAGAAGGCTTCTTACATGAAGATTTTCAAAAAAACAGTGAAGAGAAAACAAAGGTTTTAATGGGTTCTTACTTTAAGAAATATTTTCAAGTTGGGGATACAATTAATAATCAATATACAATTACAGGCTTTTTGCCAGAAAATAAATTTATCGTAAATAATAATACGACGAACACATATTTGAAGTTGGATTACGCAATGATAATGCCTATGTCATCTAATAGATATGAAAAATATGAAGCGATGTTTTTAAGACTACATCAAAGTACAGTTTTATATTTACAAAAAGGTGCAGATATAAAGAAACTAGAAGAATCAATTCAACTTAAAGGAAACGATGGTACGTTTTATTTAAAAAGTTTAGGTGAAGAAATAAATGAAGGGGTTACTCTTGATAGCTATTCTGAAATACCTCAACTTATAGTCGGAATCTTATTTATTTTATTCTCAATCGTCGGAATTGTAGTAACGACTATTATTTCTATCATGATGAGAAAGAGGGAATTTGGTATAAAATTAGTTTTTGGCGAAAGTAAATTTGGAATGTTTATTCAAATTGTTTTAGAAAACATTATTGTAGCAATAGTTGGCTTAGGAATGTCACTAGTTTACTTTTCATGGAGATATGGGGCTCTATTGCAAATGTCGAAGGATTTAAAAACAGCAACGGTATTAGACTTTAAATTGGATATGCCTATATTATTTTTAGTATTTCTATTCTTATTATTGATCATCATTGTCTCAAATGTAATTGTCTTCTTATTTATTAGAAAGCTTGAACCGAAAACATTAATAGGTGGGATGGAATAATGAGTTTAATTGAATTGAAAGACATTAAGAAGGTGTATAGTAACAAAAACCATAATACGTTCGCGTTAAACGGTATAAACTTAACGATAAATAAGGGCGAAATTATAGCGATAATGGGTCGATCAGGATCGGGGAAAAGTACGCTATTAAATGTTATAGGGTTAATTGATTTGCCAAATGAGGGTGAATATACGTTAAATGAAAAAACATTAACTGAAATTAGAGCAAATAAAGTTCATAAAACAAGAAATGAAATGATTGGATTTATATTTCAATATTTTGCATTGTTAAAAGAACATACTGTACTAGATAATGTAGCACTACCACTCACATATAGAAAGCTAAAGCAACGTGAAAGAGAAAATAAGGCGAAGTTCTATTTAGAAAAAGTAGGTTTAAAAGAACATTTGTATAAAACACCGGACGAGCTATCAGGCGGACAACAACAGCGGGTAGCTATCGCAAGAGCGTTAGTGGGCGAACCAGAAATAATTTTGGCTGATGAACCGACTGGGAATTTAGATAGGAAAACCGGAGAAGAAATTATGAATCTGCTATTACAACTAAATGAAGAAGGAAGAACGATTATTATTGTAACGCATGATATGGAAGTAGCGAATCAGTGTAATAGAATAATTGAGTTAGTTGATGGGGAAGTTGTGCGGAGTTAAAGAATGAGAGTTAATAATTATTTATTATTTAAGAAACCATGATGATTAACTTTTCAAAATGGTTTCTTTTTATTTTATAGAATTAAAATTGTAGTAAAAAGCTACATCCCACCCGTAACTTTTCAGAGCAAAAAATCGTTTAACAAAAGAAAGGATTTTCAATCATGAATGGGGGAGAAACATGAAGATTTTAATTCTAGGTGGTACACGTTTTTTAGGAAGAGCTTTCGTAGAAGAGGCTTTAAAAAGAGGGCATGAAGTTACATTATTTAATCGCGGAACAAATAATGAGATTTTTCCTGAAGTAGAGCAGCTAATCGGTGATAGAGATGATGATGTTTCAAGTTTAGAAAATCGAAAATGGGATATGGTCATAGATACATGTGGATTTTCTCCTCATCACATTAGGAATGTAGGAGAAGTACTTAAAGATAATATAAAGCACTATACATTCATCTCAAGCCTTTCCGTATATAAAGATTGGATCCCGCATCACATAAAAGAAGATTATAAATTACTACCTGAACCACCAAGTGATAAGGTAAAAGCTGTAGAGAATGGTGAAATATCTCCTTATGAGTATTACGGTGCGCTTAAAGTATTATGTGAAAAAGAAGCAGAGAATTATTGGCCGGGTCGTGTTTTACATGTAAGAGCAGGACTTCTTTCAGGAATGTTTGATTATACAGATCGGCTTCCATACTGGATTGGGCGTGTAGAAAAGGGAGGAAAAGTGTTAGTTCCAGGAAGGAAAGACCGTCCAGTGCAGTTCGTTGATATAAAAGACGTCGCAAGCTTTGGACTAAACATGGCAGAAAACAATAAAACGGGTACATTTAATGTAACAGGTCTGAATTATGAATTGACGATGGAAGAACTATTAAATACGTGTAAAAAGGTAACGAATAGTGATGCTGAATTCGTTTGGGTAGATGAATCATTTATAAATGAACATAAAGTACAGCCATGGACAGAGATGCCATTATGGCTTCCCGAAACTTTTGCATTAGAAGGTGAAACGAAGCCGTGGAAAGGTGGATTTTCTATTAATATAGAGAGCGCAGTTAAAGAGGGTCTTACTTTTAGAAGGTTAGAAGATACTGTTAAAGACGTGTATGAGTGGATGAGAGAAATGAAAGGTAGGGAATTTAAGGCAGGTATTTCAATTGAAAGAGAAAAGGTGCTGTTAGATAAGTGGTATGAAATAAAGAGAGCTTAAATAGGAATCTTATGAAAAAAGGACTCTGTCTATTGGTTAAACAGAGTCCTAATATTCATCTACCACTCAATCGGTTCTTCCCCGTACATTTCCCATAGCTTAGGAAACATCTTTTTCAAACCTACTTCGTCATCTTCATCCCAGTCTAACTCGATATCAACTTCCTCAAATTCTTCATTTGATAAGACATGGTATAGTGTAAAGTATGTATCATCTTCATCCCCAGTCTTCTCCATATATACTTCTTGTCCGAAATATAGTGTAAGTTCTTCTATTTCTGGAACATCATACTCGCTCAAATTTTCTAATACAGGAATTAACCGTTCTGGATCTTCAATACACACTTCGTATGTTTCTTTTCCTTGATATAATAACCACTCGCGGAAGTAATCAAAACTATCATCCGAACAACCGCCCATAATTATACAAGCAGCCGCCCATAAGTGAGACGTATAGGAAGCTTTTAAAGTACGATGCATATGTGTGTCAAAAGCTACAATTTCATGTACTGTACGTTTAGCAAGGTGAGAAGTGAGCCATTCTATTTGTTCTTCTTGGTCTTCGCCTTTCGATTTTGCACGAGCGAGTAGTTCCCAAAATTCTTCTTCTGTTATCGTTTTTTCTTTTATGTAATCTTCCCCTAGAATAGGGTCGGTATATCCTTTTTTTCGTTTGGAAGCGATTAGTTTGTTAGCTTCTTTTATGCATTCTTCTTCTGTTTCAAACTCTTTCGCTTTCACACTACCAGCTGTGCCAATTTTTCCGTAAAACACAACGTAGTCTCTATCTTTCACAACGATTTTCCAAAACTTATTTGATTTCTCAGTTTGCTGGATTAATAACGTTTCCATTCGTACCCCCATATTGCTTTTCTAGTATGCATTGTGATTGTAACATATGTATAAATACCTGTAATGACAAAAAGGTAAGTGTAGTTTTCGGAAAGTTCGAAAATTATTGAATAAAATAGAAAAATTTAGTAATCTTATTTGTACAGCACATACATAATAGTTTTGTAATCATACATTGGAGGGGTTTGTTGTGGATCTTACGTTTAAAGTAGAGGAAACATGTTTTAATTACCGAGTCGGAGCAATTTGTAAACACGATAATAAAATACTCATCCTTCAAGATGAAGGTGAAGAGTATTGGTACGTACCAGGCGGACGAGTGAAAATGTTAGAAAATAGTGAAGATGCATTAAAACGAGAGCTTACAGAAGAAGTGGGTGTTCCTATTAAAGTGAAGAGATTAATATGGTCAGTAGAAAATTTCTTCACCCTTTCTGAGCGAAAGTTCCATGAGATTAGTTTTTATTATGAAGTAGAGCTGCATGAATTACCTGCAAATGGGGCGGATCAATATATTCTTGAAGAAGCAGGTAGAAAATATATATTTAAGTGGGTGCCGGTAGAAGAGTTAGATGCGTATAACTTACAGCCAGCGTTTATAAAAGATAAAGTAAAGGATGTATCAGTTCATACAGAACATATCGTTTTACAAAAGTAAGCGTGTTTGGAGGGGAAAACGGTGAAGGGGACTAAAAAGGAAATACATATAGACGAAAAAGTCATTCGTTACACACATATCGAAAAAGGTTCTAATACGGTTTGCTTTATGTTTTCAGGTTCCGGTTACAATTATGATAAACCATTATTCTATTATGCAACAATGCTTATGCTTGAAAATAAAATAGATGTAGTACATATTCATTATTCCTATGATGGACAGTTAATGGAAAAACCAATGGAAGAAGTAACGAAAGTAATGATGGATGATATTAATCCTATTATTAATGAAGTGCTAAGAAATGGACAATACAACGATTCGATGTTTTTAGGAAAATCACTCGGAACAATCCCGATTGCAAATGATTTAATGAAGAAAGAGGAATTTGCACAATCAAAAATGATACTACTTACACCTTTACTGACGTTTGATTTGATTTTTGAGTCCATTTTACATAGTCATCACGACGGGCTTTTAGTAATTGGAGACAAAGATCATCAATACAATGCAAGTCAAATGGAGCGATTAGAGCAATCCAATTTAAAGATTGAGATTGTTAAAAATGCAAACCATTCTTTAAATGTTGGGGAATTTGAAACGGAGAATTCAATTGAAGCTATAGCGAAAGTAATAGAAAAACTTAAAGAAGTTGTTAGGACAAACTAATTTATCAACACATGCAAAAAGAGGTACAAATTGCACCTCTCTTTTGTTTAGTAAGCCTTCAACACATGAAGCAAATAATCTTTCCGATTTAGCGGATTAAAGTCAACACGTTTTCGAGTAGGGAAGGGAGCCGTAAGTTTTGTAAAACCACCTGGCTTTGTTGTAAAGATTCCTTCTCCTTCAGCAAATGAATGGAGCATTCGTTTAAAATTCTCTGTTTTTGCAACAGGTAATGATCCTGTTAACTGGTAAGAATCATTATTTAATATAGGCTCTACAAAAGTTGCTGGTATGGCAGCGAGCTTATACATTGTGTTACTAATTGCGTGCTCTGGTACAGTTAATTCAAATTCGTTTAATGGCTCATATACACATGTTTCAGCCCGTTTCAAAGCATCCATTAATACGAGCGGTGTTAAATTTCTAAAGTCACTCGCTGTTGTAACAGGGCTTGCATAGCCGGTATGTGTTAATGTGACGATAATGTCCGTAACTTCCCATCCAAATAAACCTTGTTTTAACGTTTGAAATACTGTATCTTCAATCGCTTTATGAAATGCTAAAGGCAGTGATCCAAGTTCAACACCTAAGTTATACGTTATGCCAGAGTTAAGCGCGCCACGTTCAACTTTGAACCCAATTGTTGCGTAAAAAGGATTCTCTTTTTCGCCCATTACATCAAAGCTATTCCCTATGCCAATTGGTTTTTCAATACATACAACTCGCGTGTTTGAAAAGGTAACTTGTAAATTGTATTTTTCATAAAGTGTTGTTTCGATAACTTCTTTTTGTACTTCACCGAAAAGGCGAATGTATAGTTCATTATGAACATCGTCTTTCCAAACTTTAATGAGAGGATCTTCTTCGCATAGTTCCATAAGTGCAGCGTATAAATCATGAATTCGTTCTTTTGGTACTGCTTCAATAGCAGCTTCCATTTGTGGTTCGGCAAAGTGAATATCCTTTATATAATCCGTCCGCTTACCGATAATATCACCAATTTTGATATTCGTAAGTCCCCATACTTTGCAAAACTCTCCACTATGAACAGTAGAGGCTTGAACTGCATTTCCATTATGAAATATGCACATTTTTTTAATCTTCTCTTTATGTGATAGAGACTCACTGCGCTGAATATCAACATATTTTCTAACGTGTAAACAACCAGAAAATAGTCTTACGTAAGCAATCTTTTCGCCAGAAGATTCACGTTCAATTTTAAATACAACACCGGATAATGTTTCATCTTGAGCCGATTTAGTAGCTGGAATTAAGGCTGAAATATTTTTAAGTAATTCAGTTACTCCTATACCTGTCATTGCTGAACCAAAAAAGATAGGAAACACATTTGCTTGTTGTATTTGTTTTTCTAGTTCTTTTCTTAATGGCGTATCTGATATTATTTCGTTATTTACATATGACTCAAGCAATGATTCGTTAAATGGTGCTAACAGTTCCATACAATCGTCATAGGATTTATATTCAATAATCCGAGCGTCCTTTATACCTTCGTTCTCTACAGAGTAGAAGGGGGATGCTTCATTTGAAAGAAGCTCTTTTATTTGTTTCACAACTTTTTCAGTATTTGCGCCACTACGGTCTATTTTATTAACAAATAATATAGTAGGTATGTTTAATTTCTGTAATGTCCGCATTAAAATCTTCGTTTGTGCTTGCACACCTTCAACGGCAGAGATAACTAAAATCGCACCGTCTAAAACGCGGAATGATCGCTCCACCTCAGCGATAAAATCAGCGTGTCCAGGTGTATCAATGACATTTACTTTTAAACTGTCAATAAAGAAAGAAACGACCGATGCTTTAATCGTAATTCCGCGCTGTCTTTCTAATTCCATTGAGTCAGTTTGCGTGCTTCCGCTATCAACGCGGCCAATTTCTTTAATTACATTCGTTTCAAAAAGAATTCGCTCAGTCAAACTCGTCTTGCCAGCGTCTACGTGCGCGACAATCCCTATATTTATTGTTGTCATATATAAATATCCTCATTTCACTTTCCATTTTTAATTCCTCATTTCTATGTGTGTATTGCCGCATTACAATCACTCTCCAGTCATTTAAATTATTACTATTATAATGTAATTTACATTTTTTGTAACGCTACAAAGCGCCTTAATTTGGAAAAAATAAAAAGAAAACAAAATGCTTGCATTCTAAATCGATATAGATTATATTAATTGACATATCAACTATTGATACATCAAACATTTTTGATTTGGATGTAAAGGAGGGGTAATTTGACAAGTTCATGCTCAAAAGAAGCAATAATTTTATATAAATTACACTTCCTCAATAAAGAAGTAAGTTCGAAGTTTGAAGGGTGTACGGGTATGAGTCAATCTAGACTAGAGCTTATACTTCAGTTATATGAAGTAGATGAAATTAGTCAAAAAGCACTTCAGCAAGAAGTGAATATTGATAATGCCGCGATTACGAGGCATTTAAAACAGCTGGAAGCAAATGGAATGATTACAAGACGTAAAAATCCAGATGATAACAGAATTACGTTAGTTTCTCTTACAGAAGAGGGACGAAATAAAATTCAAGTGTATCAAGAGGAAAAAGAGCGTTTCGCAACATCTGCATTTAAAGGATTAAGTGAAGAAGAACGCGATAATCTTTTAACAATGCTAGACCGCATTCAAGAAAACATAAAAGAATTATAAAAAAGGGAGAATACAACTATGACTAATTCAGTAAAAACAAATGATTTTAACGAAATTTTAACAGGACGCCGTTCAATCCGTAAGTACGATCCTTCAGTGAAAATTAGCAAAGAAGAAATGACTGAAATTCTTACAGAAGCAACACTTGCACCATCTTCAGTAAACATGCAACCATGGAGATTCTTAGTTATTGAAAGTGACGAAGCAAAAGCAACACTGGCGCCACTTGCGAAATTTAATCAATCTCAAGTAGAAACATCTTCAGCAATGATCGCTGTATTTGGTGATTTAAATAACTTTGATAATGCAGAAGAAATTTACGGTACAGCAGTAGAGCGCGGACTTATGCCAGCTGAAGTAAAAGAAGACCAAATGAAAAAACTTTCAGGTTACTTCTCAATGGTTACACCAGAAGTAATGAAAGATACTGTATTAATTGACGGTGGTCTTGTAGCAATGCAATTTATGTTAGCAGCACGTGCTCACGGCTATGATACTTGCCCAATTGGTGGATTTGAAAAAGACCAAATCGCAGAAGCTTTCGGATTAGACAAAGAGCGTCACGTACCAGTTATGTTAATTTCAATCGGAAAAGCTGCTGACAGTGGTTATCCATCAGTACGTCTTCCAATTGAAAAAGTTGCTGAGTGGAAGTAATTTTATAAAAAAACAGAAATAAGTGAGATATGAGAGGGGAAACACCATGATTATTATTCACGCAATATTTCAAGTAGATCCAGCAAAACAACAATCATTTTTAGAAGAAATTCAGCCATTACTTCATGGTTCAAGAGAAGAAAGTGGAAATGTATCTTACGATTTATATAAAGATACTGAAAAAGAAAGTGTTTATACGATGGTAGAAGTATGGAAAGATGAAACAGCAGTTGCGAGTCATAATACGAGTGAACACTTCACATCTTTCGTTAGTAAAGCATCACAGTTTTTAAATGCTCCGCTTGATATAAAAGCTTATAATGGAACGTTAGTAAAATAATATGGTTATAGAAGATGACTTTGGCGTATGCTGAGGTCATCTTTTTTATTTTGATAGGAATATATTTACTTCTAACGTGATGTGTTATAATTTGGAAAATAAATATTCTTAATTTTGAAAATATTTTAAAGGTGGTAGTGAAATATATGAACATATTAAAGAAAATCACTAACAATATTTCAAAGGTCATTATAGGGAAAAATGAATCGATTGAACTAGCAGCTATAGCTCTTATAGCAAGAGGACATATTTTATTAGAAGATGTACCTGGGACGGGGAAAACAACATTAGCGAAAAGTTTGGCTAAAAGTGTGGACGCTAAGTTCCAAAGAATTCAATTTACAGCTGATACTTTGCCTGGAGATGTTATTGGACTCGAATATTTTGATGTGAAGGAATCGGAATTTAAAACGAGGTTAGGGCCTATTTTTGCAAATATAGTATTAGTTGATGAAATTAATCGGGCTGTACCGAGAACACAATCTTCGTTACTTGAAGTTATGGAAGAACGTACTGTTACAATTGCGAAGCAGACACATTCACTACCAGAACCTTTTTTAGTAATTGCAACGCAAAACCCTCTTGAATCGGCTGGTACATTTCCTTTACCTGATGCTCAATTAGACCGATTTTTACTTACTATACGCCAAGGTTACCCTACGAGAGAAGCGGAAAAGGAAATGATGAATCGGTTCCAAACGAATGATCCATTAGAAACGCTACATTCTATTATTTCAAGTGAAGAAATAATAAATATACAAAAACTTGCAAGGGAAGTGTTAGTAGGGAATGATGTGCAAGATTATCTTCTTGAAATTATTGAAGCAACCCGTAAGCATGAACTGATTGAAATTGGTGTAAGCCCGCGAGGCACATTGGCATTTATGCGGGCAATCCAAGCACGAGCAATATTAAATGAAAGAGATTACTGTACACCAGATGATATAAAACTACTAGCTGCATCCGTTTGTGCTCATAGGTTAACGTTAACGATAGAAGGGGAGATGAAAACGACGAAAGAACAAATCATGAAAGAAATTCTTCATACGATTAGTGTGCCAGTGGAGAATCTACGATGAATCAACAGCTTGTGTATACACCTTTAGCCGAGCCTTTCGTAATAGGAGTTATGTCAGTTGTAGCCGTTATTTTATGTGTATTTTCAAGTAATCTACTCATATTATCTCTCGTATTTTTGTATGTAATTTTAATAGGTACTATGCATGTATACATACGTAAAGTATCTCGTGTTCAATGGGAATACAATCAAGGTAATTCGAACGTTTTTATAGGTGAAACGAATACGTGCAAAATAAAAATTTCAAACAACGCGATATTTCCTATTTTCAATATCGTATTTCGATTTAAATGTGAAAACAAGCTAACTTGGAATCATGATGAACTAAACAAAAATCATAGTACAGGTTCAAATTATTATTTGAATTTCAATATAAAAGGTGGAGAGACCGTTTCATTTGATTTACAAGCTGTAGCATTAAAAAGAGGTATCGCGAAATGGGAAGAAGTTGAAATTGTTATTACTGATCCATTTGGATTCATAACGAAACATATAACATATAAACAAGTTGATACGCCGTCCTATTTAGTTTTACCAGCCGTTCCGAAAATACAAGTTCCTGAATTACAAGAATGGTCACGCGGATTTCGAAAAGCAATGTCTTCTCCGCTATATGATGAAATGAAAGTAATGGGAGTGAAGTCTTATGAAAATGAAGATTTTCGTTCTATCCATTGGGGTGCAACAGCAAAAACAGGGACGATAACTGCGAAAAAATATGAACGAACACAATCTGATAAATACGCAATTTATCTCAATTTACAAAATAAAAGTGGCGTTTCTTTACGAAATGATATTGAAGAGCTTATTGAATTAACCGCAGGCATATGCAAACAACTGCTCATGCAAGATTGTTCATTTGAGTTATGGATTAACAGTGTGAAAGGTAACGGATTGTTACATGTAAAGAACGGGGATAATCGGAAACATTTGCAAAATGTATTAAAGGTACTTGCCTCAATATCGGACCAAGATACGCCTGTATCATCTTCTTATTTTTACACAGCTGGATTTCGTCGTAAGGAATTGGATGCGGTTCCTTTAATTCTTGGTACTTCTCCAAGGAAATATAGTAGAACGAATAAATGGATTGTAATTAAAGAATAAGAAAGGGCTTATGTCATGTTGAATAAAAAGCGGCATATGAAGGTGAAGTTTTGGAGTGTAAAAGCTTTAATCATGCTTTTCTTTGCGATTAGTGCGATCATGTTATCACAAGGTATTGTGCATGTACAAGACATAGTAAAAGAGCGTTTTTTTAGTGAGACTGAGACCAGATCGGAAAAGAATTATAACTTTATAAGCAAAGACGAACCGTATGATGATTCTGCAAGATTTATAGATGAAGAAACAGGAGATATAGGTATAAGAACGACAACGGATAGGAAATTTCCACCTTTCGAACGAGAAAGGTCATGGGGAGACGTATTTTCTGTGCTTTCAAATTCATGGATTACTATAGCGTTTTATATGATTATCGCAGTGGCAAGTATATATTTTCTCTACAAATCTATTAGGAAAAGGTTGACGAAAACAGAAATAGAGCAGGAGAAACAATCTGTAACAAAAGAGAATACGGTAAGAACTGTAAAGGATGAAAAAGTCATTCATCAGTTAGAGCAACCGTTACCTACAGATATGATAAGGAAAACGTTAGTTGAATGGGAAAGAAGTTTACCATTTCATGAACAGAGAAGGTCTTATGAAACGATACAACAATGGTTAAAACGAATATGTCGAACGAGAGATATTATTCCGATATATGAGTCTGTTCGTTATGGTGAAAAGACGTATACGGAGTTAGATGTTAAGAAGACTATACGGTGGATAGAGCGGGATGGAAAAGGGCGATGTGAATAGTAGAATGTACTATATGAAAATAAAATGATGGCTGAGTTAATCTGAATATGAAAGTTATATAAGTAAATAAAATTAGCTGCAAATTAATTTTATTTACTTATATTTAATTGCATGTTAATGTATACTTAATTTTTAAATATCTCTACCAATGGAAAAAGAATATACAAGCTATATGGAACTCTTTGTAGAGTATTGCTTCTTTAATTGTTCATGAGTATATCTTTGTTTTATTAATATAGAATGAAAAAAGGATGCATTAGAGCTAAACGATTAACGGGTAGCATGTTAATAAAAAATTACATGAGTTTAGTAAAAACTTATAATTTATTTTTAAGGGTGTGAAAATATAATGAAACCGGTATTGAAAAGCATACTTATTTCCTTTGCTTTTTCTGCAGTAGGGATGTGTTGGTTGCTGTTCATGTTATTTAGAGGAGGCGGAGACTGGTTATTGTCTTGGATAGGTGTATTAATGGCATATTTATCTTTATACACTTTAATAGATTTATATTGTAAAAATACATACGAAAAAACATTAAATATAGTGCTTATAAAATCAACAGTTACTACCTTTAGTTTTGGAGTATTAGGAATCATATTTGGTATAATACACGAGCTATTAACACCATGGAGTCTCAGTTTAATGGTTTGGTATTGGCTGCTAATTCTACTTTTATTTTTAACGACCATAATATTATTAGTTATTTTAGTATTTGTAAATCGTAAAGATCAAAATTTCCCCGGGGTATATAGATTACTTATACTTCTAAGTTTACTTCTTACGTTAGGACCAGTATTGTGGCCACTGTTTTTTACTATTATTGGAAATGGTATGAATGCTAGTGCAGGATGGTAAAACTGAATAAAGATTAGTAGTTTAAAGAAGTGAATGAAATAAAAAGTTGATATAGGATTTTAAGTATGTAAGAGAACGTGTTTTGATAAATTGAAAACACGTTCTTTTTTTATTGTTAATATTAATATGAACTCCTTAAATTTATAAGATAATTCGATTGGGAAAAAGATATGTTACTGGAACAAACATATATGTACCTTTGAAACGAACGCAATTAATGAATCATCTTAAAAATAATAAAGACGAGGTGAAATGAAAATAAGGGCAGTTAAGTGGCTGTCCTTATTTTATATGCCCTTTTTATTTTCATGCATAGCTCTTTCGCAGTTTATCGTATCAAAATTTGAACGTAAGTATTTCGTAAGGAATGGATAAGAAAAAAGAGAGTTTTATCATATAGGATTAAAGTATAACTTGAATTAATCCGATATTAATAGAGGAGAGGGAGCCTTATGAAAAAATGTAATTCAATTAAGTTAGCAAGTTTGGCAGTTTTATTAGCGGGTACTACTCTATTCACACCAGGTTTTACTGTGAAAGCAGAGTCTGTTCAAAATTTATCTAGTCCGTCACAATCACATGATCAAAAGAACCGAAATGGTTGGAAACAAGTAATGCAGGAAACAGTTCAGCTTGGAACCCCAGGAATATTAGCGAAGACGTCTAACAATGGAAAGATTAGTAGTTATACTGCTGGCGTCGCGGATTTAAATACAAAGAAAACAATGAAATCGGATTATCGTTTTCGGATTGGGAGTGTGACGAAGACTTTTACCGCTACGACTGTTCTTCAATTAGTAGGAGAAAATCGCGTGCAACTTGACGATCCAATTGAAAAGTGGCTACCCGGTCTCATTCAAGGAAATGGGTATGATGGCAATCAAATTACGATACGTCAACTTTTGAATCATACGAGTGGTATAGCTGAATACTTAAAGTCAAAAGACGCTGACATAATGAATTCGAGAAAAACGTATACAGCAGAAGAAATAGTGAAAATGGGACTTTCTCTACCCCCAGATTTTTCACCAGGTAAGGGATGGCTGTATTCAAACACAGGATACGTGATATTGGGAATGCTTATTGAAAAAATAACTGGAAATAGTTATGCGGAAGAAATTGAAAAGCGAATTATTGAACCTTTGGATCTGTCAAATACGTTTTTACCAGGGAATTCACCCGTTATTCCAGGAAAGGATCATGCTCGTGGGTATATGAAAATAGAAGAAACAAGTGAATTGAAAGACATGACGTATTATAATCCGAGTTTAGCTAATTCAGCTGGAGATATGATTTCTAATGCGGACGATCTAAATAAATTCTTTTCATTTTTACTTGGTGGTAAGTTACTGAAAGAACGTGAGCTAAAAGAAATGCTTACTACAGTTCCTATAGAAGGAAAAGGTGTTGGTGATGGATATGGCCTTGGGATCTATGAGACTAAACTTCCAAACGGTGTTTCAGTTTGGGGTCACGGAGGGGCAATTCCTGGATTTACAACTTTTGTTGGCGGAGTAATGGGAGGCAAACATACATTAGCTGCCAATATTAACTCTTTAGGTGCGATGGATGTTTTTACACAGTTTAATAAAATGATGCAAATTGAATTTAAGAAATAGATGAAAAGAAAGCGAATGGAATACTGCTTTAAAGGACAGTATTAGCATTCATGGTATGGCAGCAATCAAGTATATGTAGAACATAAATACGGATACAAGTGTAATTCAATCTTATAGTCTAGTATAAAAAGATGTCAGTTGCATGACATCTTTTTTATTTTGGATCAAAGAGATATATCGCGAATTTTGAAAATTGTTATTTTTGTAATTATTACATATAATAAAGGGTATAGGGGATATACAGGGGAGTTATGAATGGATAATACTTTAGTTAGTTAATTATTTTTTGTATTAATAAATAAAAGTAAATTGATGTGGAGTGAAATACATTGGGACAAAATCAGTTTAGATGGAGTAACACACAATTACGAGAACATGTTGAAGTAATAGATGGCACAAGAAGCCCGCACATTTTATTCAAGAATGCAACATATTTAAATTCCTATATGCGCGAGTGGGTGCAAGCAAATATTTGGATCTATGATGACCGCATTATATATGTAGGAGAAAAACTACCAGAGCAACTACATGAATGTGAAGTGATTGATTGTGATGGAAAGTATGTAGTTCCTAGTTACATTGAACCGCATGCACATCCATATCAATTGTATAATCCAGAAACTTTAGCGAATCATGCGATGCAGTTTGGGACAACAACTTTTATTAATGATAATTTAACTTTATTCTTCACGTTACAACGTGAAGAAGCATTTCATTTATTAGATGAATTTGAAAAGATTCCGGCAAGTATGTATTGGTGGTGTCGTTTTGATGGACAGACTGAACTACAAAATGGGGAATCTTTATTTAATAGTGAAGAAATAATGGAGTGGCTGAAGCATGAAGATGTTCTTCAGGGCGGCGAGTTAACAGCATGGCCAAAACTATTAAATGGCGATGATGAAATGTTACATTGGGTGCAGGAAACAAAGCGGTTGCAGAAAAAAGTAGAAGGTCATTTTCCCGGTGCGTCTGAATCAACGTTAGCGAAGTTAAAGTTACTAGGTACTGATTGCGATCATGAAGCGATGACGGGGCAGGAAGCATTAACACGTCTTATGCAAGGTTACACCGTTACTCTTAGAAACTCTTCTATCCGTCCAGATTTAGAAGTTTTACTGAAAGAATTGCTGGAATTAGGTGTCAAGCAATTTGATAGATTCATGTTCACAACAGATGGTTCACATCCGTCATTTTATGAAAACGGAATGACGAATAGGATGATAGAAATCGCGATAAAGCAAGGAATACCAGTAATTGATGCCTATAATATGGCAAGCTATAACATTGCTTGTTATTATAATATGGAGCATTTACACGGCGCGATCGCGACAGGAAGAATTGCAAATATTAATATTTTGGAAAGTAAAGAAAATCCGATTCCAATAAGTGTAATTGCAAAGGGTAAGTGGATGAAGCGTGACGGAATAAACAAAAATGCATCATTACATATAGACTGGAGTAAATTCAAAGTAACTCCATTATCATTAGACTGGTCTTTAAAGAAAGAAGATATGATTTTTTCTGAAACAACAGGTATAAAATTATTAAATGATGTTATTTCAAAACCATATGTAACTGAAATCGACTTAAACGGTGAGGAACTTTCTCTAGATCATGATGAGTGTTTCCTTATGATGATTGCTCGTGATGGTACTTGGCGAGTGAATACAGTTGTAAAAGGCTTTGCAAATAAATTAGGAGGCCTTGTTAGCTCCTATTCCGGTACAGGTGACATCATCCTCATTGGAAAGAGTAAAGAAGATATGCTTACAGCTTTTCATAGGGTAAAAGAGCTTGGCGGGGGAATGGTAATAGCTGAAAAGAATGAAGTATTACACGAAATAGCATTACCATTGCTCGGGATTATGTCTAATTTAAAAATGAGTGAATTAATACAGGAAGAAAAACAGATGGTGAAATTATTGCAAGAGCGTGGCTACGCGTATGACGATCCGGCATTTACGATTTTATTCTTTTCTGCGACGCACTTGCCTTTTATACGGGTAACACCTATAGGATTATATGATGTGAAAAGTAGTAAGGTACTTGCTTCGCCGATGAAACTGATAAATCAATATTAAAAGGAAAGGTCCTATAAAAAGTCTATTTTATAGGACCTTTCTCATTCTTAGCATAAGAATATCCTAAGCCTCAAATAATATAGTATCTAAATCATTTGAGGTGATACTTAAATATGAAAAAACTATTGTATGTTTTAAGTGTATTTATTTTGTGCGTATCTATACAGCATGTGGTACATTCTCAGTCAAATGCACCAAGGTTATCTTCGGATTGTCTGGAAGAAAGTAAAATTCGTGATGAAAAGTATGTGAAAAACATTATGAATGACATTATATCTACATTTGATTTAAAGATTGATGGAAATAGTTTTTGGGAAATTAGTAAAAGAGACCTAGAGGCTGCGCATTTGATGTATGGCGGAAGGGAAAATGATTCTTATTATAATTCGCTAACTAAAGTTTATGATAGTGGTGGATATAGGGGAGAGCCTAGATTATTTGTGAAGGCGCAAGAAGCATTTTTACTTTATAAAGAAATAGACGATACTAATGTAATGAAACGCCTAAACCTTGAAAAAGGGGAATGGATTGTTACCGAAACGAAAAAGAAGCAAGGGAAAATCGTGGAATACAAGCCGTTACAATGTGAAAAGGATTATCTGGAAAAAAGAAATGAGTACCATAATATGAAATGAGATGACGAAAATCTTGAAGGGGAAAGATTTCGTTAATAAATGTACATTGGTCGATAGAAATCACAAATAAGTTCGCCATAAAAAAACGTCATTTTAATCATTAAAAATGACGTTTTTTTATATTCTTAAAGCCTTTGCATCGCACTCTCAATCCTCTTTGCCAAATCAGCTGACACTTCATGGAAATACCCTAAAACTACCTTTCTTATATCATCGGAGATAACTTTCAAATCACTAGCTAAGTTTTCGGCAAGATGTTCTTTTTCTATCGGTTGTAACTTCGCATAAAATTCACCAGGCTGCCCAAAGTCGTCTTGCTTAGTTATAGAAGCTCTTTCAAGTTTTCCTTCAACGTATCTTCCGTCACCGCTAGTTGCTTGATTAGCAGGTGTCCAATTTTGCTGTTGGTTGATCGCTATTTTACGAAATTCAGGTCCAATTCTTCTTCTTTGAGAATCACTATAAATGTTAGCACGACCTTGTAGCATTTTATCATCTGATAGTTCTGCACCGTCTAGTAAATTAGAAGGGGAGAAAGCGACTTTTTCTACTTGTTCTTTATAGTTTTCAGGATTTTTATTTAATACCATTTTGCCTACTGGTATAAGAGGATACTCCTTTTCATCCCATACTTTTGTATCATCTAAAGGGTCATAAGAAAGGTGTGTTTCATCTTTAGGATCCATGAGCTGGACATATAAACCATATTCCACTGCTTTACCAGCCTCAATTGCATCGTATAAATCTTTCCCGCTATAATCAGGATTTTCGGCGGCCAGTTTATTTGCTTCCTCACTTGTAATGAATTGTACACCTTCAAATGGATACCAATGATACTTTACATACTTTCGATAACCTTGAGCATTTCTCCAAACATATGTATTTACACTATGTCCTGGGATGTGGCGAAGACTTTTTGCCGTACCAGCATCAGAGTATAAACGGACAACAAAATGAATGGATTCGGGTGCTCTAGCAACAAAATCCCAAAATCTATCAGGGTCTATTAAGTTATTTTTAGGTGAAGGCAATAACGCATTAATAGTTTCAGGGAAACGCATCGGATCACGAACAGAAAAGACAGGAAGGTGGTTACATAAAAGATCAAATACGCCTTCTTTTGTATAAAATTTTGTAGCAAAACCTCTTACATTTCTAGAAGTATCAGGTGTTCCTTTCGTACTAACAGCTAATGAAAATCGAACCATAACAGGAATTTTCTCATTAGAATTTTGTAAAAAGCTTAGTTTTGTATGTTCAGACATCGGATATATCGTTTGAAAATAACCGAATGCACCAAATCCTTTTGCATGAACAGGTCTTTCTAAAATTTTTTCATGAATAAATTCTTGTAACGCCTCGTGCAGTACATTATCTTGCTTTAAAATAGGTCCACGTGAACCAACTGTTTGAGAGTGAAGTATAGCTTGTTCATTACGTTCTCCATTTTCATTAAAGCCTTTCCCTAGTAAAGATTGTCCCTGTTTATCATAGTTTTCATCCATCGATATAGCCTCCAAATCTTTTTTTTCCATTGTTACTAAATATGATTTTATAGCCTTGATTATGTATGAAACGCAAAGTTCAAAATAGTAACAGACCGCTAGATGAAAAAAACGTGTATGTAGTGGACCTGTTGAAATAGAAGAAATTATGGAAAAATGAATATCGGGAAGAAAATTACTATTAAAATTACAATCTTAAAAATGAATTTATACATGACTTTATAGAGAATGAACATAAATAAACAGGGAAAATAACTAGGAGGAATTTAAAATGTCGGATTGGTTTCAATTAGATAAAGAATATATGATGCCTACGTATTGTCGTACGAAGGTTGCAATAGAAAGAGGAGAAGGGTGCAAGCTTTATGATGTGGATGGTAAAGAGTATGTAGATTTATTTTCTGGTGTCGGAGTGAACGTATTAGGGTATAATCACCCGAAAATCGTGCAAACGACAATGGAGCAAGTTACGAAGTCTCTGCATCTTCCGTTTCATTTTTTAAATCCAGTTGCGATTGAGTATGCAAAGAAATTAGTTGATTGCTCTTTAAAAAATGGAAAAGTCTTTTTTACAAACTCTGGTACGGAAGCGACAGAAACAACGTTGAAATTAATTGATAAATATAGAGCGAATACGCATGAGGAACGTGAAGGAATCGTAGTGCTGAAGAATAGCTTCCACGGGCGTACGTTAGGGGCACTTCATTTTACGAGACAAGAAAGTGTATATCAAAATTTCCCTAAAACATCGATTCCTGTATATGAAGTAGAGCGCGAGAATATAGAGCAATTAGAAGAAACAATTGTTAAAGAAAATCCAATTGCGATTATGCTAGAGCCTGTATTAGGTAGCGGGGGGATATACCCTTTATCGGGTGAATATTTACATGGTGTTCAAAACTTATGTGATAAATATAATGTCATTCTTATCGTTGATGAAGTTCAAAGTGGTATGGGGAGAACTGGTAAACTATTTGCTTATCAAAATTTCAATATTACACCGGATATTATTCAAATTGGTAAAGGAGCAGGAGGCGGGATACCGCTTGGCGGAATTATTGTAGGTGAAAAATTATGTGATGTATTTGCACCAGGAGATCACGGCACAACGTTTGCTCATTCTTCAATGGGAACGGCTTTAGGGTTAACGGTTTTAAATACATTGATTGACGATGGTTTAATGCAAGAAGCGTATGAAACATCACACTATCTAAATGATAAATTGCAAGAAATTCAGAAAGAAAATTCTTATTATATTCAGGAAGTACGTCATGCTGGAATGATGTTTGGAATTAGTTTGAATGATAAGAATGAAAATGTTAAGAAATTACAGGTGGAGCTAATGGAGAAAGGAATGTTAGTTGATGTTACACAAGGGAACATCATCCGTTTACTTCCTCCATATATAATTACTAAAGAAGAAATTGATGCATTTATTTATGAGTTTATCTCCTGTATTCATAGCTTATCAGCTATAGCGAGTGTTTAAAAAACTTTATAAAAACGCACCTTATTTTTAATTCAAATAGGAAGAAAATAGGGGTGAAAAAAATAAATTTACGTATTAAAATAAAAAGCTGAAAAAGGTACTCGTATAGCGCCTTCTTCAGCTTTTTAAAATAGTAAATTACTTAATCTAGGAAGCATCTCGTTGGACAAATAATTAATTATGTGAAACAATAATAACAGATAAGGAGACGTTGCTTTTCCTTAAGTGCTTCGTATTGAATTTATTCTAGTAAGAGAAGGTGTGCTTAAAGAAGTTAAATTAAATAAGGGGCTGTTTTACTATATGCAACAAAATAATGATTTGAATTTTGAACCTCAAGACGTTAATATTGTCAATTCTAAACAAGCGAAAAAAGCAGTTATTGCTACT
Organism: Bacillus sp. RC252; assembly: GCF_044909215.1. Taxonomy (NCBI): domain Bacteria; kingdom Bacillati; phylum Bacillota; class Bacilli; order Caryophanales; family Bacillaceae; genus Bacillus; species Bacillus sp. RC252. The sequence continues at coordinate 131,595 of NZ_JBIYDV010000012.1, read as the reverse complement.
GGCATAGGGAATGCAATGGAGTGGTTTGACTTTGGATTATACGCGTATTTAGCGGTAATATTAAGTCAACTATTCTTCTCAGGTGTGGATAATAGTGGTTTGCAACTTGTACTTACATTTGGTACATTTGCAGCGGCCTTTCTCGTTCGACCAATCGGAGGTATTTTCTTTGGTAGAATAGGAGATAAGTATGGCCGAAAGATTGTTTTAAGTACAACTATTATTTTAATGGCACTTTCTACATTATTCATCGCATTACTACCAACCTATGAACAAATTGGTGTATGGGCACCAATACTACTTTTAATTGCTCGAATGATTCAAGGCTTCTCTACAGGCGGCGAATATTCAGGAGCAATGGTTTATATCGCAGAATCTTCTCCAGATAAAAAGCGTGGTATACTCGGTAGTGGTCTTGAAATTGGAACACTCTCAGGTTACATTGCTGCCTCGGTAATTGTTACCATTTTAACGTTATTATTAACAGATGAGCAAATGCTCAGCTGGGGATGGCGTATTCCTTTCTTAATTGCTGCACCAATTGGTTTGGTCGGTTTATATTTACGACGTCATTTAGATGAATCTCCAATCTTTCAAGAGATGGAAAAAGCACAAGAGGAATCTGAAGACAACGAACAATTTTCATTTATGGATATATTAAAATATCACAAAAAAGACTTCTTATTAAGCACAGTAATTGTTGCCTTCTTTAACATTACAAACTATATGATCCTTTCGTATATTCCTTCTTATTTAACACAAGTACTAAAAGTCAAAGAAACAACGGGCTTATTAATTATTTCAATTACGATGGCACTTATGATTCCACTAGCACTTTATTTCGGTAAATTAAGTGATAAAGTAGGTAATAAACGCGTAGTACAAATTGGTTTACTCGGTTTAGCATTATGTTCAATTCCAGCATTTTTATTAATTGGTAACGGACATATTGTAGCCATGTTTGCGGGTATTTTCATTTTAGGTTTCTTCCTTAGTGTATATGAAGGAACATTGCCTTCGTTATTACCAGCACTCTTTTTCACAGATGTACGTTATCGTGCGCTTTCTATCTCCTTTAATATTTCTGTATCTATATTCGGTGGTACAACGCCGCTTGTATGTTCATACTTAGTTCATGCTACTGGTAATCCACTGGCACCAGCATTTTATTTAACAGGTGTAAGTGTAATTGGATTAATTGTGTTTAGTGTACTGTTTGTCACAACATCAGGACGTGCACTAAAAGGTTCTTACCCTACTGTAGAATCGAAAAAAGAAGCACATCAAATTGCTAAAGAGGATCCTGAAGAAACACTTTGGTGGCATGAAGAATCTTTAGAAATTGAAGCAGGAAAAAAAGCATAATTTGTGAAAAGCAACGTGGACTTGTACACAAAAAGACTCCTAGTTTAATAGGAGTCTTTTTGTGTACATCATTTTCTCTTCTTCTTCAAACTCTTCTGATACGCATAAAGCTTATAAACCTCTTCCTTAAATTCATGCAGAAGTACAGTGTTTTCACCATTTGAATAACGCACTACATTATACGCGTCTATAATAATATGACTCTGAATATTTACCTCTTCTTCAAGATTTATTCTTTCTAACCAAGCTTCAACAGTTTCTCCTCGTTCACGATTTAAAGGAGGGGATAGTTTACTCTCAAGTTTGAAAATTTCTTTCCGAATTTCGTTATTTGGTGGTTTATTTCGTTTGAACCGTTTTTGGCTAATGCCTTCTTTATCAGTAATGATTGTAGATTCAAAGACAGGCATATTTGGTAAACTTAAATGTTTTCGTTTTTTTACTATTTTCCAAACGACGTAAATAGCGATGGCTGTACAGGCTATTATTGTAATGCTATTTATGAGAGTTGGATCAAAAGGACGCTGCCCCAATTCCTCTTTAATTTGAGAATCTTTTAAATTTCCTTTATTCGACCAAAAGTCGTCTGTATCTTTTAATGCAGCTGCCGAGAACAATGGATTTAAAGCATAACCAAATCCTAAGGCAACTACTTGTATGATATAGGAAAAAAGAAGCCGAATATAAGGAAATACCGGAATAAGTAAAGCGCTAATTATTCCAATCGTAATAATAGAAGTGAAACGTAATAGCTGTTGATTACGATTGGAACCTGTTAACCAAAATGTAATCATAATGTGTAAAGTTAATAGTAACAATTTCCACAATGGCGGAAAGGGGGCATAAAATATAGCTGAAACGACAAACCATACAATACCGCCTAACGATTTTTGTACTGGATATCCCGGTCCAACAGAGTGTACGATAAAGAAAAACAGTGGTAATAATATTGTGCCTAAAATAGAGAAAGGTAGAAATAAAGAACAACCGATTATTTGAATAACTAACAGTACTACAAAACCTGTTGTTTTTTTATTCATAAATTTATGAATAAGAAATACTCCTACATAACCGGTCACTAAAAATATAGCAATACCAATGAGTTCATTTCTTTCCGTTAATAATGAAAGAAGGAGGAGTAGAATAAAGTCATTAACGTGATAGAGCCAAGTTTTCAAGCTTTTCCACCATCCCTTCATTATTAATGAGGAACGTAGGCTGAGATAGAAGAGGGAGCTCCTTTTTCTGCAAACCAATGTATATCATTGTAGATGAGCGTTCCCTTTTTCTCGTTACATAGTGAAGAAATCCTTGTTTCGGAAGTAGCGTACTATCATCTGAAATACGTGCTAATTCTTCTAACGCTTTGGCGTAATGTGTTTGTCCTTCGTTTAATGGTAAAAGCAAAGGGCCACCTTCTGCTAAAACACTAATAAATAACTCAAACGGAATTTGATGCTTCGTTGCGAATTGACAAATGTACGTTGTAAATGAAATAAGGTCTTCTACATTCTCTTTCCAACCAAACCCACGATCAGCAGCTAAAGAAAGACAAATTGTCCAACTATAATTTTTTACAGGTTCATATTGCTTCGCTTGTAACGCCTGCATTTTAGCAGATGCTTTCCAATGAATAGAGCGGAAAGATTCACGCTCGTAGCGCTTTACACCGATAATGGATGTTTCATCATTGTAAAAAGAGAAATTCGTTCGATACGAACCTGTTAATAATTGCCGAAGTTCTTGTAAACCGGCTACTTCTTTAGGAGAAGGGTACACAATAATTTCAGCCTTTAACTTATCGAAAACAGGTAAATGTATAGTTAAAAGATGAAAAGGATCTTTTAAAACACATTCGAACTGTTCAATTTGAAAGACACCACGCTTCGTTGCGGTTAATGTTAAATCCCATTTTTGCGCTGAATGAGCAGGTTGTGAAAATGGGAAAGAAAATAACGTTTTTGATATTTGTTCAATCCCTTGATCCTTATGCGGTATAAGGGACGAATTTAAATGAAAATAACAAACTCCATTAACGAGTGGTATATTTGCACCATTTTTTAAATGAATATAAAATTGTCCCGATTCATCTGGGAAAAGACGTGTAGTGTGCTTCTCATTTATAATTTGAAACCGTTTCTCTATGTAAGCGACATATTTATAAATGAAAATCGCAAATAAATAGTAGAAGAAAAAGAGAAACATAATAATTCGTTGGGGCAGAAAAAACGTAAAAAGTAAAGCGATGGGCACAGTTAATTGAATAATGTGGATTTGAAAAAATAAAGGTACAGTTACAACGCGCTGTCCATTCATGCTTGTTCAATCTCCACAGGTACGTCAACTTCTTTTAAAATCCTTTGCATTAATTCATTTTTTGTCGTACGTAAAGCTCCTTCCATTGACAAGACGATACGGTGATTCCAAACGGAAGGAACTAAAAATTGTATATCTTCAGGTGTGCAATATTCTCTGCCGCGTAAAAAGGCTAGTGCTTGAACGGCACGTACTAAAGCTAATGTAGCACGCGGGCTTACACCGTTAGCAATGTAATCATGATTTCTTGTAGCGTGAGCAAGCTTAATAATGTAATGTTCTAACGGTTCTGATACGAAAATTTCTTTCACTTGTTTTTGTGCTTCTAAAATGTCTTCTAAAGAAATGACAGATGTGACGCTTTCTAACGGTGCATTGTTACGAAAACGGCGCATCATTTTTAATTCATCTTCAGGAGACGGATAACCAATTGAAATCGTCATTAAAAAACGATCAAGTTGTGCATCTGGAAGAGGGAAAGTTCCTTGTGATTCAATCGGGTTTTGCGTCGCAATAACAAAGAACGGTTTCGGAAGAGGAGTAGACTGCTTTTCAAGCGTTACTTGTCGTTCTTCCATCGCTTCTAACAAACTAGATTGTGTTCTTGGCATCGCGCGGTTAATTTCATCTGCGAGTAGTATATTTGTCATAACTGGTCCAAGTCTTAATTCGAATTCACTAGTTTTTGGATTGAAATATTCAATACCTGTTACATCACTCGGAAGTACATCAGGGGTAAATTGAACGCGAGAAAAATTACCACCAATGCTTTTAGAAATTGTTTTTGCTAGTAATGTTTTTCCAGTACCAGGTACGTCTTCAAGTAGTACATGTCCATCAGCAAGCAGTGAAACGAGGAGTAAATCAATTACATTTTCTTTACCGACAAAAACAGATCCTATGTTTTCTTTTAATTTATTTATCATATGTATCATTCCTTTCAAAATAAAAGTGGATATTTCTATATTTTAACAAATTATTCAGAAAATTGGTATGATTTTTTAATCCGAAGAAATAGATATTTAATTATTAAATTACTATTGCATATTTTGGAATATGATTATACAATATCGATATACGATGTATCGCGAGTCGATATATCATGAAGCGATGTATCGGAGGTAGTTATAATGAATGCGAAAGCGCAAAAATACATTCCATTAACTGAGGCGACATATTACATATTGTTGTCACTTGTAAAGCCAATGCATGGTTATGGAATTATGCAAATGGTAGAAGAGATGACAAATGGGGAAGTAAAACTCGGTCCTGGTACTTTATATGGGAATACGACGAAGTTATTAAAAGAGAAATTGATTGTTGAAGTTGCCTCTACAGACAGAAAGAAGTGCTATGAGTTAACACCATTTGGGAGAGAAGTGTTAGAGCTAGAGTATAACAGGTTACAGAGATCTGTAAGAAATGGAAACAGTATATTAGGGGAGTGAATGGAAGATGGAGACAAAGAAGGTATTTAAATTTTTCACGGCATGGAATTTAGAAAAAGAAGAAGTTTTTTTACGAAAGATGCATCAGCAAGGCTGGGCGTTACAAAAATATAATATGATGTATACGTTTAAGAAAACTGAGCCGAAAGATGTAATATATAAAGCAGATTTTAGATTGGTTTATAGAGATTCAAAAGAAAAACAACAAGAGTACTTCGAAATATATGAAATGTCTGGTTGGAAACGCGTAACGAGTTTTACAAGATGGAATTATTTTTGTAAAGAAGTAGAAGAGGAAAATGAGTTACCTGACATATATTCAGAGAAGGACACGAAGGTGCAAAAAATGAAGGAGTTATTACAATTTTTTGCATTTATTTCAATAGCTATGTTACCGTTAATGTTTAACACATTTTTAAATTCAACAGAATCAATAGTGCCAATGTGGGCGAAAGTTATGATGGGGCTTGTTAGTTGTATGTATGTTTATTTCTTTATAAGGATCTCTTGGAAAATTAAGAAATTGAAAAGTGAAATATTATAATAAAGAGTGGATTTTAAAAGAAGATGATTTCGTAGATATTATACGGGAATCATCTTCTTTCATTTCTATGTATTTTTTTTGTTCACTCTTTTTTACATAATAAAAGACTGTATATTTAAGGCATAGAACTAACAGTTACAAAGATAATACTAGTAATAATACCTAAAAAAATCATAAATGATGAAGAAACGATTAATAATAATGAACTACTGATTAATACTATTTTATTAGATTTTTGATGTTTAAAGTGGTAATAAAGTAAAAAGCCGCAAACAGTAGAAACAATCCATATAGCTAGACCGTAAGGAGTTGTTATCTTCTTCCAATCGAAAATCCAAAAGTAAAAAATACCTATGTGACAAGTTAATAGTAGAAATGTAGATGGAATCATTAACTTTTTATTTAAAATCATTTATTTCACCTCTCTTATGTAAATATTACCAGAAGAGTATGGAGTTTAAAATATAATATGGAAGTGAATAAGGTTTTCACTTAAAGAAACTACGAGATGAGTAAGAGATATTTCTAAATCAATTTCCATTTGCATAGGAATTTAAATGGAAAAAGAACCATATAAAATTATGAAGGGAGGAGAGTCATAAAATGCAGAGAATGAACAATTATTTTCGTGCTCGTGCGAGTATGGTATACATGATGACTAATAATGAAGTAATGAATCACATTGTTTCTTTTCATATGGATACGAATGGAATGCTCACCTTTGTGGGTTCTTACCGAACTTACGGAAGAGGTACTGGTATAAAGGAAGTTTCTACAGAAACGGCAAACGATGGTATAGATCCTCTAGCATCACAAGGTTCTCTGACTTTGTCCCGTGATGGTCGTTTCCTATTTGCAGTTAACGCAGGCAGTCATAGTATCAGTAGTTTTATCATAGCAGATAACGGGGTACCGATTTTCGTGGATGTAAAGCCATCAGGAGGTGCTCAGCCCAATAGCATTGGTGTGTATGATAATCTTCTCTATGTCTCCAATGTAGGTAATGCTGCAAACAATTTTGCATCAAATATTACTGGATTTCACATAGATGATAAGGGAAACCTTACACCTATTCCACGATCCACTCATGCTCTCAGTACCTTTAATGCTCAGCCTGCACAAGTTCTCTTCACCCCGGATGGTAGTAAAATTGTTGTCTCCGAGCTTACATCAAACCATCTCAGTGTCTTCCATGTAAATAAAGATGGTACGGTTACAGGACCAATTGTTAATGATTCTTACGGTAAAGGCCCATTGGGTGCTTACTTTCTATCGTCCGGAATTCTCTTAGTTACAGAAGCAGTTTCAAATGCGTTGTCATCTTATTCATTGAGCAATGATGGTACTCTTCATGTAATCAGCGGCTCTGTACAAAACGGATATAAAACTGCCTGTTGGGTTATAACAACGAAGGATGAACGTTTTGCCTACACTACGAACACTTTAAGTGGCACCATCTCCACCTACCAAATCGCCCCCAATGGAGTACTGTCAGTAGTAAGGCATATTACTAGTACACCGCCGGGGACAGCACCGGGTCTTCCGATGGATGTTGGAGTGAGTAAAGATGGACGACATTTTTACACCCTTAATGGAAATCAGGGCACAGTGTCAGTATTTAATATTCAAAGTGATGGTAGTCTAGTAAGGCTGCAGGTTGTTGCTTCATCAAATTTTCCTTACTTTGGGTCGCAAGGCTTAGCTGTTCTTTGATTCTATTGGGCCGCTATATTTGTGTGGAAAAGAAAAATATATGACGGTGTATGAATAGTAGACATGTAGATGAATTAGGGACCTTTGATTAAACAGCAATTGTCCACCTTGCTTACGTAAAACGGAAAAACCCCCTATAGAAAATTGATAGGGGGTAGGGAAATGTTTAAGAGAAAGACTGATTTTGCGCAGGTTTTATAAATTGTTCTGGGTTTTCAACAAGCCCACATACAGCACATTGGACGCGGTAAGTAGGTCCTTGATAAGCCATATGAAAAGCGTTCATCGTTTCATTCGTGTATTCTTCTTCTACATGACCAGTTTGTGGATTTAATTTTACTGGTTTTACTTGTTGCTCGAGAATATTAAAGCGAGTTCGGTTCGTTTTACAACTTGGACAAAGCATTGGTTCCATATGTATACACCTCCATTTGTAGCATTTCTTAAGCGGTATGATTTTATGCAAGTAAAAAAACTTTCTCAACATAAATAGGTATTTATTATATTTAAAATTCAGAAAAAATAAAATATAATGAATGTAAGAACTGGTTATGTCCAAACCAAATCTCCTGTTTTATGCCAATAAGCTGGGGGGCCGAGAAATCGGCCTCATTTTTTTGTGCTCATCTCAATAAGGTACAAGGTTTTTAAAAACATTTGTCGAATTTTTAGAGGTGAAGGTTAAGGGGGAATAATTATGAACTTAAAAATGAAATACATTATTTTATATGTGGAAAAGTTTGAGCAATGTCTTCAGTTTTATAAAGAAATTTTAAGATTACCAATAAGAGCAGAGCACGGTACATATATTGAATTTGAAACAGGAGCAACAATTTTAGCGATGAATACACGAGAGGATGTTAAGGAGTTAACGGGACTACCTCTTACAGAAGGTGTACTACAATCTTCTCATTTTGAGTTAGGGTTTGTTGTAGAAGATGTAAAGGGAACGATTGAGAAATTAAAAGAAAAAGGGGTTAAAGTTCTAGTTGAGCCAATCGTAAAACCGTGGGGACAAACAATTGCTTACATTGCCGATCCAGACGGTAATTATATTGAAATTTGTAGTTCATTAGAATAGAAGGAGAAAAAGAGGATGGGGTTTCCAAAATTAGAGACAGAACGTTTACTATTAAGAGAACTTACACTGTTAGATGCAGAAACGATGTTCCATTATTTTTCAAAAGAATCCGTTATTCGTTATTTTGGGATGGATGCTTTCGAAAATATTGAGCAAGCGAAAACGACAATTCAAACGTTTAGAAAGCGTAATGAAGAGGGAAGCGTATTTCGCTGGGGAATAGAGAAGAAAGGAACGGATCAATTAATTGGTACGTGTGGGTTTCATTTAATTAACAATCATCATAAACGAGCTGAAATTGGTTATGAGCTAGATGATACACATTGGGGGCAAGGATACGCAACCGAAGCACTGCAAGCAATGTTAGCTTACGGATTTGAAACGTTGCAATTTATAAGAATTGCAGCTGTTGTATATATAGAAAATGAAGCTTCCCGTAATTTATTAACAAAAGTCGGATTTCAAGAAGAAGGATTACTTCGAAAATATATGATTCAAAATGATGTTGCTCATGACACGGTCGTTTATTCATTATTAAAAGAAGATTGGCAAAAGTAATGAGCACAAATGAAATAATGAAGGTTATTAAGGAACATAAAGATAAGCGATTTATAATAGGTATAGACGGACTAAGTCGTTCGGGTAAAACAACATTGGTTAAAAAATTAGAAGAAAATATGAAACGAAGTGGAATCTCGTTTCATATTTTTCATATTGACGATCATATTACCGAGCGTAACAAGCGATATAATACTGGATTTGAAGAGTGGTATGAGTACTACAACCTTCAATGGGATATCGATTGGTTGCTGCGAAACCTTTTTCAAAAGTTACAAAGCGACATTGAATTAAAATTACCTTTTTATCATGATGAAACAGACTCATGTGAAATGAAAGAAATACAGCTTCCTTTAGTAGGTGTAATAATTATAGAAGGAGTTTTTCTGCAGCGAAAAGAATGGAGAGATTTCTTTCATTATATGGTGTATTTGGATTGTTCAAGAGAGACAAGGTTTCTACGTGAAAGTCCAGAAACGCAGAAGAACCTTTCAAAATTTCAAAGTAGGTATTGGAAAGCGGAGGAGTATTATTTGGAAGCGGAATTGCCGAGGGATAGGGCGGATTTAGTTATTTAGTGATTAGAAAATAGAAGGGTGAATGAAATGAATATTTTGTGGGACTTTGATGGGACGTTATTTGATACGTATCCGGTATATACAAAAATTCTTTCTCAAGTTTTAGGGAAGGAAATAAGTGAAGAGGAAATCTATACAAAGTTAAAGGTTTCATTTTCTCACGCAATTGATTATTATAAAATATCTAAAAAACAATTAAGTGAAATTGATGTATTAGAGAGTCGCATTATGATAGAAGATATAAAACCATTTGAAAAAGTGGAAGAGGTATTAAAGTTTGCCGATAAAAATGTAATTATGACTCATAAAGATAGAGCGGGGGTATTATCTATATTAAATCATTACGGCTGGGAGAAATACTTCGTAGACATGGTTACAATTGACGATGGTTTCCCTCGAAAACCGAACACTTTATCTTATGATCATTTGCATAAAAAGCACAGTATTGATTTAGCTATTGGTGATAAAGAATTAGATTTATTACCTGCAAAAGAATTAGGTATTTCAACATGTATGTTTCAAGGGAATTGTGATGTAGCGGATTATTCTTTATCGCATTACTCGGAATTTTTTAACGTAGTGATTGATAGAGAGGTTATTTTATAAATAATTTAAATAAAACCTTTACTTTTTGCTTGAAAGTAGAGGTTATTTTCTATGCTTTATAAAAACTATAGAAAATTAATACTTTCTAGTACTTAGGAGGAGATTGGTATAACGATTTGAATTATATAGTTATAGATAAATCTATAGATGAAAAGATTTCAATAAAGCGAGTGATCACATGAGTATTTTCATTTTAGAAGATGATGTCATACAAGCACAGCAAATGAAGCGGCTAGTTGAAGAGATTTGTGAGGAGTATATGTTGCCTTTTGATTTTATAGAGGTAACTAGTAAAAGTGAAAACATCATTACCAACATTCCTAAGGCGAAGTATATCCCAATCTATTTTTTAGATATAGAGATAAAAAGAGAAGAACGTAAAGGGTTACAAGTGGCACAAGAGATACGAAAGTATGATACGCAAGGAATTATTGTGTTTGTAACGACGCATTCTGAATTTGCACCTATTTCATATCAATACATGGTATCAGCTTTAACTTTTATTGATAAAGGGTTGCCATACGAGGAGAGGTGTAACGTTTTTGAACAATGTTTACTCCAATATGAAGCGCGTAATAAGCATATTATTCCATCTGATGATTTTATCGTTGAAAATAGTAATGCGACTGTGCGGGTTCCGTTTCATGAAGTTGAATATGTTATGACTGATGAACCGCACCGTTTAGCATTAGTGACGTTAGATCGTATCGTTTATTTTTATGGAACATTAAAGGAGATAGAAATAATAGATGAACGTTTATTTCGTTGTCATCAATCATATATCGTGAATACGAAGCAAATGTCTTATTACGATGCGAAGCAAAAAATGATAGTTTTAAAAAGCGGGAAACGTATTCCAGTATCACGTCGTTTATTGAATAAAGTACGTAACATATTAAAGGGTGAGATGTAATGTATATTTATGATTTATTTGCAATACTGCTTACTAGTATAAGCCATACGTTTTTATACATTCAATTAATCCGGTACAATAGATTGTCATATAGAATGTTAATAGCTTTAAGTGCAGTATTCATTATTTTACTAGCTATTGTCGTAACAGTAACGAGATACCCAGAGTTGAATAGTACTATTGTGTTATTTTTAATAAGTTTAGGATTAATGCAAAATGAATTGAAATTTAAGCATAATGTATATTTTGCACTAGTGAGTATGGTGATTATAACGTTAGTGAAAATGTTGCTATTTGATTTAGGAATGAAAATCTTTATGTTAACAACATTCAATTTATATTTATGGACAGGTAGTATTATTCATCTTATCGTATCGACACTTACTTTTATCGGTATTTTTGTAGCTCGGAAAAGAATCCGAAAAATTGCTCAATATATAGTAGGTAGTCGGCTATACTATGTAACTTATATATTATTAATTGTTGGATTTATTATTGAACTAATTTTAACTCGGCCATCTTCTGCGTTTTTAGCAAAGTTAAATCAACAATACAGTGATGTAAGTTATATTTCAGCGATTATTGTATTTTTATTATTAGTCATCATAGTACTTATAAGTTCACATTTATCGAAAGCAAAGTTACAAGAAGAGCATGAAAAACGTTTAGATAAAGAGTTATTAGATTATGTGGAGAAATTAGAGGATATGCATGATGAGCTTGCTAGTTTCCGTCACGATTATATGAATGTATTACTATCGTTAGAAGAGGGAATACGTACGAAAAATGTGAAAGAAATTGAGCAAGTGTACTATGACGTTATAGCTCCTACGTTAAAAACAATAAATGATCATGAACTTGATCTTGCGAAATTATCTCGTATACATATACCTGAAGTGAGAAGTGTATTGAGAGCGAAAGTTGGTACTGCCCAGCAACAACAAATAAAAGTAATGCTTGATATACCGGAGAAAATTGAAATTGTTTCGATGACGATCATTTCATTTATTCGCATCATTTCAGTTTTAGTAGACAATGCAATTGAAGAGGCAGTACATAGTGAGGAAAAGATATTGCAAATCGCATTCTTTGAAATGGATTCACGACAATATTTTATTGTACGTAATAGTTCAAAGGATGAAGTAATTGATTTGCAAAAAATTTATGAGAAAAACCATTCAAGTAAAGAAGGGGCTAGAGGATACGGGTTATTCTCATTAAAACGTATTATGAATAAAACAAATAATGCGACGTTAGAAACAACGTATGTAAGTCCTTATTTTACTCAAACATTCATATTAAAAGAGATGAAATGACCATCTATGATGAAAATGAAACCGAATAGGAAAGAACTACATACTTTCTTCACTCGTTTTTATACACTTCAAGTAAGAGGTGAAACGAGATGAATGGTCTTATTTTTACAGCGTGTATAAGTATAGGATTACCGCTTGTTGCACTTTTATATGCTTTTTGGAAGAAACGTTATATCCCGTATATGCTAGGCGTATTGGCATTTGTTGTATCACAAGTTTTAATCCGTATACCAATACTGAATTATTTAAATGGAAATAGCACAGCTTTTTCAATGTTTAGTGTCATGCAGCCTATATTATTTGTGATTACGCTTAGTTTGTCAGCTGGTATTTTTGAAGAGATAGCTCGTTTTATTGCAATGCGTTATTTTATGAAACAACGAGATTGGCAGTCTGGATTTTTATTCGGAGTAGGGCACAGTGGTATTGAAGCTGTATTGATAGTCGGTATTCCAGTAGTATCTCTATTATTATCGCAAACAGTTAGCGGAAATACGGATAGTTATTTTGTCGGTGGAGTGGAACGTATCTTTGCGATGTTAATCCATGTCGGTCTGTCATTCATTGTATTGCAAGCGGTTGTCCAAAAGAAATTTCGTTATGTTGTATATGCAATTTTCATCCATGGGACTGTAAATGCACTAACAGGCATCATCCCACTATACGTACCAGCAGATAGGGCTATATTAACTGTAGAAGTTACAATAGCAATTTGTGCTTTACTTCTATTTAGTTATAGTTTCATCTTAAAAAGAGAGGGTGTATTAAAATGAAAAGAATGTTACTCATTATTATAAGTGCTATTGCAGCGTTCGCACTTGCAGCATGTACCGGTAATAAAGTAGATGAAAGTACGTCAAAAAAATTTATTCCGAAGGCGGAAGAAATTGTAACGTTACTAAATGAAGCTAAGTATAAAGAGGTGCATGACAAATTTGATAGTAAAATGAAAGCTGGATTACCAGAAGAAAAAATGAAAGATCTTACACCTGTAATTGAAAAAGCTGGTACATTCGAAAAGATTGAAAAAAAGTCGATTGAAGAAAAAGATGGTTTATATACAGTTGTTCTCGTAGCAAAATATAGTAAAGAACAACGTACCTTTATCATAACTTATAACGCTAAAGAAGAAATAGCAGGTTTATATATTAAATAAAAACAGATACAGTGGAAGTTTCCACTGTATCTGTTTTTTTTAACCAAATTATGGTTATTTGTGCTGATATGAACACATAGCTATATAAAAGGGGTGGGTATTATGAGAACCGAAATAGTTCCCAAAAAGAAGTACAGTATAATAAGCTATATATCTTTACTCATCGGAATTATGTGTTTTTTATTCGTTTTTATAACTCCGACGAGAATAGCGAATGCGGGAAATATAGTTGGAGATTATGTAACGATTGCTCTTACAGGTGTAGGTATTATACTTTCAATAATTACAATGACGAAACAAACAGAGAAGAAGGCAATTGCAATTATCTCATTAATACTTTCCTCATCGTTTTTTATTTTTTGGATTATCGCGATTATCTTATTGTTTACGGGGCAAATAAGTTTTGCGCCTTAATGAGCGATAAAAAGAGTCCTTCATTACGAGAAGGACTCTTTTTTATTCGCTATCTTCAGGTTGATATTCTAAAATATCCCCAGGTTGGCATTCTAATGCTTTACAAATAGCATCTAAAGTTGTAATTCTAATTGCTTTTGCTTTTCCATTTTTTAATATAGAAAGGTTAGCCATTGTAATTCCAACCTTCTCCGAAAGCTCTGTTACACTCATTTTTCTTTTAGCTAACATTACATCAATATTAATTATTATTGCCATGTTATTCACCTCAGACCGTTAAATCATTTTCTGATTTTATATCTATCGCATCTTTTAAAAGTCTTTGGAGAACGGCAGCAAAGATTGCGATAACCATTGAAGCAAAGATTAGGAGCATGCCAAGTATAATAATACCTGGTGCGTCATCTCTCTCTGCTACAAGATAGAAGAGTGGCATACCTACCACATATAAAATACTGATTGTTACTGCGCAGTTTTTTATCTTTTTTAAAGCTCTAACAGATAATTTCGAGAAAGCGTTACCCTTGTCAATGAAGCTTACAAGTTTAAAAGCTTGATACAGAGCAAAATAAAAAGGTAGCACCGTTGCATATAGATTGATTAAAACAAGATATTTTATAAATGCAATATCCGGGAACAATTCCGCTGCATATTTCCCTATGTTAGGAACTAAAAATATACATAAAGCAAGAACAGGGATTCCAATCAGAATAATAGCTGTCTTTAAAAAGAGTGTTGATCCTTGTTTCATATAAAGCACCTCATTTATTAATTATCTATTTAATCTAACATGAAATTTATCGTTTAACAATAAATTTTTATTTATTATAATCTTGTTTTTATTGTTAAACCAATTTTGTATTTTAATGAAGATAATCATTCCTTCTTTCTGTAAATGATGTTATGTTAAAAGTAACGATTAAGTCGTTCTTATCCCGCTATTTGTGGGAGTCGGGCTGCCCGTAAAAGCCCGATTGGTGAAGGCTAATAATCAGTGGGGATGGAAAAAAACCCTCTGATTAAAGTTTCACTTTATAGATAATAATTAATATGATTATACCTTTAGAATTTCTTCAACTACTACAAATAAATCAATAGTAAAAAGCCGATTATCCTTTAGATTACAAGAAATCGGCTTTTTATATAAAAGATCGCTTAGCGTACGAAAATCGCTTTTTGTTGGCAGTGCCCTGTCACAATCAAGCTGAGAAAAACAAATAATCCAAACGAGAAAATTCTTAAGTTGATGGATGTGTGATGCTACTCCTATGTTAAGGTTCGAGTCATTTGAAACAGCACCCTCTATATTGAGTGGTGTTAAAGCGACGTATATGATAAAAAAGATGTATCGCTTGTAAAAAAATTGCATCACCTTGAATGAGCTAATACGACAAGAATCCGTTTCGGGCCTAATTAGGGAATGCAGTACAGATCAGTATATAGTATACAAGCATTCCCTTTCTATAAATACGGTATGTTTTTAATATAATTAAAAGAAAATTTTTGTGTTCTTTAATATGATGTCACATAATACCAGTTTTTTTCTATTTTTGTGATTTCTTTATATTCATTATTAAAGTCGTATTTGTTTGGTCTAGTATCATTTGGTGTATAAATAAATCCTGAAAAATTATCTAATATACCACGATAAGTAAAAAAGAAAACAGAAATACCATTTTTATTTTGTTGAATAATTACATCCCCACCGTTTTTGGAAGTGGATGCAAACTGTTTAGGTAAATGAATTTGTCTACTATCATAATGAACATTAGGAGTTAACTCTTTATGTTCTATAAGTGCTATAACTTTTTCACGGTCTTCTTTATAGATAATAAAATCTAAATTTATATAAATCTCATTAAATGGTATACATATCCAAGTAATTATTATGATTAATTGAATAATTAATGGTTTCCAATTTTTGTATTTGATAAGATGTATGATTGTGAAAATTAATATTAAGAAAAACAATCCATGAACTATTATTGAAAGAAATGGCATAACAAATGGGGTAAGGAATTCAACTAAATACCATTTGAAAAAATGATAAAGTATGAGAGCGAGACCGCTTATTAATGTAATTTTGGTTAAATTCTTATTCAAATTTTGAATCTCCTTTCTATACTAAAAACTATGTGATTTTAGTATGAATATAAAATATATTTTTTCATAAATTTCCCTTGTTTTCATTTTATTAACTTTGTGTGATTAATATTTTGAATATATCATAGATTTGAAATTAAATAAACGGACGTTGAATTTTTATATTTTATATAGAATAACAGTTAAATAAAAGTGAGGGAAGTTTTCAAAATAGACTAGTTTTTTATTTTAAATGTAATTTGATTTGTTTCATGAAATAGATCCGGTTCCGGTAAAATCAGTTGTAACAAGTGAACATTACGTTCATTGTGTATGTTATTCGTTTTTTATCGTTCTAGAAAACTGGTTATTGTTAGTTTCCTGACAGTGGGGGATTAATAATAAAAAAGAATAAATATAAGCTTGCGTAAATGTTATGGAAAATCAAATCCTTGTTTACATTGAGGATGTCGAAAACAGCTTATGGAGGAGCAACAATGATGAATCTTCGTAAAAAGATAATGAGGCTAGCATTAGTGGGAACGATTGTTCTAGGTACAGGAAGCATAATGAACGATAACGAGGTAAAAGCTGAGACGAAAAAAGCAGGACAGCTCACTTCTTATTGTGGAAACAGGGCAGTACAGAAGTGAAAAAAACTCTGTGTTTCTTTTTAATTAATATATTTATTGGGAAAAACTTCGGAATTCCAGGCACAAATGCTCCTTCTATCCTATAATAGAAGCTATTCTGGACGTAAGCAATTTGTAAGGAATGAGTAAGAAAAAAGAGATTTTCATAGTATAAAATATTTATTATACCTGCGTATAACACCTACTACTAATAATGTGTTATAATACGAATTAGCAACATAAAGGAAAGGAATTAGAAAAAATGACATTACAAAATACTAAAAATTTAAAAAAACAAGTTGCTCCTTTTGAAAAATCAACGGCAAAAAAAAGTGTTTGGCAAATCATCAATACGGTAGTGCCATTTATTATCTTATGGTACCTTGCTTATAAAAGTTTGTCCGTTTCTTATTGGCTAGCATTAGTTCCATCTCTGTTAGCCGCTGGATTTATGACACGGGTTTTCATTATTTTTCATGATTGTACCCATCATTCTTTTTTTAAAAGTCGCCGTGTAAATAGAATAGTAGGGACATGTATGGGTGTTTTAACTTTATTCCCGTTTGATCAATGGGGGCATGAGCATTCCGTTCATCACGCTACAAGTGGTAATTTGGATAAGCGAGGTACAGGAGATATTTGGACGCTTACAGTGAATGAATATTTGGCAGCGCCATTTAGACTCCGTTTAGCATATCGTTTATATCGCAACCCATTCGTTATGTTTGTGTTAGGTCCGATTTATGTTTTCTTACTTAAAAATAGATTTAACAGAAAAGGTGCTAGAAAGAAGGAACGCATGAACACCTATTTGACGAATGTTTTAATTGTTGCTTTAGTAGGGTTACTTTGCTGGGCAATCGGATGGCAATCGTTTCTTTTAGTACATGGTTCCATATTCTTAATAGCAGGTTCAATAGGTATTTGGCTGTTTTACGTACAGCACACATTCGAGGATTCTTATTTTGAAGAAGATAAAGATTGGGAATATGTGAAAGCGGCAGTGGAAGGAAGTTCGTTTTATAAACTTCCCAAAATCCTGCAATTTCTAACTGGTAATATTGGATTTCATCATGTTCACCATTTAAGTCCAAGAGTACCTAACTATAAACTAGAAGAGGCACACAATAATACGCTTCCTTTAAAGAATGTACCAACGATTACTCTTGCTACAAGCTTGCGGTCAATCCGTTTCCGTCTTTGGGATGAGCAAAACAACAATTTTGTTAGCTTTAAAGACGTTAAAAAATTAGTGAAAAACAATGTTTCTATTCCAGTAAAATCAGAACTATAACTTCATCAAATATGACTGACTCCCCTTAATCATTTTCGATTTAAGGGGAGTTTTTGTTTAAATGGTAAATGCCGGATAAACAGCAAACTTAAATGATTTAAATTGTAATGGAGGTGGATTAGGAAATAGTAGGTATTAATATTAGAGGACGATAAAAATATTATGTTAACAATTTAGGGCGATTGATATTACTTTTTTCAATAGATATTATGCTTAGTCTCTGAGTATATTTCATCTGGTATGTATCATGTCTTTTACAAGAAACGTATGATTTAAAACTTAATACAATCTGCAGAAAATACATATAAAAATGATGTTACCTTAATGATAAAAGGGTATTACGCTATAAAATAAATGATAATAAGAACAGTAAAATTATTTTAAGATAACAAAATACAAAACGGACAAACTCAATTATCCTTGAATTTGTCCGTTCAGTTACTGGTGAAAAAGGAGGAGTATGTAAATGTAATGTACATATAGTCTAAAACTGTTTAAAGATATGTGAATGTATTTAAAGTGGGTTTCTTTACACTTATTTATTACTTTTTAGTTTGCCTAGATAGTTCAACAGACTTTTGCGTACAACGCTGCATAGCTGAAATGATTGCTGTTCGTAAGCCTTTTTCCTCTAATGTTGCTACAGCTTCTATCGTTGTTCCGCCAGGAGAACAAACCATATCTTTCAATGCACCTGGATGTATTCCTGTTTCTAGTACCATTTTTGCAGAGCCTAATACAGCTTGAGCTGCGAATTTATATGCTTGATTTCTTGGCATACCATCTAGTACGGCAGCATCTGCCATCGCTTCTATAATCATATATACGTATGCTGGCGAAGAACCACTTACAGATGTTACAACGTCCATTAATTTTTCGCTTACAATCTCTGTTTGACCAAAGCTATTGAAAATGTTTAGCACATCTTCTAAATCTTTTTCTGTCACCATTTCATTAGGGCATAACGCAGACATTCCTTCTCCAACAAGAGCAGGGGTGTTAGGCATTACTCTTACAACCTTTAATTTTTTAGCAAAAGCTTTTTCAGTACTTTTAATGCTTTTCCCGGCAGCGATCGTTACGACGATAACATCGTTTTTGATTATTTCTTTTATTTCGTTAATGATTGATGCGTATAGGTCTGGTTTAATTGATAAAATTAAAATATCAGCATTTTTAGCTACTTCATTGTTGTCAGTAGTTGTAGTTAGCCCATATTTTTCACTAGCATTTTTTAAATTCGTAGTGTTTAAATCCGAGCAAAGAATATTATTTGCAGACACTATCTTTTTGTTTAGCATCCCACCAATCATAGCCATTCCCATATTTCCGCAACCGATGAATCCAATTTGTTTATCCATAATAACTCAATCTTGCTCCTTTTATAATAAATTATATCATTTTGAAATTGTTATCTTAAAATAACAATAACATCTCCATGCAATATAAAGAAACATTCTAAGAGAATATATTCCTTTTTGCAACACCAAAAGTTGAAAATCAATTATATTCGACATTATGTAAATATATACACTTTAATTTTAGGTTTTATGTTGATGAATATGAGGTAAACTTATATCGATTTGTATTTTCATTCAGTAGGGTAATAATTTCATACAAGTAACTTGCCGCTCTATTTATTTTTAAAAATACTTCTTGACACCAAATCAAATTATATCGCATAATATAAAAAATTAAACCGAAAATCGTTGAAGGGAAATAGTACATATGTCTTCTTGCGAAAGAGAGTGGAATTCACCGGCTGAAAGATTCCTCGTATAGAATGTATCGAACCTATCCCTGAGTCTTAAATGAAAGTTTAGGCGTACGCCTGCGTTATAGGCGCCAAGTGGATATCTATGTATATCAATTAAGGTGGTACCGCGGAACAATGACCGTTTCGTCCTTTTTATTTTATTAAGGGCGAAGCGGTCATTTTTATTTTGCCCTTTAGTACTATAGGTGCAGCATTGATGAGGATAGACATAGCTGCAAACTGTATAAATAAAAGTGTAATTTATAAAAACTTTGATTTTAGACTTGGGGGATAAAAAAGTGAAAAAACAACGAATTGTTGTAAAGATTGGGAGCAGTTCCTTGGCAGCAAGTCATGGAGGCATCTGTAAAGAACAACTTTCAGATCACGTTGCTGCATTGGCACGATTGAAAGAGGAAGGGCATGAAGTTTTGTTGATTACATCTGGGGCAGTCGCTGCAGGTTTTTCTGCTCTAGGGTATCCTAGCAGACCTGTGACAATTAAAGGGAAACAGGCTGCTGCCGCTGTCGGGCAAAGTTTATTAATGCAGGCGTACACGGAGGAATTCCGTAAATATGGTATCGTTACTGCACAACTTTTACTAACGAGAAGTGACTTTTCTAGAAAAGAACAATACAGTAACGCTTACGCTACTTTAGGAGAGCTACTAAATCGTTCCGCTCTTCCTATAATCAATGAAAATGATTCCATTTCTTTAGAAGAGCTGACGTTCGGTGATAATGATATGCTGTCAGCTTTAGTAAGCGGACTTGTTTCGGCAGATATGCTCATGATTTTTACAGATGTGAACGGTTTATATGACCAAAATCCTCAGAAAAATGCGGATGCGAAAAAATATCATTTCCTTCCTGAGGTAACGGAAGAAATTGCTTCTCTTGCTGGAGATGCTGGTTCAAAATTTGGGACTGGCGGTATGAAATCAAAAATCGATGCTGCAAAGACGGCACTATCTCTTGGAGTGAGTGTATTTATCGGAACGGGATGTGGACAGGAGAAGTTTTTAGATGTTATGAAGGGCAAAGGTGATGGAACATATATCGGGAATGCTCCTCAAAAAGTGATTAAGATGAACAAGCAATGGATCGCCTTGCATTCGCTTGTTAGCGGACAAATTGAAGTAGATGCGGGGGCAGCTTCTGCCATCATTCAGCATGGTAAGAGTCTTCTTCCTGCTGGTGTTACAAATGTGTCAGGATTTTTCCAAGTGGGTGAAGTCGTGGAAGTAATCACGCAACAAGGGCGCGTAATAGGAAAAGGACAATGCACATATAGCGCAGAGGAACTAAGGAATTTAAAAGGTATGCAAAGCCAAGATATTCAAGCAAGAGGCGAAAGGCATAATTATGAAGTCATCCATAGAGATCACTGGGTTTCATTTTAAGAAAAGAGAGCACTCAAATTTTAATGGGCAGGAAAGATTTAGATACTGGTGTTAAATGGTTCTCAAATAAAAACTGATTAACCTTAAAAAGGAGGAAATAAAAATGAATGAAGTGTTGGCAAAGGGGAAAAAGGCGAAAGAAATTGCTAGAGAACTTGTACTTAAATCTACAAATCAAAAAAACGAAGCACTTGCTGCGATTGCTGATCAGATGATAGTAGAAACAGCTTATATTTTAGAGGAAAACAAACGGGATATTGAAGAAGGGAAGACAAAAGGATTTTCTGATTCTCTTCTTGATCGCCTTATGCTGAATGAACAGCGTATCATTGATATGACTGAAGGTATTAAGCAACTAATTGATTTACGTGATCCTGTTGGAGAATGTGTTAGTGCATGGGAACGACCAAATGGATTATCTATTCAGGAGATGCGCGTACCACTTGGTGTTGTCGGAATGATTTACGAGGCAAGGCCGAATGTGACAGTGGATGCTGCTACAATTTGCTTGAAAACAGGAAACGCAGTAATACTACGTGGTAGTTCTTCTGCTATTCATTCTAACAAAGCCATCGTTAGCGTTATTCACCGAGCGATTAAACAAACAAGCTTGCCTCCAGAAAGCGTACAGCTCATAGAAGATACAACGCGCGATAGTGCAAAGCAGTTGTTTACATTGAATGAGTACTTGGATGTTCTTATCCCAAGAGGCGGCAAGCAGTTAATAGATACTGTAGTGAGAGAAGCATCTGTTCCAGTACTTGAAACAGGTGCGGGAAATTGTCATATTTTCATTGATGAAACAGCGGATAAACAAATGGCATTTAATATTATTATAAACGCAAAAACGCAGCGTCCATCTGTATGTAATGCAATTGAAACGATTATACTTCACGAGAATTGGGCGCAGCAATTTGGTAGCGAGCTCTTTTCTTCCTTGAAGGAAAGAGGCGTGGAGCTACGTGGTGATAATAAAGCATTGGCAATTGATTCTTCTATTGCATTAGCTTCAGAAGAAGACTGGGAAACAGAGTTTTTATCTCTCACACTGGCAGTTAAAGTGGTTTCCACTACGGAAGAAGCGATTCATCACATAAATACGTATGGATCTATGCATTCCGAAGCGATTATTACAGAAAACGAGGAAAGCGTCAGTAAGTTTTTCACATCTGTTGATGCGGCTGCACTGTATCATAATGCATCAACTCGTTTTACTGATGGATCTGAATTCGGATTCGGCGCAGAAATTGGCATCAGTACACAAAAGCTACATGTAAGGGGACCAATGGGGTTACCTGCATTAACTTCCACAAAATATGTGATTCGTGGGAATGGACAGATTCGGAGATAAGAATTATAAAAGAACAAGTAATAAGATGAAGACACCCAATTCAGTTTAAGTGTCTTCATCTTATTACAATTATTCATTTACCATACAAAAAGCCCCACAAGCATAGCGCTTAATAAGGAAACAGCCATTCCGCTAACAAGAAGCTTCCAAACATTTTTACCGATTATTGATGATTTTTCCCCGCCAAATAATGAATTGTAAGTTCCATAAATCATACCTACTGTACTAAAGTTTGCAAAAGAAGCTAAAAATGTAGTGGCAACTGCAATTGTATGTGGTTGTAAAGACTTTAGGTTTGATTTTAAATCCATCATTGCAACAAATTCATTCGTTGTTATTTTTATCCCCATTAATTCAGCTACATACATAGCATCTTTTCCTGATAAACCAAGTAAAAAAGCGAAGGGACTAAAGATAATCGAGAAGATTTTTTGAATTGTTAAACCTGTTACAAAAAAGCTCAAAATACCATTTAAACATGCTGTTAAAGCTACATATCCAATTACCATCGCTAAAATAACAATAACCATATTCATCCCAACTAACATACTGTTTGAAATAGTAGAAAAGAAATCTTTTTTTTCATTTTTTGAAGGTGAATAAATAACATCTTCTTCTTTAGTAACTTCTACAGGATTTAAAACATTAGCCAAGATTAATGCGTTAATACAGTTTAAAGGAATAGCACTGAAAATATATGTTGCTGGAACCATTGATAGATAAGCACCAAGAATGGATCCGCTGACGCTACTCATACTCATAATTCCAAAAGTCAACAAACGATTTTCTTTTAACACAGATAATTGATCACGAACAACCGCAAGTGCTTCCGTATTTCCTAAAAACATCATTTGAATGGAAAAGAAGCTTTCTAACTTTGGTAAACGAGAAATCTTTGAAATGATTGCACCAACTTTATCAATAATCCAAGTTAAGATTCCAAAATACGAAAGAATATCAAAAAAAGTGATAACAAAAATGATAGGAAGTAATGCGCTAAAGAAGAAATCAACTGTTTGATTTTCCATAGCTGAAGGAAATGCAAATCGAATACCTTCATTAGCGCACGATAGTAGCCAACTGAAAAATGATGCAATTTTATTAATGATAATACTGCCCAATTTGGTTCCTAACATAAACCACGTAATAAAAAGCTCCAATATTATTAGAATAACGATTGGTCTCCATTTTATTTTTCTTTTATTAGGCGAACATAGGAAAACGATTAATATTACAACGAAAATCCCTAACATATTTAATATAAAATGCATGTCAACAACTCCTTGAGGCTTATTATTTGTATATAAAAAAGCCCCTATTCTTCCAAATTTGGATTATGATCAGAAGTTATGAAGAATTTAAGTTATGTTTGGGGTTAATCTATTTCGATTTATGTACTAAAAATTAATGTTTTTCCGCTTTATAAAGGATATGTATTAATAATGTAAAGCGACAAAATAAATCTATTGACGGAACAAGGGACAACTAATAACTGCATCCATTTTTAAATTGTTTAGGTGAAATACCCGTATGTTTTTTTAAGACTTTTGTAAAATGACTTTTGTCGTGAAAATTTAGTAATGTAGAAATTTCGGTTATAGAATATCTCGTATAAGTCATTAACTTTTTTGAAAAGGGAAGATAAATAACTAACTAGGGTTTAGTGTGACTATTTCTGCTAGATGGGATAGTGATGCCTCTGAAATGATGGACGATATGCCATTACGAGCATTAGTGAACTTTAGCGCAGGTACTTTCACAGAAGAAATGTTGAGTGAAATAATTGGGCTATTGAACGATGCACAAATGAATTAATAAGAGGTGAATGCAGGGAAGTTAGGCAGGAGATAACGGCCCGTAAATGCCTAATTAAAGTTTTACTTTATCCATTGAATATTCTTTGCTGAATTTTAATTAAGCTTAATAATTCATTGCAGGACGTTTCTCCAGCATGCAAAAAGGCAAATGAGAGTTAGAATCTCATTTGCTTTTTTTGTACTTTTTCTGCTAAATGTAGAATCGTATGCTTGTCTATCATCTTTAATCATTGCTTATAAATATGAACGATGAGATGGCCATGAACCTTGGAGTTTACGAAGTTGTATAATTTGACCTGTATGATAAGCATCATGCAATAGGATATTCAGATATTGTTGCCAAACTGGTAGAGAAGGACTTGGTTGATCCAGTTCTGTTTCTTGAAGGGATGTTAATGAAGATTGTAAGGCATCATGTACTTGAAGCGTTCGCTTCACTGTTTGTTGCCACGCTTCATCATCATTAGGTCCACCTTGGACAAACGTGTCATCATTATTTTGTGGAGCAACAAACGTGTCATCATTATTTTGTGGAGCAACAAATGTGTCATCCAGATGTAAGCGGGAAAGTAAACGCTCTTTAAAGGTTAGTAAATGGTTTGCATTTTCCCAAATCGTATTACTGGCCGTTCCTTCAGGTTGCCAACATGCTTGTGCAGCGGTAAGATTCTTTA
This sequence comes from Bacillus sp. RC252, assembly GCF_044909215.1. Taxonomy (NCBI): domain Bacteria; kingdom Bacillati; phylum Bacillota; class Bacilli; order Caryophanales; family Bacillaceae; genus Bacillus; species Bacillus sp. RC252. The sequence continues at coordinate 106,578 of NZ_JBIYDV010000012.1, read as the reverse complement.
ACGCTTCTGATATCGGTGGGTACCATTCTTCTTCGTAAAAAACTTGCTTGACCCCATTTTGTAATATTTCTTTTTTACTCATTCGTATAGCCTCCTTAACTATGAGATAGACCGGCAATAAGTGTTAGAGAAATTAAGTAGAAACGTACCTACTTATCATCTAATTGATATTTGGAAGTCTCTAAAAGAACAATACGGCGCCGTTGTAGTAATTGCAGAAACAAACTTAGGCTTTCTAAATCATTTTTCTTACTGCAATAAATTCTCCTTTCTCTTCAATAAACCTGCCTCATAGTTGAACAAGAAAATTAACTGTAGCTTAAATTAAAAAATTTGTAGCAATATAAAGTTTCAGAAGATTTTAAAATTCCAAAAAATTAGAAGGTATAATTCGATAAATATAGAATTTGATAATTAGCAAATAAGGAGGGGATTAAATGGAAGTCTTTCACGTAACGAGTAGAAAGAGGGAAACGTACAACGTTCAAATGAAGTATTCGATACTTTTCGAATGTGCACTTGGCATTGCGGCAGTTACTCATAAAAGGTTAATCGACACGCTTGAAAAATCTCAAAGTGAATGGGAAAAAATTAGACAATCATTATCGGTAGAGATGAGAGAGCATTTACAGTTCGTAGAAGAAAATAATACATGGAAAGCATTACTTCAGTTATTGTATGAGGGAGATTTTCAGGATCTATCACAGTTTATTGCAAATATCGATTCACTTTCAGAAGAAGATTTAAAGTATATATGTTTACCGTTTTTAGGAGAAGCGTATCAAGCGAAAAGACGTTTAGCTGCAAGCGGAGAAGTATCTGTAATACATGAACTAAAGGAACTGACACATGATCATCAGTTTTTCTCTACGTATATAGAGTTTGTATGTCATGCCGATGTGCGCGAACTAAAAACGCATTTAATCGCCGTTATGACAGGTTGGTATGACAGTGTTGTAAAAAAAGAGGCAGAAGAAATTGTTTCTATACTACAGCGAGATTATGAAGCGAAAAATGAAATGAATAAAAAGATGAAACCGGAAGAGTTTGTCGAGTGGGCTACAGGTGGAGTTACATATATGCCAGAGCCAAGTGTTCATCACGTACTTCTTATCCCGCAAATTACATACAGACCGTGGAACATAGAAGCTGATATTGAAGATACGAAAGTGTTTCATTATCCAGTCGCAAATGAAAGTATACATCCAGAAGATCCGTATGAGCCGAGTTATTTTTTAGTTCATAAACATAAGGCGCTCGGGGACGAGGCAAGGCTTCGTATTGTAAAACTACTATTTGAACAAGAGCGTACGCTGCAAGAAATAACGGAAAGATTACAACTAGGAAAATCGACAGTACATCATCATTTGAAACTTTTACGTTCAGCAAAGTTAGTTGATATTCAAGACGGAAAATATGTGTTGAGAAAGAAAGCAGTGCAGTCTTTAGCGAAAGAATTAGATGCATTTTTGAATAGATAATATACAACGAGAATGTACATAAAGGGAGGAATTTAATAGAAAAGTTGGTGAGCTATAGTGAAGAGTGTATTGAAAAACCGTTCATTCTTTTTTATGTGGATAGGTAGTGCGATTTCGGAATTAGGCGGGGCTTTCGGGACGTTATGTAATTCAATTCTTGTATATGAGTTAACAGGATCGAAAACAGCATTAAGCAGTATGTGGTTACTATATCTAATTCCTTCTCTCATACTGCAACTTATAAGTGGCCCATTTATTGATAAATGGAGCCGAAAGTGGATTATGATTTTTTCGCAATGGATGCGGGCATCTGTTTTCTTACTGCCTTTGGTGATGCTAGTTACTAGCGGTATAGAAGTTTGGCACATTTACGTTGTCCAAATTATAGTTGGTCTCATTACGCCTCTTTATACCCCTGCGAGCCAAGCGATTACACCAACTGTTGTGAATAAAGAGCAGCTTCAAGACGCGAATGCGTATATTGATGGAATGACTCGTCTTATGATGTTTCTCGCGCCAGTAATAGGTGGTATCGTCATTAAATTTATTGGAATCGAACTTACGCTATCTTTCGTATGTATGTGTTTATTTATAAGCGGAGGATTATTGCTTTTCATAAAAGAAAAGAGGGTACAGCAAGAGATTCGAAAAACGTGGATAGAACAGTTTCTTCATGGTTTTACATACTTTTTCACAAAACCAATAATCGTTTGGCTCGGTATATTTCTTACTTTCGTTCAATTTGGAGTTGGGGTAACGATGGTTACAAACCTACCTTATATAAAAGATGAGCTGTCAGCGGGATATGCGGAGTACGGTTACTTCATGGCAGGTTCCCCACTTGGCTATGTAGTTGGATCAATATTAGTCGGAAAAGTAACATATAAAAGCCGGCGAATACTTATGCTTGGAGGATTGTTTATAGGTGGCCTTACATACATTTCTTTAGGGTTCAATCACAGTATCATAATTGCGGTAATTATTGAAGTAATTGCGGGTATTTGTATTTCATTTTTCAATGTTCATAATACGACGATATGCCAACAAACTGTCCCAAATAATATGATAGGAAAAGTATTTTCAGTGCGATTATTTTTCATACGATCGGCAATGCCATTAGGTGTGTTATTAGGGGGAATACTGAGTGAAATGTGGGGAGTGAGAGTACTATACTTTATCATTGGCTCGATTATATGTGTCACTTCTTTAATAGGAATATTGCTTCCGTATTTCAAATTTTTAGATGAGGCAATTGAGGAGAAGTCAGCATAATTCTAAAAATTAGAAACTTTTTAATTGAAAATAATTATCATAATCAACTATAATGAAAGAATACTAGTATTCTTTCATTATAAAGAGGGAGTGGGAAATATGTTTATCGAAACGAAAACATTTACAGTAAAAGAAGGTACATCAGATATAGTTGTAGAGCGTTTTACAGGAGAAGGCATTATTGAAAAATTTGAAGGCTTCATCGACTTAAGTGTTCTCGTGAAAAAAGTGAGACGCGGAGATGAAGAAGTAGTAGTTATGATTCGCTGGGAATCGGAAGAAGCATGGAAAAACTGGGAAACAAGTGAAGAGCATTTAGCTGGACATAGAGCGGGCCGCGGTAAGCCAAAGCCAGATCATATCATTAAGGTTGAGCACGGGGTTTATTATGTGAAATCATCGAAATCGGCTTATCAACAGTCGTAAAAATACATTTGTTTAATTATATTCTTTCGAATAAATAACCATCTATCTGCTTACTGATAGATGGTTATTTATATTGAATAAAGAGAATGATTCGCATGTGATGTAAGAAGAATTAACGGACAGGTTAAAACTAGAAATGTTATAATATAAACTCGATCAGTGAGTAAGATTAGGAGGGACAATAATGGTTCAATCGATAGTTCATATTGCATTAGTAGTAAAAGACTATGACGAGGCAATAGAGTTTTATACAAAGAAACTAAATTTTACATTAGTTGAAGATATTTATCAGCCAGAAGAAAACAAACGGTGGGTAGTGGTATCTCCTCCAGGTTCAGTCGGTACCACAATATTACTAGCCAGGGCATCTAAACCTGAGCAAGAGCCCTTTATTGGTAACCAATCAGGTGGTAGAGTATTTCTTTTCTTAAATACTGATGATTTTTGGAGAGATTATAATGAAATGATTTCAAGAGGAATAGAATTTGTGAGAGAACCGAAAGAGCAATCATACGGAATTGTTGCAGTATTTAAGGATTTATACGGGAATTTATGGGATCTGTTGCAACTAAAGGATGATCACCCAATTGCACAAAGAATTAATAGAAAGCAATGCGACTAAGCATTTCACATGTATGTGAAAATAAAATAGAGCTCGGTATGTAAAAATTAGCAGTGTTTATAATGGAAATGTATGAGAAAAAATATAATTCAATATCGTTTAAAAGGTGTTTGCGTATTTTAGAAACTGAGAAATATCGATATATTCTTATAGGAATTCTATTACGTGCTCAATAACTTTGGAGGGTAAAAATGATAGAAAATCTTTCATTTATTACATATGAAAACCATAAAGAGTTAGTACATAAAATTCTAAATGAATATATAGCTAGGAATGAAGAGAGTGGATTAATGCTCATCGGATCTATAGCAAGAGGTGACGCATACCCCGAATCCGATTTAGATTTATACGTTCTTTTAGAGAATGGACAAAAGAAAGATTTTCATTCTGAAAAGAGAGAAGGTATTTTAATTGAATATAAGTATGCAGATTTTAATAGAATTCAATTAAACTTTAAAAATAATCCAATGGAATTATACTCTTTTCTAGAAGGAGAAATTTTATTTGATAGTAACGGTGAGTTGAAAAGGTTAAAGGAAATAGCTCAACATAAATATGAAAATTATTCTGTTTCTAGTGATAAAGTAAAAGGCATTTCTCATTGGTTACATAGTTCGCTTATTAAAATTCAGGCTGCTTTGAAAGCAAACGATGAGTTAAAAGCTTCATACATAGTTCACACATCAATGTGGACATTGCTAGAGGGAATATGGGCTATTAATAACAGACCAACACCTCCAGCTGGATCTGCTTTGAAATATATTGAAACATTATCTAAAGTACCGACGAATTTTGCAGGTTTTATAAATAAATTGTTTTTAGGTGATACGACAGAGCGTATCTCTTCAGCAGTTTTCTTGATTGAGTGGATTTTACTTAATTTGGAGAATAAATGATATAGCTATAACACTTGTCAACTTATATAGGTAAATCGATACTCCATGTCGAATTTTTCATATGATTGCATTCATTTCGAAAAACGTTCTAAGCTATAGGAAAAAGCATAAGACTATAAAAAAGTCTTAGACGGTATATCTTTCTTTACATATGTAAGTGTTATCAATATGAGTATATATACCCTCTGCTTAAAAGGAGATGAGTGAATGAAGTTGAATCATTTAAATCTATGTGTTGATGATTTATCAGAAGCTAGACATTTCTTTGAAACATTTTTTGATTTTCAATTTTTGGAGCAAAAGGGAAAGGCACTTGTAGTAATGAGTGATGAGAGTGGATTTATACTTGTGCTAAGTGATCCAAAAGCATTTAAGGTGAATAAGGAAGTTATGTATCCTGAAGCTTTTCATATTGGTTTTTTAGTGGAAACTTCAAGTGAAGTTGATCAATCATATAATCGTTTAGTAGCTGGTGGCATTGAAATAGACAAGAAACCGTATTCAATGAGAGGTAGTAGTTATGGTTTTTATTTTACAATGTTTAATGGATTGTTAATTGAAGTATCTTGCCTTGACTATAGAGATGGTAAGAAAGTCTCAAAACTGAATGGCACTCATCAAGAATAATTCTTTGAAGGTGTATATATAGCCCCTTATCCAGTTTGGAAAGGGGCTTGATCATTTTATTCGCTTATTTAATGGAACACCAAAGTAAAAAATAAGCATCTTTTAGTCAAAAGCCCGATTGATTCAACTAATAATCAGTGGGGGATGACAAAACCCCTATTGATTAAAGTTTCACTTTATTAATCTAACCGAATTTCAAATTCAAGCATAGCTTGATCTTTCATAAATGGCATACTTTGTTCTTTAAATAATAAGCTAATTTCAGAGAGATTATTAGGAAGAGTAGGGGAAACTACAAATTGGTAGCTCACATGTCCATCTGTTCCAGTCCATCCTTCTGCCCAGCAATCGTATGTATCATTTATCGATAATTCAACAAGGCTATGTGTATTATTCTCATTAAGTGTATTGTTTTTTGGATCCCATTCCTTATATAAATTAATTACACTAGCGTTAGAATATTGACGAATAAAGGTTACAGTATACACAGTTTCTTTATGTTCATAAGTTTTTAAAACGGGTATATGTTTTTTAAACTTAGTCGGCTCGACGCGAGGTTTAAACTCATCTTCGTCCATCATAGATGAGAATAATAAATTTAAATAATCGGGATATAACCCGTTCTGCTTTGCCCAATTAGAAATGGCTTCATCTGGTGGGAAACCCGGATTCCCATTCGAAAGTTCTTTCCGTTCTTTTAATAAAGAGCAAATTTTTTCATCAATAGAAGATAAGCGTTCATCATAATGATCAGTAGGGCGTTCAAAAGGCATTCGTTGCATAATCATTCCTCTTTTCCTTTATTTTGTTTTCATATTTTATTATAACTGAAACAATTCTCATTTTTTACAATATAATCAATTAATTTAAATATTTAGAAAAACAGGATGTTTATGTGTTAAAATAAATATAGAAAACCATTTATTAACTATCGGTAGGTTAATAGAAAAAGGGTGTAAATAGTTAATAATGTCACAATTAAAATGCAACTAGATAGTTAGGAGGAATGATTATAATGGATACTACACAACAAAACAGTAATGCATGGGATAAGAAGGTTGAAGAAGGTTCTAGATACACTCAACCTGTAAGTAGTGAGGTTATTGAAAAAAGTAAATCAGGTGAATGGGAAATCACAGTCACCACAGAAAAATCAGTTCCTAGAGATTGGTTTCCAAAGTCATTAGAGGGATTAAAGATACTTTGTTTAGCATCAGGTGGAGGGCAACAAGCACCAGTACTGGCTGCTGCTGGAGCAGATGTAACAGTTACTGATATATCTAAGAAGCAATTGGAACAAGATGAAATGGTAGCGGAACGGGATGGATTAACTTTAAAAACAGTACAAGGAGATATGTCAGATCTTAGTGATTTTGAAGATGAATATTTTGATATTGTCGTAAATCCTGTTTCTAATTTGTTTGTAAAAGATGTTCATCTTGTATGGAATGAGATTTCAAGGGTTTTAAAGAATAAAGGTATTCTTATTTCTGGATTTACAAATCCTTTACTATGGATTTTTGATGACAACCAAGAACAAAAAGGTATTTTGGATGTTAAACATTCAATACCTTCATCAACATTGGATTATTTACCAGAGGATGAAGTTCAAGATTATATTAATTTAAATCAAACAATAGAATACGCACATACTCTAGAAGATCAAATCCAAGGTCAAGTTGAAGCTGGTTTTGTTATAACGGGTTTTTACGAGGATGATTTTGGTGGAACAAGGATATTAGATAAGCATATTAAAACTTTTATTGCTACAAAAGCTATAAAGTTAAAGGTTGATTAAAATTTTTGGCTCGTTAGTCGAAGAAGGAAACTTGAAAACAGTAAAAGTTCAATGTATGTCAAAAAGGATGGCAAGTGCCATCCTTTTCCTTGTGTAGTTTGAGTGTCAAAACAAGTTTTACTCCTCTTAACTGAACCCGTTATAATAAATAGTCCATCTTTTCACATTAATTTTTCACATCATTATATAGTTCCAGCGCCTCTTTCACATTCAATCTATTTTTTACAATGCCATGAATCGCTTGAATCATCGCAGTTGGATGTTCGGATTGCCATATGTTTCGGCCCATGTCTACTCCGATTGCGCCTTCTTGCAGCGCATTGTACGTAATGTTTAATGCGTCTTCGATTGAATCTAGTTTCGGTCCGCCCGCGATTACGACTGGAGCAGGGCATGTGCTTGTGATTTTTTCGAATCCTTCGCAGTAGTACGTTTTAATAATATCAGCTCCCATTTCAACACATACGCGGGAGGCGAGTGCTAGAAAGCGAGCTTCACGTTTTTGTAGTTCTTTCGCAACGGCGGTAATACCGAGTACTGGCAGGCCGTAATCGTGAGCTTCAGAGACTACGTTTGCGAGATTTGAAACAGTTTGTGTTTCATAGTCTGATCCAACAAAGACAGAAACGCCGACGCCAATTGCGTTTTGTTTTACTGCTTCTTTCACAGGTGTAACAATTGTTTCATTCGCTAAATCTTTGCCGACTACAGTTGCCCCGCCTGATACACGCATAACCATCGGTGTGTTGCAGTTTTCAGGAATACAGGAACTTAATACGCCTCGTGTTAAAAAGAGGGAATCAGTATATGGAAGCAAGTTTTTAACTGTTTCTAACGGTTGTTCAAGTCCGTGAATTGGCCCTAAAAAGTAGCCGTGATCTATCGCTAACATAACCGCTCTGCCGTCAGGTAAAATTGTGTTTAATCGATTTTTAAATCCCCAAGTCATTAGGAATCACTCCTTCGTTAATGTTGGATTTTCAGTTTGTACAGTATCTTTATTTGGTAAATGTGGTGACTTTATAAAAACAGCTTTAAAAGGCTTATCAGAATGGTTAATAAGATAATGGGATTCATGAGGTCGAACTTGCAAGACATCCCCTTGTTTGATCGGAACTCTCTCGTTATTCACATAGAAATCTATTTCGCCTTCTAACGCATAGAAGACCTCTTCGCACGTTGTATGATAGTGATTTTGAAACTCTTGCCCAGGCTGAATCACGACTAGGCCAAGATCGATATTTGGACCTTGTATTAAATATTTAGGCCCGTTATCACCGAAGCGATAGGAGAAATCATTTTCATTCGCTTTTAACATACATTTCACTCCTTTATCCCGCGTTAACGGGCAGTAAAACTCCCATCTCAAAATTTGGCTGGAGCAAAGAAGTTAGGGGGAGGTCAACTGCCCGTAAACGCCCGATTGGTTCAACTAATAATCAGTGGGGGAGGAACAAACCCCCCACTGATTAAAGTTTCACTTTATGTAATGTGTTACAGAGCACCGGGTGCAATCCACATATGTGAGGTAAGCCCTTTATCGGCTAAAGCGAGCTGACTGTTATACACAGTTTTCCATGTTTCATAGAATTCCTTATATAGTTCATGATTTTCAGTGACTGGCTCAAATGTTTTTTCCCACTGTACAAACTGTTCGGCAGTCGCTGCCATAGATGAATATATGCCAGCACCAACCCCAGCAGCAATTGCAGTTCCTAAAGCTGCCGCTTCTTTTACAACTGGTACTTTCACTGGGATTCCAAGAACGTCTGAAAGAATTTGCGGCCAAAGTTTTCCTTTAGCAGCGCCGCCAGCAAAAATCACTTCAGAAGGAAATTTCCCTGTGAGAGCCTCTATTAATTTCAAGTTGCCGAATGTAACGAAGGCGGCATTTTCTTCTATTGCCCGGAACATTTCTTTTTTACCGCATTTTTCAGCATCTAAACTTAAATTTAAAAAGGATGGTGCAGCATGTCGCCAAGAAATATAATTCATTACATTTGAAAAAGTGGGGATTATGCCATGTGAGCCTACAGGAACTTCTTTCGCTTGTTCTTCTAGTAATTCATAAGCATCTACACCGAGTTTTTCAGCGAGCCGTTTTTCTTCATGGCAAAAGGCATCTCGAAACCACCTCATAACAAGGCCAGGGAAGAAAGCAATTGTTTCGTATTGCCATAGGTTAGGAATGACGTGGCAATTAACACGAATCGCCGCATTTGGATCAGTTTCTGGTTTTGTTATATTTACTTCTTGTTGCCAAAAACTGCCTCCGCATATAAATGTTTGTTCAGGCTTTACAACTCCAGTTCCAAGCGATGCCATTTGTGCATCTCCGCCGCCAGCAACGACCGGTGTTCCTTCATGTAATCCTGTTAACTCAGCACTTCGTTTTGTGATATTCCCGATAACTGTACCAGCTTCATTTACTTTTGGAGAAAAGGATAGAGTAAGACCGCATTGCTCAGCAACCCAGTTATCCCAAGCTCTATTTTGTAAATCGAATATACCGGACGTACATCCGTTTGAAGGATCAATTTGTAGTACGCCGCACAATTTATATAAAATCCAATCGTTTAACATCGTGAAAGAATGAATGCTCCTGTACACGTCTGGTTCATGTTTTTTAATCCAAAGTAAGCGAGGTAAAGCACCTAATGAAAAAGTTTGACCAGATTTTTTATATAAATCCTTTTCAATTTCGGAACGAATTTGTTTTAGTTCACTAACTTCCGCTGACGCGCGGCCATCAACATTTGCACAAGCCCATATTTCCTGCCCGTTTTTATCGTATAAAACAAAGCCTTCACGCATACTCGTTGCACTAATACCTTTAATAGAAGAGGAGGACGTATTACTTTTTTGAAGAACCTCTTTCGTACATTGTTGAACGAGCTGCCAGTTTTCAGTTACATCAAAATTCATAGAACCAGGGTAACGACTATCTGATTTATGAATCCATTCTTTTTGACTAACAGCAAGTTGATTACCGTTTAAATCAAAAAGAACTGCTCGAATGCTCCCTGTACCAGCGTCGTAAGCTAATAGAGTAGACATTGAGAGTCACCTTCCTTTCTTAATAAGGAGAGGGCAGTTTCTTCATCGGTAATTAATGTATGAATGAACTTTCCTTTTAAGGCGCCGTAAATTGCAGCTATCTTTTCCGTACCGCCAGCTACACCAACGACATGTTTCATATTTTGAAGAACAGAGAGTGGTGTGCCGATAAGACGGTTATGATGGGGAAGTTCTAATTGTTTTCCGTCAGTATTATAAAATTGCCCTAAAATATCTCCAGCCCCGTTTTGACTACGTATATAAGTCATTTCACGTAGTGTTAATTTTTCTTCTTTCACAATTGTGGCGTCTTGAGATAAGCTGCCAATGCCAACTACTGCTGTATGAGCGAGTGAAGCGACGTGAAGCATATCTTTCACGCTCGGTTCAGATAGAATAATTTGTGTCATTTCGTTTGTAGATGTTAGAAAAGGGGTAGGAATAATATGAAGATCGCCTTGCATGTAGTTTAAATAGCTTTGATTTCTTGGAATATAGTGATTTACGCCTCCTGTAAGAGTAACGATTGAAAGACTCATAGAGCTATCAAAATGAATGTTTTCTAGCATTTTACTTATCGTCTCTCCCCAGCCAATCCCAAGTAAATCACCTTGTTGCAATTGAGTTTCTAAATATTGTGCGGCAGCTTTTCCGAGTGAAAATGCATAATCTTCAGTTGGCGTTGGAATAACGAAAGCATCTTTTAGATGGAATTTTTTCATAAGATCACGTTCGATGCTTAAACAGTGCAAACCAGTACCTTTTACGTGAAATGTGACGACACCTTCCGTCCGTGCTTTATCTAACAACCGAACGACTTTATTTCTTGAAATGTGAAGAAGTGAAGCAATTTCTTGCTGGGTTAATTGATCTTTATAATAGTACCAAGCTACTTTTGTTAACAAATTGTCTTCAAAATTCAGCTGTGACATGCTCTTCATCCCTTTCAACAATTGACCACTGCTTAAACATATGTGCTCGTTATTTTGTTTATTCCAGTTGAAGCGATAAAGTGAAACTTTAATCAGTGGGGGGGTATTCATCCCCACTGATTATTAGCTCTCACCAATCGGGCGTTTACGGGCAGTTGATCTCCCACCTAACTTCTTTGCTCCAGCCGAATTTTGAGGTGGGAGTCTTATTGCCCGTTAATGTGGGATAAATAGTCTGGTGAAAATAATACGCAAAAATCTTTATCAGTAGGAGAGATTATTTTAAAAAGGTATCCAGATATTAACGCATTAATATGTCCAGATGCAACGGCACTTCCAGCGATGGCGTAAGCTGCTGGAAATTTGGAAATGGATAAAAAAGTAGCCGTAACTGGATTTTCAACACCAAGTGTTATGCGTGATTATGTAAAACGAGGAACAGTACAACAATTCGGTTTATGGGATGTTAAACAACAAGGTGCCCTCGCAACGTATGTTGCAAATGAAATTGTTGTAAAAGGGAAGAAGTTAAAAGTAGGGGACAGCTTTGAAGTGAAAGGAATCAGCAAAGTGAGAGTAGAACCAAACTCAATTCAAGGGTATGACTATGAGGTAGAAGGAAACGGTATTATCGTACTTCCTGAACGAGTTGTATTTACGAAGGATAATATTGATAAGTATAATTTCTAGTAGAAAATAAAAACGTCCGAATATATCGGACGTTTTTATTATGTCGTTTTTTTAGTCTATTCATTAATTGTGAACAGCTTCTTTTTCATTTAACCCAAGTGTGCGTCCTGTTGAAGCGTGAAGCTCTTGGAACAGTCTTGGATTTTCCGTAAGTGACACGCCGTAAGAAGGGACCATTTCTTTTATCTTTGGCTCCCATTCTAGTATACGTTCTGGGAAGCATTTTTCTAATACTTCAAGCATAACGTGAACCGCAGTAGAAGCACCTGGAGAAGCACCAAGTAACGCAGCGATTGATCCGTCATTTGCACTAACAACTTCTGTACCAAATTGAAGTGTTCCTTTACCACCTGCATCAGTATCTTTAATTACCTGCACACGTTGTCCAGCAACGACAGTATCCCAATCTTCACTTTTAGCGTTCGGAATAAACTCACGTAATTCTTCCATACGCTTTTCGTGTGATAACATAACTTGTTGGATTAAGTATTTTGTTAATCCCATTTCTTTTACACCGGCTGCTAACATCGTTAAGACGTTATTCGGTTTTACAGAACCAATTAAATCAAGGTTTGAGCCAGTTTTTAAGAATTTAGGTGAGAAGCCTGCAAATGGTCCAAACAGTAAAGCTTTTTTGTTGTCTATATATCTTGTATCAAGGTGAGGTACAGACATTGGCGGAGCACCAACTTTAGCTTTTCCGTATACTTTTGCATGATGCTGCTCTACAACTTTTGGGTTTTTACATACCATAAATAGTCCACTTACTGGGAATCCTCCAATATGTTTTGACTCAGGAATACCAGTCTTTTGAAGTAGAGGTAGACTACCGCCACCGCCGCCGATAAAGACGAATTTCGCAGTATGATGTTCGATTTTGCCACTATTCATATCGTGAACTTTTACTTCCCACAAACCATTCTTCGTGCGTTTAATATTTTCAACACTATGTTTGTAGTTTAGCTCAACATTTTTAGTTTTTAAGTAATCAAATAACATGCGCGTTAACGCACCGAAGTTAACATCTGTTCCAGAGTCAATTTTCGTTGCAGCCATTGGTTCATTAGAGTTACGGCCTTCCATAATGAGTGGAAGCCATTTTTTTAATGTGTCAGGAGCATCAGAAAATTCCATTCCTTGGAATAGAGCGTTTTTTGAAAGCGCTTCAAAACGGTTTTTTAGAAACTCTACATTTTTTTCCCCTTGCACCAAACTCATATGAGGTAGTGGCATAATAAAATCTTGTGGATTACGAATTAAGTTTTTCTTAACAAGATACGCCCAAAATTGTCTTGAGAGTTGAAATTGCTCATTTACTTTTACAGCTTTACCAATATCTATAGACCCGTCAGATTTTTCGGATGTATAGTTAAGCTCACATAGCGCAGAATGTCCTGTACCAGCATTATTCCATTCGTTAGAACTTTCTTCTCCGGCATTTGTGAGTTTTTCAAATACTTTAATTTCCCATTCAGGTGCCAATTCTTTAAGTAATGATCCTAACGTTGCGCTCATAATTCCAGCGCCAATTAAGATAACGTCTGTTTTTTGCTGCATGTTGCTCATGATAATCTCTCCATCCCCTATATTGGCAAAAAAGAGTAGGTGTTTTTATATCTAAGCCGTAAAAAGAAAACACCGCCTAGGCCCCACCTAGGTATTTACCTTTTTTGTCTCAATTATATAACCATCTCATACTCTATTATAATAATTAATAGACTAAAATATCTAGTGTTATCTGATAATTTTAAACTATTTAACGCTTTATTTTGTAGAATTCTTCTGCCATAAGGGTAAAAAGCATTGTAGTAAAGCGGGATTTGGAGAAGAATTCCAGTTTGATGTTATCTCAAAAAAACTTACTAATACTTTTATTTTTAAGTTTTAATCTTTGAGAATTTGTAAAAATCTGTTTTTATTACATCTTATTTGAAAAAAATAACAAATAGATGATAAGATTATTCTGAAAATAATTAAGGAGGGATACCAATGCTTACAAAAGAACAAGTCGCAAACTTATTTCGAAACTTTTCTGTGAATGAATGTAAAGGATCTAGTGACTTATACGAATATTTATCAATAAAAATTTCTGAAGATGAGGAAGTTCTTACGTTGGCTTCCTACGCACAACCTGGTCAACCAGTCCCAAACTTATTATTAGGTGCAGTCCATTATTTATTGTTAAAAGGAAAAGAGCACAGTTTAAAAAACTATTATCAAAGTTTAGTTGAAAATGCTGATATAAATTTTGAAAATGCCTTTCACCAATTTAAAGATTTTTGCCATGTATATCGTGAAGAAATAATTACTTTATTACAAACGAAACTCGTTCAAACGAATGAAGTAAGAAGATGTGCCTATTTGTATCCAAGTTTCTGTTACATATTTAATAAAGTGAACAAACCGTTAGCGTTAATAGAAATTGGTACAAGTTCAGGATTACAACTATTTTGGGATCAATATAGTTATTCATATGGAATGGAAGAAGTGTATGGAAATACACAATCGAATGTTCATTTAACCTCTGAAATAAGAGGGGATAATATGCCGTATTTGCTAAAACAAAGTCCACCTGTCGTAGAAAGAATCGGACTAGATTTACACGTGAACGATTTAAATGATGACGAAGACTATTTATGGTTACGAGCGCTTATTTGGCCAGAACATAAAGGAAGACTGGTACTATTCAATCAAGCGGCAGAACTTGTAAAAGAACAATCAGTGCAATTAATTGAAGGAGATGGTGTAGTGCTTCTACCATCCATTGTAGATCAAATAAGGGAAGATGCAGTGATTTGTATTTTCCATACACATGTAGCGAATCAAATACCAGAAGATGTGAAACATACGCTAGAAAAACAAATTAAAGAAATTGGTGCAAAACGTGATGTATTCCACCTATATAACAACATGTGGGACCGGGACCTTCATATTGATTATTATATTAACGGAAACGAATATTGTGAAACGGTTGGGGAAACGGAAGGACATGGAAAATGGTTTAGTTGGGGGCTTGGGGATAAGACGTTATGCTAAGGTAACTCTACTGGTCATGGGCTTTATCATGTATATTTCAAATCAATAAGATGAGGGAAGAATCTTGAGTAGTTCGAACAACATGGAGAAAAAAGCTAAATCACGGTATAAATGGTTACAGGAATAAAAATATAAGTAGCACACAAAAATGCTTGGGAGAAATCCAAAGCATTTTTTGAATCATTATGTAATTCTTTTAAATTTAATCACTCGTTTAACAGTCACATTGTAATAAATATTCGTACAAGAAAAATACAGTAAACGAAACTTAGAAATACATTTATACTCCATAATGTATCATGTATTTTTGCTCTGCTGTTGCTTGTACAATTTTTGAAGCCAGTTCAGTAAGTTCAACAGAATCTTTAAAGTACCTTGAAGAGGTAACTGCTTCATAAAATATTGATAATGACTCAGGTGGAATAATTGTGATACCCCAATAAGCTAAACCATATTCTGGGTTCTTGAATGTATGAAAGTACGTTTTCATGATTGATAAATGTTGATTAAAACTACTGATAATATCATCATCAATAGAAACACAATGATATTTCTCTGGGGTATACTCATTGTAATTTTTTTGATGATTGAAATCATCAATTATTCCAAAATCATGAACACAAGGCATCTTTATCATCCTTTCACAGGTATATAATTTTAATAAGGAGATATTCGTTTACGTTTAAATCATTGTATTCTTTATATAGAGGGTAACATGAATTGACGAAAACCTTTCTTTTTCACTAAAAGAACTTAGAAATTGACTTGCTAATTTAAATGATGATAATGTATATTGTTAGGCTAATTTGTAAACTATCTTCGATGCTTCTTCACGAAAATCAACTTTTTATTTATTTTTGAACTCATCAGGAGTCCAAGTAGCGATTTCATTTCCAGGTGCAGCAACTACAAGCCAATCCTCAAATTGGACCCCAGCTTGCCAGCATTCATAATAGTCATGAAAACCATTTACAAACATGATTTGCCCATTTTCAAATGTAATAATTAAATGCGGAGTTGCCTTACCTAATTGTATGTCTGTAACTTTTTTTCTTCTCATTTCAAATATTCTCTTATATTCTTCTTCCTCAGTATAATCGTCAAATTCATCCTCATTAGATGGATATTTTTCAGGTGGAGTATTAAATAAACACCATTTCGATTCAATGTTGACATGTAATTGTCCATCATAATCCACTGCAGCTTCAAAATCTGTAAAAAGAATCTTTATAGTTGCTGAAGAAATACCAAATTGAACCCCATCAACTTTCGCTCCTATAAAGAGTTGTTTTAATACCTTTTCAGCATAAATTTTGTCTTCTTTGTTCATTATACGAATCCTCCTTTCTGTAAAATATATATTATATTTTTATTGTAATAAATAAATTTTTGTGTAAAATGAACCTTTTGTGTGAAACGGACGAATATAGTGTGAAAGATCATGAGAGGGGAACGTAATTTTGGATGAAGTAGAATTTAAAGAATGGCTATATAAAATGGAGTCCGGAGACCAAGAAGCCTTTCAAGTTATTTATGAATACACCTGTAAAGATATTTATAGAACAGTAGTATTTTTATTAGGGAATCAACACCAAGATGTAGACGATATAGTTAATGAAGTGTACATCAAAATGTGGAAGTCAGTAACGAATTATGATATGAACCGTTCATTTCGTTTTTGGTTACATGGTATCGTTGTAAAACAAGTGCAAGATTGGCGTCGTAAATCGTGGCGGCGATTTCGAATCTTTGAAAAGAAGAAAATGTATGAGCAAGACAGGTCTTATATAATGGATGAGGGCATTTTACATAAAGAAACACGTAATGAATTAGCAGAAGTTGTACAAAAATTATCGTATAAGCATCGTGAAGTCGTTATTATGCGTTATTTCCATGAATATAGCTTAGATGAAATTGCAGTGCTTCTTCAAATCCCTGTTGGCACAGTGAAATCTCGATTACATACAGCGTTAAAACGATTAAGGACAGAAATGGAGCATATGCCAGACATAAGGGAGGGAGAAGTAAATGGATTTTGAAAAATATATAACGAATGAATTGAAAAGAAAAGCGGGATCAATCGAACCAACTGCTAATCTAGAAAATAAAGTACAAACTTCTTTTCATAAATATCAACAAATGAAAAATAAAGGAAAAACTTCTATGAAGAAAAAGTTATTATTTGGCTTTATAGCTGCGGCTGTTCTTATACCAACCGGTACTTTTGCGGGTACAACATTAATGGATAAAATTGTTGGGACACCAGAAGAAGCAAGGCAAGATATGGGAATGACTGAGGATGGTTATAATGGGGTAATGGAACGTATAGAAATTGCTAAAAGTATATTTACAGAAGAGGACTTTGAAAAGTATGTTGCTTTATTACAGGAATCGTACCATTTTTATAAGAAAGTAAGTGTCGTAGAGAATGGAAAAAGACAATATACAGCTACCGATCGTCTAAATGCTGATGAAGAAAAAAGAGATAAAGAGGTAATGGAACAATTAAATACATATGAAGATAGAATAAATCAGCATTTTACCTATACTTTTGAACAAGCTGAAAAAATAACTGGTTTTCCGATTAAGCATCCTACATATATTCCAGTTGGACATCAACTAGTATTTGAAGAGGTAAAAGCCGAAGCGACATTAGGAAAACCTATGCCGCTTATTACGATGAGATATGAAAATCGTAATGTAAAAAAACAGCCACATACTTCAGATGCAGAATTAGGTTTTACAATTCATCTTTTTGAAATCATTGAGGGAGAATATAAAGATTATTTTATTGACAGGCCATTTGATAAACCCTCTGAAAGAGGACCTAATTTTTCTGGAGATATAAAGAAATATAAACTAAATGGGTATGATGTTACATTTGGAGAGTATAAAGTGTCACATGTACGGGCTATGAAAATGGTTGTACCTGCAAAAGAAGGGGAAAATGCATATCAAGTGTATATAAACGATAGTATGTTATCTAAAAAAGAACTGGAGAAAATTTTACTTTCGGTTGTTGAATAGATAATGAAATTTCAGAAAAATGAAAGTAACTAGTTACTTTCATTTTTCTTTTTATGATAATATGTTAGTAATCACTTACTTACATATTGGATGGAGGAATAAAAATGGGGAAATTAACAGCGCGAGAGAAAGTTATGGAGGCTGCTACTTTATTATTCGGTGAGAAGGGGTATACAGCGACAACAATTCGTGAAGTGGCAGAAAAAGCTGGGGTAAGCGAATTAACGATATTCCGTAATTTTAAAAATAAGGAGAACCTATTTAGAGAAAGTATTATTTTACGCACGACACCAGTGGCTTTGTTAGAGGAAATAGAAGAGCAATTTACTGGCGATTTACAAAAGGACCTTACGAAAGTGGCAGAAACATATATTCAAATCAATTTGCCGAAGCTAAATTATATTTGGGCTGCGTTAATAGAATCAAGACAAAATAGTGAAATGAAAACGTTACTGCATGAGTTGAATTCACATTTAGTAGATCATTTAGAAACCTATTTAAAACAACTTGGAGAGAAGGGGCATATTGCTTCATGTAACTATCGTTTAATAGCGAATATGTTTTATGGACAACTGTTTTTATACATTATGAATGTTAGTATAGCGGAAGAAGAAATTCAGTTAGAAGAGTATATAGGGACATGTGTAAATTTATTTATGAATGGGATTTTAAATAAAGAAAACGAATAGGGGTAGGGGAATTGAGGAATACATTTGCATTAATTGCAGGGTTTTTTATGGCAATTTTAGATTCAAACATTGTGAATATCGCATTACCAGAAATGACAAAGACATTTCATACGTCAATTGACACCATTTCTTGGATTACTAATAGTTATAACGTTGCCTTTGTATCGTGTTTATTAATTGCAGCACGTCTTGCGGACCAGTTTGGTCGCAAGAAGCTGTATATTATCGGTTTATTAGGGTTTTCTATTAGTTCACTAATGTGTGGTATTGCCACTTCTTTTCATACATTAATAGCCTTTAGGATAATACAAGGAATCTCAGCAGCGGTTATCGTACCAGTTGCTATGCCTCTTGGTCTAAAGTTAGTACCGAAAGAGAAACAAGGTATGATAGGCGGTATTATGGGGGCTTTCGGAGGGTTAGCAGCGGCAATTGGGCCTTCACTAGGTGGTGTTTTAACTGATAAATTGAATTGGAGCTGGGTGTTTTTTATAAATGTCCCAGTAGGTATATTATCTTTAATCTTCGTGATTCTTTGTATTAAAGAATCGTATGATCATACTGCAAGTTCTAAAATAGATTGGGCGGGTATGATTACTTCTGCATCTGCACTATGCTTACTTGTATATGCACTTATACAAGTAAATACAAATCAATTAAGCACGTTAAGCTTAATTCTTCTTTTTATGCTCTCATTAATAAGTTTTATATTATTTTTCATTATCGAAAAGAAAAGTAATAATCCGATGTTACCTTTAAAGTTGTTTTCATATAAAGAGTTTTCAATTTCAAATCTTTCCTTATTTTTCGTTGGTATGGGATTAATGAACTTTCTATTTATACTTGCTTTTTATTTCGTTCAAGTAGAAGGTATGTCTGAGCTACAGTCAGGCTTAATTATTAGTACTTTAGCAATTGTTTCAATGATTGTTACAGGGTTAGTAACACCAATTGCGGCGAAACGAGGTAGTTTATTAATAGGTAGTATAGGGATGATTGCTTTTATTATAGCCTCGTATTTATTTAGTCATATAGATTCAAACTTTACTACATGGGATTATATATGGCGATTAGTGATCGTTGGAATTGGAACAGGGTGCACATTAGCACCATATACAACAACTGCGGTTTTAAGTGTGCCGGCGGAGAAAACAGGTGTTGCTTCAAGCGTATGTAATATCTCTAGAACGGTCGGAAGTATTGTAGGGGTAGCAATACTGGTCATGTTTTTGAATCATCAATTGTTAGTTGAAAAAGAAAAAGTAAATAAAGAAGTAATGACTGTGATTGAAAAAAGTAATGTAACAACTATAGAAAGAGAACAGGTGTTGCAAGCGATGAAAGGAATTGATAAAAAGAAATACAGCATATTAAAGTCTGAAGAGGCTAACAAGTTATACGAACAGATGAAGCAGCAACATAAACAAGGAATTGTATATAGTTTTAATAAAACATTTTTAATGGGTGCAGTTATTTTTACTTTAGCGCTCATTAGTAATGTAGTTAGTATGTATGTTAGTAGGAAAAAAGGTACAATTTCGTTAAAAGGTTAGTTTTTTTACATAATATTATTATGTAAACAAATTGACGAATGTACACCTAGTTAAATATTTTTACTTTTACTATGGTTACAAAAGTATGATGTCCGCAGGAGGGATTATATAAGTAAACACAAAAAAATCATAGAGACTTCAGACAGTATTAGGGAAGAATCATCCAACACAAACATATAAAAAGCTCTAGAAGCATTTTTTCCGGATGGAGTAGATTTGTTTTATAAAAAGGCAATACGACCGCTAGTATTGCCTTTTTATTTTCTTTTGGTTGAAATTTGTACTAACGATTATGAAATCATGTCACCTATTTTAAGGTTCAGATAAAATATATATTAATGTACGCTCGGGTTCACGTCTTTTTTCGTCTTGGTCAAATAAATAACTAAGCTCAAGATTATTGCGAGGAAAATTACGCTAGTTCCCACGGTACCGAGACCAAGACCACCGGAATTGTGAGGCTGTGATAAATAATCTCCAAAAGAGGCGCCGAAAGGACGAGTTAAAATATAAGCGATCCAAAAGGCCAACACTGCATTTAATTTGAAGCGGTAGTAAGCGATGGATACAGCCCCAATTAATGCGGCAAATATGAGCGCTGAAATCAAGTAACCTAAGTTGAGACTTTCTGCTACGAGATCACCAGCTGCAGTACCTAATGCGAAGGTGAATAGGATAGCCAACCAGTAGAATACTTCACGTTTTGTTGTGTAAATAGAGTGAATGGACAGTGTCTTCTCACTCACATACCAAGTAGCAAAAGTTGCCAGTAGCAAAAGGGTGAAAACGATGGTTGTAGTCTCTAAAGCGATCCCGAAGTTGTCCGTAAGATTGTCGGTGACCAGCGTGCCAACAACGCTAATTAGCAAAACAGTGAGCCAGTAAACCGAGGGAACATACTTCTTCAACCTGAACTGGAAGAACAGTGTTATAAACAAGAGAGCACTCATAACAAAGGTCGTTTTAGTCAAGCCGAAGTTCAAGTTTGTATTTAAGAAGTCCGCGCCTGTTTCGCCCACTGTAGTTGCCATGATTTTGATAATCCAGAAGAAAATCGTGACTTCTGGAACTTTGCTCAGCATCTGCCAACCTCGTGATGAAACAGAAGTGACTTCATCAGGAAGAGGGATATTATTTCTATTCTTATTTTGGTCCGTCTCATAATTTTTCATATATGATTCCTCCTTACTAGTTATTTATGTATAAACTGAGTGTAACTAATAAGAATGAGATTCAGATGAAATTAGGATGAAAAGAACATTAAAAAAAGATGAAAAAAGAAATGAAATACATCCAGCATAGAAAAAGAACGATTCTTCCCATAATTTTTATGGAAAGAATCGTTCCTTTTTTGCTAGAAATATAAACTATAAATGTCAGTATCGACTATTAAAAGGGCGGAATACTTTGCGGGAAGTTGAAAACATTTTTCGGGTCATATTTAGCCTTTACTTCCATTAACCGATCAAAGTTACAGCTATAGTAAGCATCTGGCCAATCTTTAATGGAAAGGTCAGGTGTATTAACGTAAACGCCTTTTGTGTATGGTAACATTGCTAATCGGAAATCTTCGGTCCATCGAATGCTTGCGGCAGCACCTTCTTCTTGATCCCAAGTGGAGAATATTGACATGTTCGAAAGTGCTTTTCGGTAAAAATAAGCTGTAGCTTCGTTCGATATTTCAGCTACGGCTCCGCCTAATCCATGGAAAAATAGAGAGGTTGTTGCATGCTGCGGTGAATTGTTTATAAAGTGCTCGATGATCGTGAGTGCTTCTTCAGGCAATAGTGCATACAAATATGGACCTACACTTTTAAATGGTAAAGGCGCTATAGGCTGTGTTGCAGCAATTCGTGTTGCAGCTTCTACCCAAGGTATTTCATTTATAGTTACTGTTAATGGTAAACCAGTTTGTAATAATGGCTGTAGAAGTGCTTGCAATTGTTGGACTGAACCTAGGAATACTCCTTGCATCAATAACGATGGTTCTACCCCTGAAGACATGAAGAGGGTGCTTGTAAATCGCTTATCAGCGCAAGGGAGGGTATATTCTTGCCATGACTTTAGTACAGGTTTTAAATCTTTTAAGCCCCAACTAATTTCTGCAAATCCCACTGTATTAATTTTATGTGTTCGAAACTTGAAGGAAGTACATATTCCAAAGTTACCACCACCTGCACCTCGATATGCCCAGTAGAGATCAGAATTATGACTAGCGTTGGCTCGTATAATACAACCGTTGGCGTCAACCATTTCTAGCTCAATTAAATGATCAAGAGTTAATCCCCATGGACGGGAGAGTATACTATGTCCACCGCCTAATGTCACACCTTCAATACCAGGAGTGGGACAAACTCCGCTTGGCACAACTAATCCTTCAGCCGCGAGCGTTTCAGTTAAAGAAAGGTTTCTCCATCCAGTTCCGATCGTAATAGTCCCACCATTATGATCTATTTCTAATTGCTTCATTTCACTTACATCAATTACAATTCCAGCATTGTTAACGGATAACCCTTCGTAATTATGACGACCAGAGCGCATGCGCATAGGTACGTTATGCTGTCTCGACCAGCGAACTGCATTTACTACATCCTGTGTATTTTGAGCAAAGACAATGATTAATGGGAATTTGTTGAAAAATGTGTTGAATTCCTCTCGAGCGGAATTATATTCTGGATTTCCGGGGGTTACGATACGTCCTGTAAGTTCAATATTTTGATTACTCATTTAAGTCTTCTCTCCTTGTCACAAAATAAATTATCTAAAATGTTATTCGTCAGTTGTAAAATCAAATAGAAAAATAGAACTGACTATACGTTATAAGTAGATGAATGAGTGAGGGGGATTATTCCTAGAATGGGATTTTCGGGCCTATCGGGGAATCGAGATAATGAATAAAAGGCAACACTACATGTATCTCAAATGCAGCATTGCCTTAATAAAGTTAAATATATATACTTAAAATTTCCCCAGGTAATCCATCAATCTCACAAACTATATCTGATGTAAAACCAGCGTTTAATAAAATTTTTCGAGAGGGGATATTGTTTGGATCGATAATTGCCTTTAGTACGTTTACATCTGTCTGCTTCGCTATTTCAATTAATTCTCTTGCAATATAACTACCATATCTTTTTCCCCAGTGCTCTGGCAAAATCATATACCCAATTTCAGCTTCTTTTATATTATCTTCATTCACTGTTACATGTCCAAGGCCGATAAATTCATTTGTTGCACTGTCATAAACTTTATAAGACCCAAACAGTTTATGCTTTTCATTGCGCCTTAACAATTTTTCATAGTCGTTTTGTGCCTCTTCTAGCGGAATAGCACGCTCTGTAATTTGTGCCATCACTCTTTCATTTGATACGAGCTGGAAATATGGACTAAAATCTGTTGCTTCAAATTTTTTGAAATGCAGTTTATGCATAGGGTTCCTCCAAACGAATTTTTATTTGTTCTTCAGAAAAGATAAACGATAGTTAAATAGTGATCTCTATTTGATTGCCTTCCGGATCACTAATTACACTTTCGTAATAGCCATCTCCAGTGAAACGTGGTCCATTTAATAAAGGAGAACCAGCTTCTTTTAACGTTTTTGTTAGTTCATTTACACGTTCTTCACTTCCAACTGAGAATGCCATATGTGCATAACCAGTAATATTAAGGTTAGGCTCATTTTCTATACCTTTTTTACGCATAAGTTCAAGCCTTGCTCCAGATTCGAACGCAATAAAATAAGATTCAAATTGCTTTGCTTCGTTATGATATAAAGAGTTTGCTTTACCATTAAAGTACTTTGTATAGAAAGTACGCATTAATTCTAAATCATTTACCCAAATTGCTATATGTTCGATTTTCATTCGTTTCACCAATCCTATCTTTATGTAAATTTGAAAATATGCACTCTGTAATAATTAGCGAAATTCAACAACACTAATTAGATGTTCACTTTATTAAATTTGCATGCATATTGCAAGAAATAAGAATGGACGTTAGGAAAAAGCGGATTGTAATGAAAAAATTTTATTAATGGTATTAGATGATTTTTAAGTCATAACATGCATACAATGTCTAATTAAGTGAATTACGTACGTCAAAATTTCAAATAAGGAGGGACATTTGTGGGGCAATTTGAACAAATGGTGATTGTCGGTATTTCCATGTCTTTTATACTGTCTATTATGATATTAGGGTCTACATATTATAATCCTCGCCTTTGGTTAAATGATTATCCGAAAGATATTCAAAAAGTAGTTTTGCCAAAATCGATAAATGAGAAAAAACAAACATTTTATTTCGGAATTATTTACAATATTATTCTCTTCGGAACGCCTTTAGTTTCTACATATATACTACATCACCACGGGGAATTATTGTATATTGAAGCCTATTTACATACTTTTGGGATTGTAATGATTTTCAATTTAGTAGATTTATTAATAATCGATTGGCTTATATTTTGCTGGATTACTCCAAGATTTGTTGTTATTCCTAGTACTGAGGGAATGAAAGGATATAAAGACTATAAGTTTCACTTAAGAGGTGCAATAGCTGGAACGCCATTTTTAGCAATTGTAAGTTTATTCTTGGCAGGAATTGCGACAACTATCTAGTGTGAAGTAGAAGGTCATGAAGAGTTTATAGAAGATAAATAGATTTATAATGTATAGAATTAGAAATGAAAATTTGATAATATTGGAGTAGGAAGTTTTAAAAACAGTATATTAAGTGGTATTAATATACTGTTACAAATGTTTTGATACTCTGTGGAATTCCCTAATTTAATGGAAGGATTTCATAGAATTCAAAAAAATGTAATGGAGGCTATTATGAAAAAAATAATTGGCGCAGCAACAGCAACGTTTTTTGGATTGGGGGCATTTACTACAACTGTTACCGCAGAAACGATCGTAACAGCAGATGTACTCAATGTACGTGAAAAACCGACTACAGAATCAAAAGTTGTCGAAAAAGTAAAAAATGGGCAAGAGTTAAAAGTCATAAATACCGAAGATGGGTGGTCAAAAATTGAGTTAAATGGTAAAGAAGTATTTGTAAGTTCGGAGTTTACAAAAGATATTTACCATGTAACAGCAAATTTGTTAAATGTACGTACTGAAGCAAACACAGAATCAGAAATTCTTGGCAGACTGAAACAAGATGATGTAATTGAATCAACACATCAAGTAAAAGATGGCTGGCTGCAATTTGAGTATAAAGGAAAAACAGCTTATGCAAATGTTTCTTTCCTATCAAGTACAGCACCAATTGAAAAGAAAGCTGAAGAGAAAACGAAGCGAGTAGCGAAAGTACAAAAAGCAGTTAAAGCAAAGGAAGAAGTAAAAACGCAGAAAGAAGCAAAAGTACAAGAAATAGCAAAAGCGAAAGAAACAACAAAAGAGCAGAAAGAAACGAAAGTAGAAGAAATAGTAAAGCCTAAAGAAGAAGCGAAAGTAACAGAGAGAGTAAAAGTTAAGGAAGAAACGAAAGCAGAAGAAATAGTAAAGCCTAAAGAAGAAGCGAAAGTAACAGAGAGAGTAAAAGTTAAGGAAGAAACGAAAGCAGAAGAAATAGTAAAGCCTAAAGAAGAAGCAAAAGTACAGGAAATAGAAAAAGTAAAAGAAGAAGCGAAAGCGCAAGAAATAGCAAGGGCAAAGGAAGAAGCAAAAGTACGAGAAATGGAAAAAGCAAAGGAAGAAGCAAGAGCGCAAGAAATAGCAAAAGCTAAGGAAGAAGCAAAAGCACGAGAAATGGAAAAAGAAAAGGAAGAAACAAAAGCACAAGAAATAGCAAAGGCTAAGGAAGAAGCAAAAGCACGAGAAATAGAAAAAGCAAAAGAAGAAGCAAAAGCAAAAGCGCAGGAAATAGCAAAGGCTAAGGAAGAAGCGCAAGCACGAGAAATAGAAAAAGCGAAAGAAGAAGCGAAAGCAAAAGAAGCAACAAAGACACAAGAAGTATCTAAAAATAACACACAGTCTGCTAAACGTGAATTAACGGTAGTAGCGACAGCATATACTGCTGATCCAAGTGAAAATGGTACATATGGTGGACGCGTTTTAACTGCGATGGGTCATGATTTAACGGCAAATCCTAATATGAGAATTATTGCAGTAGATCCGAAGGTAATCCCATTAGGATCTAAAGTATGGGTAGAAGGTTATGGAGAAGCTATTGCTGGTGATACTGGTAGTGCTATTAAAGGAAATCGTATTGATGTTTTAATGGGTTCAAAAAGTAAAGCTATGAACTGGGGAAGACAAACTGTTAAAGTAAAAGTTTTATAATAATGGTTATCCAAATAGAAGTCAGTTCTCTTTATTGAGACTGGCTTTTATTTTTAACGAATATGAAAAATGAAGATATACCTACTGATGAAGATAGTTACTGGGAAGCTTTTGACTTATTCGGTTCGGAATATATATGTAGATTGTTAGGAGCGCCTTTATATGGTGATGTTCCAGAAGATTTAGGATGTCCAACTTGTTCGAAAGAGATGAAATATGTTGCTACAATTACACAAGATCTTGAAGAACGGGAACTTATTTCAGTAGTTGATTTCCAGTTTGGGGAAATGAATATATATTATTATGTATGTAAAGATTGTTCCGTTATGAAAACTGAAATTCAAGGAACATAAAAGAATAAGACTGACATAAAAAGTCAGTCTTATTTTTGATGTGTCACATCATTAAGAATCGCATGAAAGATGTCTTTTTGTATGAAATCATCTGTAAAAATAGTTTCTTTATCAACTTCAATTGTATCGTGAGGGTTATACCATTTACTTAATAAATCCTCACCAAACTCATGTCGTTTTTCTCTTGTATTATGTCGTCTAATGGTTTCCTCTAGTGATAAATCGAAGTAATATGTATGTGCGTCGTCAAAATAATGTATTAATTCTTTTAACATATCTCCATATCTACCGCTGTTTAGAATACCTTCTAAAATAACAAATTCACATTTTCCTTTTCCGTACTTCGTAATTTCAAATAGTAAATCATGAGATAAGTTACCCATTGTATCGTGAACTTTTAGCATATCTCTGCGCACAACGTCTTGTGAGACTAGAAGTGTTCCTTGCCCGAAATGCTCTTGCAGTTCTTTTGCGATAGTTGTCTTGCCGCTTGCGGAGTTTCCTCGAAGAATAATTAATGTTGATTTCAAAGTATCATCTCCAAATTGTTTTAGTTTTTTAGGTCCTGTTACAAAAGAACTTCATTATGGGAAACATTCTTTTAGTTAGTTAAATAATAGTTTATGATACTCAGTATAGGTTGAACAGGATAATTTCTTATTGTGGGATTATGCAAGTAAAGCTGTTTGACAAATTTACTATCCGCATATAGAAAAGTTATTATAAGAGTAACTAATAAGGAGGTGACCTATGTTATTCCAAAAGGGACAATTATTAGTTAGATACGTAATAAAAAACGATGCATCTATCATTTCAAAATGGCTAACAAACCCAGAAGTCCTACAGTATTACGAAGGACGAGATAATCCGCAATCTGTAGAAAAGGTGCTTGCCCATTTTATACATAATCCAAACAGTAATGAAAAAAGATGCTTAGTAGAATTTGATGAAATGCCAATCGGTTACATTCAAATGTATCCAGTTGATTCTGAATGGAAAGCGTTATATGGATATGGAGAATCGCAGAATGTATGGGGAATGGACCAATTTATCGGTGAACCGATTTTTTGGGGAAAAGGAATTGGAACAAAACTTGTTCAAGCAGCAATTACATACATAATGGAGAACTTAGGAGCAGAAGCGATAGCGATGGATCCTAAAGTAAATAATGAACGTGCGATAAGCTGTTATGAAAAATGCGGGTTTAAAAAGGTGAAAGTACTAGAGAAACATGAACTGCATGAAGGGAAATTAGAAGATTGTTGGATGGTAGAATATAAACAATTATAATAAATATGCAGGGGCTTATAAAAATAAAGGGAGCTGTGTGAAATGAAAAAGGCATTACTAGTTATTGATGTGCAAGCGGGTATGTATACAGCAGGAATCCCAGTACATAATGGGGAAAAGTTTTTAGAAACGTTGCAAGAGCTCATTGGGGAATGTCGTTCAAATGGTATTCCGGTTATTTATGTCCAACATAATGGACCTAAGGATCATCCATTAGAAAAAGGGACAGATGGTTGGAAAGTACATGCGGCGATTGCACCGCGAGAAGGGGAGCTTGTCGTTGAAAAGACGACTCCAGACTCATTCCATAAGACAAACTTAAACGAAGTGTTACAAGGAAAAGGGATTGAGCATGTTATTATTTCAGGAATGCAAACAGAGTACTGTGTTGATACGACAACGCGAAGAGCGTTTAGTGAAGGGTATAAAGTAACATTAGTAAGTGATGCACATAGCACATTTGACACAGATGTATTACGCGCTGAAGATATTGTAAAACATCATAATGTTGTATTTGGATCATTTGCAGATGTTATTACGTTAAAAGATTTAAAAGTAAAAGCGTAATTACAGAAGTTGCTGTCTCTTAATGGGGCAGCTTTTTTATTTGAAGATAGGCTATCAAACGTTGTCGATAAATCGATATTTCTTGTCGAATCGTTGATATAATTAGAGTTACGATAGATATATTTCCAAAATCGTTAATATAATTTCATTCACCGTATTGATAGTACAAAAAACAAAAAGGAGCGCCACATCGTCAAAAATTCGACTGATGAGACAGCTACTTTTTTGCACCAGTAATTATGGCTTTATTTCTTCTTATCTTTATCCAACACATTCTGTTCTTCAGCAAACTCCGTGCCATATGCAAACCGGCGATTAATTCGAATGTTATCATTGCTGTGCCTTGTGTGGGAATTAGAAAAGCGATGGACGATTACTTCTGATAATGTAAAGACGATGGCAGAAAGGATACTGCCCCATGCAATTTGCATGTAGTTGTCTAATAAAATATTACCAAAAATCCAAACGCTTAAATACGTAAGTAAGAAATCCGTCATAATGGCAGCGGAATTGCCAATTCGATTTAAAATAATTTTATCAACAAACATATAAGAAACGATTGTGACGAAGAGACTAAAAGAAATGATTTGGACGAGCGTTGCTGGGAAAAATAGAGCTAGTCCGATACTAAAAGCGATGATGCATGATATAAATTTGATAAGTATTACAGTAATATCACTCAATATTTACACCTCCCATTTATACATAGTTTTACAATAAATTCAGGAGTTCATACATTGGAACGGTTTAATTTATATAAAACTTTATCATGCTGAAATTTTATCTAAATATTAAAAAAACAATTAAAAAATGTTATAGTGAAATGAGAGCGTATGACATTTTTAGGTAAGGGGGAATCCGGGATGTGGATAACTTCAGAAGTAGAAATTCCAGATGAGTTAATCGATCACCTTGAACAAGGTAAGTTAGTATTATTCGTTGGAGCAGGAGTTTCTATGAAGGGGAAATCAAACTTACCGAATTTCGATGATTTAGTTGATGAAATTTCGAAAGCTTTATATGTCGAAAGGCGTGAGATGACAGAACCCCACGATTATTATCTCGGTAAAATTGCGAAAACGAAAGATGTGCATCAAGTTGCAAGAGACCTCGTTAATATAGAAAAATCAAAACCAAATCCATTACACTATGCGATTCCAAAGCTGTTTCCGTTAGATACGGATGTTCGAATTATAACGACAAACTTTGATCAACATTTTACGTCTGTAATTACAGAAATGAATAGAGAGCTGAATATTTATTATGCACCTGCTTTACCGACAGGGAGAGCGTTTAAAGGGTTGGCTTACATACATGGGAATGTAGAACAAGAGAAAGAAGCTTTAATTTTAACGGATGGTGATTTTGGAAGGGCTTACTTAACAGAAGGATGGGCGAGACGATTTTTAGTTGATTTATTCTCAAATTACACTGTTTTATTCGTTGGGTATAGTCATAATGATCCTGTAATGAAATATTTAGCAACAGGCTTACCACCGAGTACAAGGCGTTATGCTTTCGTCGCACAAGGTGATAATACATATCATTGGGAGCATTTAGGGATAAGACCGATTGTGTATCCGAATAAAGCAAATAATCATCAGGCGCTTGTGAAAGCGGTGAAGCGGTGGGCGGAATTAATGGGGGATAATTATATTACGAAAAGAATGCGTATTCGTGATATTGTGACCGTTCCTCCATCAGTAGAGCAGGAGCAATTATCCTATATAAAACAGTCAATAAAAAAAATTGAAACCGTTCGGTACTTCGTTGAATTTGCTCGTGATTATGAATGGGTGGAATGGCTTGAAGCAGAAGGGAAACTAAGAAATTTATTTCTGCTTACAGCAAATTATGATGAAGTAGATGAATTGCTTGCGGAATGGTTGGTGGAGCAATTTCTATTTAGTCATCAAAAAGAACTATTTCAATTGATTTTTAAAAATCATTCTAAAATATCCCCGTTATGGTGGCGAACAATTTGTACTTACTTAAACGAAACGAAAGAAACGATGGACCCTTTGTTGTTTGCAAGATGGACATTGCTTTTATTAGAAACAGCAGAGAAAGATAGTAGCTCTATTGAAATGATCACATATTTATTGCAAAAATGTTCTTTCCCTGAGCATAAAGAAATTGGCTTGTTGCTATTAACGTTTATTTTAGACGGGAAACTTAAATTGAAGCGTGTAAGAAGATGGGGAAATGATACGCAAGAGTCGATTGAACTCGAGGAATCGAGTCGTATACCGATGCCTATTTTTTCTCATGTGGAGCGAATTTGGAAAGAGAAAATGAGACCACATATCGCTTACTACGCAAATCCGATTATGGTTACGGGGTTAGAAAAGATACAACTATTGTCATTAAGACAAAATGCACTGAAAAGAAGAGATAGAGAAATTTCAGAGCAGGAGTTACAGCAAAATGATTTTACATTTTTAATTCAAATTGTAAAAGAGTGTCTTACATATTTATGTGAAAACAATGAGAAAAAAGCAAATCATTATATTACAGAAATGATAGAAACTGATAGTGTACTTCAAAAGCGAATTGCAATTGAAGCAATGATTAATAATGTATTCGTTACAGCGGATGACAAACTGAAGTGGTTGTTACATGTGGATGTTCTGTTAGATTTCACATGTAAACATGAAGTGTTTCAACTTTTAAAGAATTATTACGCAGATGCTTTAGAGGAAACGAAAGAAGAAGTAATTCAACATGTATTAGAGTATCTTGCAGAAGAGAGGGCGTTTGATGCTTGTCTTGTATTAGACTTACTATTCACGTGTGATTCGAATAGTAAGTGTACGGCGGAAGGATACGAGCTAATGAAACAGAAACACCCCCATTTTTCTTCAGATCTATACAGTGTTCCAAAGAAAGAGGCAAATGAACAACGTATTACATGCAATGTAACAGCTGATGGATTACTGCAGCTGAAAGACGATGAAATAATGGAGCAAGTTCGGCAATTTTCAAGAGACGGTGTTTTTGAGCAACGCCATTTTTTAGAGATGTTATCAAAAGCGTGTAAATTGAATGTAGAGTGGAGTATTTCGTTTGCTTATCAACTAGTAGGCGTGCACGAAATTAGTAATGAAGTATGGTTTGTATGTATTAGAGAGTGGCGAAATAACCGGAATTTGGCGAATGAACAAATTCAAAAAATCATTCCGTTATTGCAGAAATTTATTAGAAATACTGCTTTTCATTGGTTAATTAGTAGTTTTCTATATGAAATTAGTAATCGATTAGAAGAGCTAGATGAAAATAGTATAAGGATTGTAAAACGCTTTGCTTTTTCTGTACTTCCACAAGTTATGAGAGGGGAATCGGATTTTAAGATTGGAAAACAAGAGTTTTACAATGAATCTATTCAGCATCCTGTTGGGAAGATGACTGCTGTATTACTAAAACTGCTAGCATATGATCATTTATACGATCGCAACGTGTATGAATATTTATTTTTATTTGAGGAGCAGGTAAGGGTTACTTCGGAAAGAACGAATTTCATGTTTGCGCGTTTAACAGCGGATATTACGTTTTTATACCATATTGAGAAGCAATGGTGTCGGAAAAATGTATTACCTTACTTAGATTTAAAGAAAGAAAGTGAGCTTACGAAATATGCGTGGGCGGGATTATGTTATACGCAAATTAATCTACCTTTGTTTACAGAAATAAGACGATATATTAAGTATGCAGTAGAACATTTAGATGCACTACATCCATATACGAGAGAAGCATTTTTAAAATGGCTTAGCTTTGTATTTATTAAATGCGTATTATATTGGGAGCAAAAAACAGATTGGTTATATCCACTTTTGATGCAAGAAAACGAAGAGAATAAAATTAAATTTATGCAGTATTTATGCTACTACGTAAAAACGTTAAGTGGTAAGGAACAACAAAAATTTTGGACAGCGTGGCTTAGTGTGTTTTTAAGAGAACGTCCGAAAATGGGCGTAATAACAACGAGAGAATATATGATGCTTTTACGTATTGTTTTATGCATGGATGAGGTTTTAGAAAAAGGATTAAATATTATTTCGAGTAAATTTCAAGGTGTGGAAGGACAATCTAATCAAGAAGAAATGAAACAGTTGTTTATAGAGATACTTGAAAAGAAAGAGCGTATGAAAGCGTATAAAGAATTGTATGCAAATGTGTTTTTTACTTTACTTCAGACGTGTCAAGAAGCCGATTTATTTGAAAGTGAGATTATACAAATAAAAGAACTATTAACCAGGTATGAAGTAGAAAGACATGTATTAAATTTAATAGAAAATGAAATAATTCGCATCGGAATCGTAACGGAGAATTTACAAGAGGAATCATAGGGCGGAAGTGGAATTTTTAAAAAATATATAAAAAGTTATTGACAGTGTTTTGAAAAGCGTTCTATAATACGAATCATACTTATTCAATTTCAAAAACATTTGAATAAACAAAGTGCAATGAAGAGATCACAGTAGTGGTTAGTCTTACTGTAACAGAGAGCTGGTGGTTGGTGTGAACCAGTACAGGGATAATCATGAATTACAGTCTTGGAGCATCTTTTTCATAGTAAAGATAGTATTTTCTTTATGAAGAAAAAGCGGTCAATTGATCGTTAACAGTGAAGAGAGGTAGACGGAAAGTTAGTCTACAACTAGGGTGGTACCGCGATAAATATCGTCCCTACTGATTTATTCAGTAGGGAATTTTTGTATTTTAGTGGTCCAACTTGAAAATAAAATAGTCACGCGTTGAAAGGAAAAGAAGTAGTTGTTGTTTCCCTGTAACAGAGAGCTGGTGGTTGGTGCGAACCAGTACAAAAACAAGAGCGAATTACAGTCCTGGAGCATCTTTTTCGTAGTAAAGATATGTATCTTTATGAAGGGAAAGACGGTCACATTGATCGTTAACAATGAAGAGAGGTAGACGAAAGAAGTCTACAACTAGGGTGGTACCGCGATAAATATCGTCCCTACTGATTGAATCAGTAGGGCTTTTTTGTACAAAAAAGTGGCTTATTAACTAGTAGTTAGTGTCTTTATGGTAATTATTAGTTTAAAATAAGAAGAGGTATCGATTCCACTTTAAATTTGTATAATTAACCAGTTCAGAAAATAGAGAATTTTTTATTCTCTTACTATACTTTTAAAACATTAGAGGAGGATTTCCAAATGGCAAATCACGAATTAGATCAATTACGTAAACAGGTAGATGAAATTAACTTACAACTATTACACCTATTAAACAAACGCGGTGAAATCGTTCAAAAAATTGGAGAGCAAAAACAAGTACAAGGTACGAAACGCTTTGATCCAGTACGTGAGCGTGAAGTACTTGATATGCTTGCAGAGCATAACGAAGGACCATTCGAAACGTCAACGATTCAACATATTTTCAAAACGATTTTCAAAGCTAGCTTAGAATTGCAAGAAGATGATAACCGTAAAGCATTACTAGTTTCACGTAAAAAGAAAAAAGAAAATACAATTGTTAATGTTAAAG
This sequence comes from Bacillus sp. RC252, assembly GCF_044909215.1. Classification (NCBI taxonomy): domain Bacteria; kingdom Bacillati; phylum Bacillota; class Bacilli; order Caryophanales; family Bacillaceae; genus Bacillus; species Bacillus sp. RC252. The sequence goes on along the minus strand of NZ_JBIYDV010000012.1, from coordinate 72,470 downwards.
GTGAATTGATTGGAAACGGAACACAAACGTTCATTATGGGACCTTGTGCGGTAGAAAGTTTAGAGCAAGTTCGCCAAGTAGGGCAAGCTATGAAAGACCAAGGCTTAAAATTAATGCGCGGTGGTGCTTTCAAACCGAGAACATCTCCATACGATTTCCAAGGTTTAGGAGTAGAAGGTTTACAAATTTTACGCCAAGTAGCAGATGAGTTCGACTTAGCGATTATTAGTGAAATTTTAAATCCGAACGATGTGGAAATGGCGCTAGACTACGTTGATGTAATTCAAGTTGGTGCACGTAACATGCAAAACTTTGATTTACTACGAGCTGTAGGTAAAGTTAACAAGCCAGTATTACTAAAACGTGGGTTAGCAGCAACAATTGATGAGTTCATTAATGCAGCGGAATACATTATTGCACAAGGTAATGACCAAATTATTCTTTGTGAGCGCGGTATTCGCACATACGAGAGAGCGACACGTAACACATTAGATATTTCAGCAGTACCGATTTTAAAGAAAGAAACACATTTACCAGTTATCGTCGACGTAACACATTCAACAGGACGTAGAGATTTATTATTACCAACAGCGAAAGCGGCACTTGCAATTGGAGCAGATGCAGTAATGGCGGAAGTACATCCAGACCCAGCAGTTGCGTTATCAGATTCTGCGCAACAAATGGATATTCCAGAATTCCATAGATTCATGGATGAGTTAAAAGGTTTCAAAAATAAATTATCTTAATTCCATATCATAAATGCGCTGAAGAGGAAACAGTAGTGCTTATCTCACTGTTAAAGAGAGCTGATGGCCGGTGTGAATCAGTACAAAGGTAAGCATGAATTACAGCCTTGGAGCATCTTTCCCGCCAACTTTTGGAGAGAAAGACGGTCAAACGATCGTTAAAGAAGAAGAGAGGTAGACGAAAGAAGTCTACAACTAGGGTGGTACCGCGATAAACATCGTCCCTACTGAGCGCTCAGTAGGGACTTTTTTGTACAAAAAAATAGTAAAGGGGCAAGAGAAATGAGATATATTACAGCTGGAGAATCACATGGGCCGCAGTTAACAGTTATTTTAGAAGGTGTACCAGCAGGTTTAACATTAACAGCGGAACATATTAATAAAGAATTATTAAGAAGACAAAAAGGGCATGGGCGCGGAAGACGCATGCAAATTGAAACAGATACAGTTGAAATTGCAAGTGGTGTACGTCACGGAATGACACTTGGTTCACCAATTACGTTAATCGTAAAAAATGATGATTTCAAACATTGGACGAAAGTAATGGGTGCTGAACCAATTTCGGAGCAAGAAAGTAAAGAAATGAAACGTACAATTACAAAACCACGTCCAGGACATGCGGATTTAAACGGAGCAATTAAATATGGCCATCGTGATATAAGAAACGTATTAGAGCGCTCATCTGCAAGAGAAACGACAGTTCGTGTAGCTGCTGGTGCAGTTGCGAAACAAATTTTGAAAGAATTAGGCGTGGAAATTGCAGGGCATGTTCTTGAAATTGGTGGGGTACAAGCGAAGCGTATTTCAAACTTACCAATTGAAGAAATTCAAACGATAACTGAAAACTCACCAGTTCGATGTTTAGATAAAGAAGTAGAACAAGAGATGATGAATGCGATTGATGATGCGAAAAGTAGCGGAGATTCTATAGGCGGTATTGTCGAAGTCATTGCAGAAGGAATGCCAATTGGAGTTGGTAGCTACGTTCATTACGACCGCAAATTAGATGCAAAACTTGCCGGTGCTATTATGAGCGTGAATGCATTTAAAGGTGCTGAGATCGGAATTGGTTTTGAAGCGGCAAGACAGCCAGGAAGTAAAGTGCACGATGAAATTTTATGGGATGAAGAAAAAGGATACACGAGAAATACGAATAATGCCGGCGGTTTAGAAGGCGGTATGACAACAGGTATGCCAATTGTCGTAAGAGGCGTAATGAAGCCAATTCCTACATTATATAAACCGTTAGCAAGCGTAGATATTGATACGAAAGAAGCGTTCCAAGCGAGTATTGAAAGATCTGATAGCTGTGCAGTACCAGCAGCAGGTGTTGTAGCTGAAGCTGTCGTTGCATGGGAACTTGCCGGTGCACTAGTCGAGCAATTCGGAAAAGATCGCATGGAATTACTAAAACAAAATATTTCGCAACATAACAAATACGCAAAAGAATTTTAATGAAAAGGTGGATTTAACATGCGAGTAAAAGATCAACTATCATCATTACAACCGTATAAACCAGGTAAATCACCAGAGCAAATGAAAGAAGTATACGGGAATCATTCATTTGTTAAGTTAGCATCAAATGAAAATCCATTTGGCTGTTCACCTCGTGTTTTAGGAGAATTACAAAAATCGTGGGAGGAACATGCTTTATATCCTGACGGAGGTGCTGAAGTACTCCGTCAAACTATTGCAGAGAAATTACAAGTTCAAATGGAACAAGTGCTTTGTGGTAGTGGTCTTGATGAAGTAATTCAAATTATAAGTCGTGCAGTACTATGTAAAGGAGATAATATTGTTACGGCTGGTGCAACATTCCCACAGTACCGTCATCATGCAATTATTGAAGGCTGTGAAGTGAAAGAAATTGCTTTAAAGAACGGTGTATATGATCTAGATGAAATTTCTTCAGCAGTTGATGAACATACAAAAATCGTATGGATTTGTAATCCGAACAACCCGACAGGCACATATGTGAATGAGCGAAAATTGACTCAATTCATTGAAAGCATTAGTGAAAATACGTTAATTGTCATTGATGAAGCGTACTATGAATACGTAACAGCAAAAGATTTCCCTGAGACATTACCGCTTTTAGAAAAACATAACAACATTCTTGTACTTAGAACGTTTTCTAAAGCGTACGGATTAGCTTCTTTCCGCGTTGGTTATGCGATTGGACAGGAAGAGTTAATCGAGAAATTAAATGTCGTACGTTTGCCATTTAACGTATCTTCATTAGCGCAAAAAGCAGCGACGATTGCTTTTAACGATGAAGCGTTTATTGAAGAAATAGTTCGTGTTAATACAGAAGGATTACAACAATACGAGAGTTTTTGTACGGAAAATGAAATTCCATTTTATCCGTCGCAAACGAACTTTATCTTCTTGCCGGTAGATGATGCTGGGGAAATTTATGAAGCTTGTGCGCATGCAGGGTTTATTATTCGTCCGTTCCCAAATGGTGTCCGTATTACAATCGGAACTAGGGAACAAAATGAAGGAGTGATTTCAGTGTTAAAACAACACTTTGAAAATAAAAAAGGTAAGTCTCGAGATGAGGCAAATGTGTAAAAAGGTAGTATTAATCGGTACTGGATTAATAGGAGGCTCTCTTGCATTAGCGATTAAAAAAGAGCACGATGTAACGATTATCGGTTATGACATATTTAAAGAGCAAGTAGAGCGCGCAAAAGAATTACATGTAGTTGATGAAGTAGCAGTAGATTTACAGCGTGCATGTGAGGAGGCAAATTTAATTGTATTTGCCTCTCCAGTTGAAGAAACGAAAAAGTTGTTACACAAACTTGCATCATTTCATTTACGAGAAGATGTCATTGTTACCGATGTAGGAAGTACGAAAGGGACAATCATGAATGAAGCGGAAGCTTTATTAACAAAGAAAGTTTCGTTTATCGGCGGTCATCCGATGGCAGGTTCTCACAAAACAGGAGTTGAAAGTGCAAAGGCACACCTTTTTGAAAACGCATTTTACATTTTAACGCCAATGAATCACGTGCAGGCGGATCAAGTAGACGAGCTAAAAGAATGGTTAAAAGGAACAGGCTCTCATTTTCTTGTATTAAATACAAAAGAACATGATTATATAACAGGAATAGTTAGTCATTTTCCGCATCTAATTGCAGCAGGATTAGTAAAACAAGTTGAGAAACATGCTGGTGATAATCCGCTTATTCATCAACTAGCGGCAGGCGGATTTAAAGATATAACACGTATTGCATCAAGTAGTCCGAAAATGTGGAGTGATATCGTAAAGCAAAATCGAGGGCATTTATTGGAACTATTAGAAGAATGGATTTCAGAAATGGAAGAGCTATATAAGACGGTTTCTAAAGGAGATGCAGGAGAAATACAAAGTTATTTTGCAGATGCGAAAGAATATCGTGACTCTTTACCAGTTCGAAAAAGAGGGGCGATTCCTGCCTATCACGACTTATACGTCGACGTTTTAGATAAAGTAGGGGCATTAGCCCATATCACAAGCATTCTAGCAGAAGAAGAAATTAGTATTACGAACTTGCAAATATTAGAAGCGCGAGAAGGATTGCTCGGGGTTTTACGAATTAGTTTCCAAAGAGAAGAGGATCGAACGCAGGCAAAAATTGCGCTCGGAAAAGAAGAATACCAAACGTATGAAACAATTTAATGAGGAGGGTGACAACGTGAAAGAAAAAACAGTACAAACTGTAAATAACGGATTGAATGGCAAAATTACAATCCCTGGAGATAAATCAATTTCCCATCGCGCTGTCATGTTTGGCGCAATCGCGGAAGGTAAAACAACAATTAAAGGATTTCTTCCTGGTGCGGATTGTTTAAGTACTATTTCTTGTTTTAAAGAAATGGGAGTAGAGATTACACAAAATAGAGACGAAGTTACGGTAATTGGAACAGGATTAGAAGGTTTACAAGAGCCAAAAGCTGTATTAGATGTTGGTAATTCTGGTACAACGATTCGATTAATGTCAGGAATACTTGCAAACACACCATTCTTTTCTTGCGTGCAAGGTGATGCTTCAATTGCGAAGAGACCGATGCAACGTGTAACAAATCCACTAAAGCAAATGGGTGCAAAAATTGATGGCCGAAAAGAAGGAACGTTTACGCCGCTCACAATACGAGGCGGGAATTTAAAGGCGATTGAATATACTTCACCGGTAGCAAGTGCGCAAGTGAAATCAGCTATTTTACTTGCAGGCCTTCGCGCAGAAGGTGTAACAGCTGTTACAGAACCTCATATTTCCCGCGATCATACAGAAAGAATGCTTGAGGCGTTTGGCGTTACAGTAACTCGCGTGGGGAAAACAGTGAAACTAGCAGGAGGACAGAAGTTAACCGCAACAGATGTTCAAGTGCCAGGTGATGTATCATCAGCGGCATTTTTCTTAGTAGCAGGTGCAATTATTCCAAATAGTAAACTACTATTACAAAATGTGGGAATGAATCCGACTCGTACAGGTATTATTGATGTTCTTGAGAAAATGGGCGCTACGTTTACTGTAGAGCAGATTAACGAAGGAGCATCAGAACCTGCTGCAAATATTACAATTGAAACATCGCCGCTGAAAGGAATCGAAATCGGTGGAGATATCATTCCACGACTGATTGATGAAATCCCAATTATCGCTTTAGCGGCAACACAAGCAGATGGAATTACAGTCATTAAAGATGCACACGAGCTAAAAGTGAAAGAAACGAATCGTATCGATACAGTCGTTGCTGAACTAACGAAACTCGGAGCCTGCATTGAAGCAACTGATGACGGAATGATTATTTACGGCAAATCAACTTTAAAAGGTAGTGCAGTACATAGTCACGGAGATCATCGCATTGGCATGATGCTGGCGATCGCCGGCTGTATTGCTGAAGGAGAAACAACGATTGAAGATGCAGAAGCAGTAGGCGTATCATATCCTACATTTTTTGAAGAGCTTCAAACGTTAGCTAAATAAATTGATGAGAAGCAGATATGCAATGTATCTGCTTTTTTATGTTGGCTTTTTTCTTAAATAATGTTGCTTTATTACGTAAGAATTTTATCCTTATTGATTTTATGAGATTTTTACGCATAATTGTAACTAAGGGAGATGGTTCCAAGTTGAGTAAACAGAATATCAGCACAACAGTTTCAGGGGATTTAATTGTTACCCATCTAATTGGCAAGATTAATACAGCTGATGTTTATGAATGGTTTAATGGCTTCGAGCAGGTTTGTCAGCAATTCATTTCCGAGGGTCGGAAATACAAATTGTTGGTGGATAGAAAAGGATACACGCCAGATCATTTTTCTGTTCAAAAAGCATGGAAAGATAAGTTCTTCAATGAAACCATTTTGAATCACAGTAAGGCAATTGCGTTTCTCCTTGAAGAAGGGGAGATAATGAATTATTTACAACAATCCAATACAAAAGAATCCGTAAAATTTTTCGATGATTATGAACAAGCATTAATTTGGTTGAATGAATATCCAATATAAAACCTTTATTGAACCAGTTTCTCTCAATCAACTGGTTTTTTTTATGCCCGTAATGTTGCCGTTGTCATAAGTTTCATCACTTTCAATGGTACCTCTTAGCTTCGCAAACCCAAGAGAACGCAAGGCTTTTAATATTCTTATGCCGCCAATAGAAAGCAGTTGAAAAGAGCCTTTATGTTAGATTGTTTCTAAATCGATATCTTTTGTTGAAACATCCTCGTAATTTCACTTACCGAACTACAATAGTTTGAATTATGATATAATTCAAACGAGGAATGGAGGAGAAATATATGAACGTTATACAATTAAAAGAAGATAAGTTTAGAGAAGCATTACGTTTATCAGAATATGCTTTTCAATATAAAGCAAATGAAGAACGAGTAGAGCAGCAAATTACACGAATGAAGGAAAGCCATCAAATATACGGTATTATGGAAGGAGAAGAGTTAGCTGCAAAGTTGCACTTAATTCCTTTTCATATTTACATAGGAAAAGAAAAGTTTAAAATGGGCGGCGTTGCGGGGGTAGCGACGTATCCGGAATATAGAAGAAGTGGATATGTAAAAGAGTTACTTCAGCATTCACTGCAAACTATGAAAAGAGATGGACATAGTGTATCGATGTTACATCCATTTGCCGTTTCATTTTATCGTAAATACGGCTGGGAACTTTGTGCGAATCGAATCGTATGTCAGATGACAAAGAGCGATTTAATAATTAAAAAACAAGTGAATGGTACAGTGAAACGTTTTAGTAAAGATAATCATCCAGAAGAAGTAGAGAATCTATATGAAACATTTGCAGAACGATTTTCTGGTATGTTAGTTCGCGGACGTAAATGGTGGCTACAAGCGGTGTATCATGATTTAACATTGGCAGTTTACTATGATGAAAATAAAACGGCGGCTGGTTACATTTTATACAAAATAGAGAATTCTAAAATGAAAGTAGAAGAATTTGTCCCATTACATAATGAAGCAAGAATTGGTCTTTGGAACTTCATCTGCCAACATGATTCTATGATTAAAGATCTAGAAATGATACTAAGTGAGACAGAACCACTTCTTTACACATTACAAGAACCACGAGTAAAAGCAGAAGTAACTCCATATTTCATGGGAAGAATTGTAGATGTAGAACAGTTTTTCAAACAATATGAATGGAACTGGAACAACGAAGAGCAAGAAGTAATTTTACATATTACAGATTCATTTGCACCGTGGAATAACGTAACGGTTCAACTTAAAAATAATGAAATAACAATCGTTAAAGAAGAAACAGCAAAAGAAAATGGAATTCAAATCGATATTAATGCGTTATCTACTATTATGTTTGGTTACAAGCGACCGCTAGAATTAAATGAAATAGACTTAATAAGCGGTAGCGAAGAGGAGATACGTGCATTTGAGAATGTAGTGCCGGTGCGTAAGCCGTTTATTTATGATTTCTTTTAATTAATGTCATGTGCTATGTATGAGTAACAAAGTACTACAATGATAAACTTTTTATTATAGTACTTTTCTATTTAATAGAGTGAAATCATTGTTTTAGGAGGAAAAGTAAAATGATTAGGCAAGCCGTAGGTGCGGTCGTATTCCATCACAGTGAATTTTTATTGGTACATAAGGTGAAAATTAGCGACATAGATGGAGAATATGCTATGTCAAAGGGGGAATGGGATTTTCCTAAAGGTAGAGTGAAACATACAGATAATGATTTAGAGAGTGCTATTTTGAGAGAGCTGGAAGAAGAAACTGGATCTACAAAGTTTAAAGTTATAAAACAATTTGAAGATAAAATTTGCTTTGGCTTTCCTGAAGAACTCAAAATGAAAATTGGATATGAAGAGCAAGAAACTACGATGTTTTATGTAGAATATATAGGTGACAGAATAGATTTGCATCCAAAAGATAATGAAATAAGTCAAGTTCAATTTTTTAAGATACAAGATGTATTGAGGGTTTTAAGTCATGATGATACAAAGAAATTTTTTGATGGGATAACGCAAAAAATGTATTAATATCTTAATTGAGTGTGTTATTTGATAAATGTTTCAATAGCGTATTTACACACTTGACTTTTAATTCATGTAATTTATAATTAAAAACGGAATGAATTTTCATTCCTGGAAATTGAGGTGAGAAAAATGGCTAAAAATAAACAAGAAGACATTTTTGAAGCGGCTATACAATTATTCGCAGAGCGTGGTTACGATGGTACGACAATTCCGATGATCGCTGAAAAAGCAAAAGTTGGCGCGGGTACTATTTATCGCTATTTTGAAAATAAAGAGGCACTCGTTAACTCATTATTTACCAAAAGTATGCTACAGCTATCTGAAACAATAAAAACTGATTTTCCTGTTGAAGCAAATATTCGTGAACAGTTTAGTCATACGTATAACCGTTTATTTGAATTTGCGAGAAACAATGTGAATGCCTTTCTTTTTACAAATTCTCACTGTGATAGTTATTTTCTTGATGAACAGAGTAAGAAAATATTTGACGATTTTATAGGCTTCTTTATGAATATTATTGAAGATGGAATCGAAAAAGGTTTTCTTCGTCCATTGCCTATAATTGCTTTAATTATTATTGTATATCAACCACTTGAAAAATTAATAAAAGTAATGGCGACAGGGCAGTTAGAATACTCAAAAGAATTAGTAAAAGAATTGGAAGAAAGCTCTTGGAATGCTATTAGAATCATTTGATTCTAATAGCATTCCAAGGACAGGAATGAACATTCATTCCTAAATAAATATAAAAAACGATTACAGGAGATGATATATCTGTACAATTAAAGGAATGAATATTCATTCCGCAAGGAGTGATTTAATAGAATTGAAAAATAATTTAATAGGATAATAGGAATGAACGTTCATTCCGAAATGATGTTTTCAAAAACAGGGAATGAATATTCATTCTCTATGCACCATGAAACTCTAATAACAGGAGATGATTCAAATGAGCAAGCTAAAAAGTTGGAGAAGTTTATCTTTTCTATTATGGATAGTTATTACTATTGCAATGATCGTAACGATGCCTAATATGGATCAGTTAGTGAAGGAAAAAGGGCAAATCACGATTCCTAATACAGAACAAAGCAGTATTGCTGACAAGATGATAAAGGAGATGGATAAAGAAGGGGCTGAAAAGTATGAAATTATAGCCGTCTTTAATAGTGGAGATAAAAACGCATTAACGAATGAACAGAAAGAGGAAATAACAAAAACGATCAACGCGCTGCAAAATGAAAAAGAGCAATTAGGAATTAAGGAAGTCGTTTCACATTTAGATAATAAAGAACTAGAGAAACAATTAATTTCTAAAGATAATACGACTATTTTAACGCAAATATCGGTAGATAAAAAACATGGTAAAATATCAAAAATTGCAAATAATCTTCATAAAAAAGTACAAACGAAAGGAGTTACAACGTACTTAACAGGAAGTGATTTAATAGCGGGTGATTTTCTTACATCCTCTCAAGAGGGCGTGAAAAAGACAGAAGTTATTTCGATCATTTTCATTCTTGTAGTATTAATCATTGTATTCCGTTCACCAGTTGTTCCGATTATTTCTCTTCTTACAGTTGGTGTTTCGTATTTAATTTCAATGGGGATTATTGCCCATCTTGTAGATCAATTTAATTTTCCGTTTTCAAACTTTACGCAAGTGTTTGTAGTAGTCGTCCTGTTTGGAGTGGGAACAGACTATAACATTTTATTATATACAAGATTTAAAGAAGAATTAAGTAAACAAGAAAATGCATTTTTGGCTACGAAAGAAACGTTTAAATCGGCAGGTAAAACCGTTTTATATAGCGGGATAGCAGTACTAATTGGCTTTGCATCTCTTGCTTTAGCGAGTTTTAAATTATATCAATCGACTTCAGCGGTAGCAATTGGTGTCGCAGTACTACTACTCGTATTAACTACTTTAAATCCATTTTTCATGGTGCTTTTAGGAAAAGGAATGTTTTATCCAGTTAAAACATTTAAAGGACATGAGGATAGTCGTTTATGGGGATTCTTTGCGAAAAATTCAGTAGCAAGACCATTTATCGCTTTAATTATCGTATTCGTGATATCGATTCCATTCGTATTAAAATATTCTAACACGCTTAATTACAATGATTTATTTGAAGTGGATAATAAATATGAATCAAAAATGGGGATTAACGTAATAGAAGAGCATTTTCCGCCTGGTTTTTCTTCACCAAGTACGTTAGTTATTCAATCGGATAAAAAGTTAGATGAGGCGACTTCTTTACAAACTTTAGATGAACTTACTGATAAAATCTCGAAAGTTAAAGGAGTCTCAGAAGTATATTCACCGACGCGTCCAACTGGAGATAAGATTAAAGAATTATATATAAATAAACAAGCCGGAGAATTGAATACAGGCTTAGGAGATGCAAATGGTGGCATAAAAGAAATTAATGAAGGATTAACTGATGCGAAAGATAAAATGGGTAGTAATGACTCAAATAGTCTTGCAAATGTTCAAAAGTTAATTGATGGAACAAATGAAGCGAAAAATGGCGTATCAGCATTAGGGACAGCTTTAAATCAATTATCGAATGGAATAAACAATGGAGCACAAGGAGCGGAGCAAATAGAGGATGGGCTAGCATCATTAAACGGAAATATCAATGCCCTGTCAAATGCAACTTCACAGCTTCATGCTGGTTATGAACAGTTAGAAAAAGGTTTAAGTTCTTACGATCAATATTTCGGAAGCATTTCTCAAGCAATTGATGGTGCGAAAAAAGGATATGAACAAATTGAAGTGTTAATGACTAATTTCATTCAAACGAAACCAGAATTAGCAAATGACCCGAACATACAGCAAACATTAGGAATTGCTAAAGAAGCTCAAAAACAATTAACTGGACTTTCAAAAGAATTAAATCAATTGGCGGTGCAGCATAAAGCAGCGATGAATTCGTTTAAAGAAGCGAATCAATCGTTACTGAAAGTAGATAACGGTTTAAAAGAAATGAACAATGGAGTTACCAAGTTACAAAAAGGAGCTGCTGAGCTGAACAAAGGATTGAGCGAAGGGGCTACAGGTTCAAAACAAATTGCGAACAAATCAACTGAGTTACAATCCGGATTAACGAAAATAAACGATGGGCAAGGGCAACTTTTAACAGGGCTTAAAGATTTGCAAGAAAAGATGGGGCAATTACAATCAGGCTTATCTAAAAGTACAGAAGGGCTTGGAAAGATAAGTAACGGCCTAGGGGATGCTCAGAAATATTTAGGCGAGCTTAATGAATCAAAAAACTCTGAGAAATTTTATATTCCGAAAGAAGTTTTAGAAGGAGAAGATTTCCAAAAAGCATTGAATACGTACATGTCACATGATAGAAAGACTGCTAAAATGACAATTATTTTAGACGTAAACCCGTATTCAAAAGAAGCGATGCCTATCATTCAAGAAATTAATAAAACGATAGATGGTACGTTAAAGGGAACAGAACTAAATGATGCGAAAAAAGCAATCGGCGGGACAACAGCTAGAAACGTTGATTTAAAAGAAGTAACCGGGCAAGATTTCTTACGTACTGCTACGATTATGTTATTAGGGATTTCGCTTGTATTAATCGTGATTACACGCTCATTCTTAAATTCAATCTTTATTATTGGATCATTAATATTAGCTTACTTTGCTTCACTTGGTATAAGTGAACAAATTAGTTCACACTTATTAAACGTAGAGTCATTAAGCTGGAATGTTCCATTCTTTAGCTTTATAATGATTGTCGCTCTAGGTGTGGATTATAGCATTTTCGTAATGATGCGATACAATGAGCTAGAAGGGGATTCAGTAACGAAAATTGTAAATGCATCTCGTCACATAGGGGGAGTCGTATTATCAGCGGCACTTATTTTAGGCGGAACATTTGCTGCATTAATCCCTTCAGGAGTATTGACGCTAATACAAGTGGCATTAGTTGTTGGCATTGCCCTTATGCTATTAGCTTTAATTGTAATGCCGATATTGTTACCAGCTTTAATAGGATTGGCGAGTAAATTGAAGAGTTATAAAGAGAAAATAATAAATACGAGATAAGAAAAACCTGTAGGGAATGTTTTCTCTACAGGTTTTTTGTATATAAAATATGAAATGAAAAAATGATCTAATGTATTACAGAATGAGAAGCGAATGGGGATATTAGAAAGAGGTCGATGATATACAAAAAATAACTAGGGGAATGGATAAAAACTATTCGATTTCATTGTAGAAAGCTAATCAACCGTTGCTATTCATCCAGCTTCTACTATATAATAGCTATAGTCTACAATAATTGAGTCGTAATATGCGATTTTTTAAGACAATCGGTGAGAAAACGCTGAAATAAGCGGTATTAGTAGGAGGACACAAATGATTACAGTAAGTAACGTTAGTTTGCGTTTCGCAGATCGCAAATTATTTGAAGATGTTAACATAAAATTCACGCCAGGTAATTGCTATGGTTTAATTGGAGCAAACGGTGCTGGTAAATCAACATTTCTAAAGATTTTATCTGGAGAAATTGACCAATCAACAGGTGACATACATATTACGCCAGGTGAGCGTCTAGCAGTATTAAAACAGAATCACTTCGAATATGAAGAGTTCCCTGCACTAGAAACAGTAATGATGGGTCACACACGTCTTTATAAAGTAATGCAAGAGAAAAATGCAATTTACATGAAAGAAGACTTTAGTGATGAAGATGGCATGCGTGCTGCAGAACTTGAAGGTGAGTTCGCTGAGCTAAACGGTTGGGAAGCTGAGTCAGAAGCTGCAATCCTTCTAAAAGGATTAGGTATCGGCGAAGATATTCATGATAAAAAGATGTCTGAATTAACAGGGGCAGAGAAAGTAAAAGTATTACTTGCTCAAGCTTTATTCGGTCAACCTGACATTCTATTACTAGATGAGCCTACCAACCATTTGGACTTAAAAGCGATTCAATGGTTAGAAAACTTCTTAATGAACTTTGATAATACAGTTATCGTTGTATCCCATGACCGTCACTTCTTAAATAAAGTATGTACGCACATGGCTGATCTTGATTTCGGTAAAATTCAATTATACGTTGGTAACTATGACTTCTGGTATGAGTCAAGCCAATTAGCATTAAAACTAACGCAAGATTCTAACAAGAAAAAAGAAGAGAAAGTAAAAGAGTTACAAAACTTTATTGCGCGCTTTAGCTCAAACGCATCTAAAGCGAAGCAAGCAACTTCTCGTAAAAAATTATTAGATAAAATTACATTAGATGATATTAGACCGTCATCACGTCGTTATCCGTTCGTTGGTTTCACACCAGAGCGTGAAGTAGGAAATGACTTATTAACGGTTGAAGGTATTTCTAAAACAATCGACGGAGAAAAAGTATTAGATAATGTGAACTTCACTTTAAATAAAGGTGATAAAGTTGCATTTATCGGCCGTAACGATATTGCAATGACAACATTATTTAAAATTCTTATGGGTGAAATGGAGCCAGATAGCGGTTCATTCAAATGGGGTGTAACAACATCTCAAGCTCATTTCCCAAGAGATAACTCTGAGTACTTCGAGAACAGTGATTACACTTTAATTGATTGGTTACGTCAGTTCTCTCCACAAGATGAATCAGAAAGTTTCTTACGTGGTTTCTTAGGCCGTATGCTATTCTCTGGTGAAGAAGTAAAGAAAAACGTTTCTGTTTTATCTGGAGGAGAAAAAGTTCGTTGTATGTTATCTAAAATGATGTTAAGCGGTGCAAACGTATTAACATTAGATGATCCAACGAACCATTTAGACCTTGAGTCTATTACAGCATTAAACAACGGTTTAATCACATTTAAAGGGACATTACTATTCACTTCTCATGACCATCAGTTCGTACAAACAATTGCAAACCGTATTATCGAAGTAACGCCAAACGGTGTAGTTGATAAGGTAGCGACGTATGATGAGTTCTTAGAAAATGAAGAACTTCAAAAACAAGTTGATGCAATGTACAAAGGTCAATAATGAATGATTAAAACCCCCGCTCTCTTTTATGAGAGCGGGGGTTTTTTAAGTAAACAAATATTCGTTTTAATATAAAGTGGGGGAAGGATTAAAATGAATAATTATTCAAAAATAACATTAGCGAAGGTAAGAAATTTTTGAAGCGTGGATAAACCCTGAAATGATGAAGAAATGGTTTTTTACATTGGAAGGGACGGATAAAGTAACGGGAAATACTCCTGAAGTAGGAGGGAGTTGGGAAATTATTGATCATCGTGGCGGAAAAGATTATCGAGCAATTGGGGAATATATCGAAATGAATCGTCCTAAAAAAAATTAGTATTTACATTAAAAACGCCGCAGTTTAGTGAATTGTTAGATAAAAACACAGTTGAAATAAAAGAGAAACAACAAGGATTTAAAATGATATTTTCACAAAATATAATCGTTGCTCATGAAGAAGATTGGACAAAATATGATGTTGAAAAAGCTTTAGAGGGGTGTCATGATGGCTCTGAACATGGTTGGAATGTAATGTTCATGGGACTTAAAGAGTTGTTTAAAAGAAGAGGGAATAGCTACAAAGGATGATAAACGGTAGTCGAAAAAGTGTAGTTTGAGCAAATTGCCCAAACTACACTTTTTATTTTATGAAATTGGGTAGTTTAGATGAATGTACCAAAATTGGAGATAGATTAGTTTGCAAATGAGGAAATAAAGGATTATAGTTTGTGGAGTCATAATTAGTGGATGAGCCCCTGGGAGAAAACAGGAAATGTTACAAATGTATTTTGTAAAATAGAAACCAAAGTCAAAATGTTTAAAAAGAAATAGTTGAATAAATAAAAGCTACAAATTATAATTACTAATATTCTTCATATAGTTAAACAAATAAAATCTATTTGAAGAAGAAAAATTAAATAGAGAGACAGACTTATATAAAATAAGCCTTGGATGATCAAAAGAGGTGGAGAGATGCAACAATTTTTATTAAAGAGTAAACGAGTATTAAGTAATCATTTTGGATTTTTCGTATTTGCCGTTATTTTACTTTGGTTAAAAACATATGCAGCATATGTGACAGAATTTAATTTAGGGATATCGAACACAATCCAAAAGTTCTTACTGTTTTTCAACCCGTTAAGCTCAGCAGTTCTATTTTTAGGGCTCGCACTATTCGCGAAAGGGAAACGAGCTTACATTTGGTTAATTATTATTAATTTGCTAATGTCTATACTTTTATATGCCAACGTAGTATATTATCGCTTTTTCAGCGACTTTATTACGTTCCCGACATTAACACAAACGAATAACTTTGGAGATTTAGGTGGTAGTATTTTTGCATTGCTACACTTATATGACCCACTATATTTCTTAGATACAATCATTTTAATTGTTTTAGTCGCAACGAAATTTGTAAATCCTAAACCAATCCGTGTTGCGAAGCATAAATTATCGCTAGTATTTGTAGCAGGTATTTTATTCTTTAGCGTTAACTTAGGTCTGGCAGAATCTGACCGTCCTGAATTGTTAACAAGAACATTTGACCGCAATTATATCGTGAAATATTTAGGGGCGTACAACTTTACGATTTATGATGGTATTCAAAGTGCGAAAGCATCAACAGAACGAGCATTAGCGGATGGAGATAATATGACAGAAGTTAGAAACTATCTTACATCAACTTATGCAAGTCCAAATCCTGAGTATTTTGGTAAAGGAAAAGGAATGAACGTAATTTATATTCATTTAGAGTCATTCCAAAACTTTTTACTAAACTACAAGCTAAATGGTCAAGAGGTTACACCATTCTTAAACTCATTTACAAAAGATGCGAATACGTTATACTTTGATAACTTCTTCCATCAAACAGGACAAGGTAAAACATCTGATGCGGAGTTCATGTTAGAGAACTCAATGTTTGGATTACCGCAAGGATCTGTTTTTACAAATAAAGCTAATAACACGTATCAATCAGCACCAGCTATTTTAGGTCAACAAGGATACACATCAGCAGTGTTCCACGGTAACTACAAAACGTTCTGGAACCGTGATGAAATTTATAAATCGTTTGGTTTTAATAAATTCTTTGATGCGTCATACTATGATATGAACGAAAAAGATGTAGTAAACTATGGGTTAAAAGATAAACCGTTCTTTAATGAATCCATTCCATTATTACAAACGTTAAAACAACCGTTCTATTCAAAATTTATTACGTTATCGAACCATTTCCCTTATCCAATTGATAAAGCGGAAGCGACAATTGAACCAGCGAAAACAGGTGATTCATCTGTAGATACGTATTTCCAAACAGCACGTTATTTAGATGAATCTGTAAAAGGCTTCATGGATTACTTGAAACAATCTGGTTTATACGATAACTCAATTATCGTTATGTACGGTGACCATTACGGTATTTCAGATAATCATGGCGCAGCAATGTCTCAAATAATGGGTAAAGAAATGAACTCATTTGAAAATGCTCAATTACAACGTGTACCATTAATCATTCGCGTACCAGGAATGAAAGGCGGCATACAACATCAATATGGCGGAGAAATTGACGTTCTTCCAACTTTATTACACTTACTAGGTACAGATACAAAAAATTATGTCCAATTCGGATCAGATTTATTATCGCCAGATCATAAACAAGTCGTTCCTTTCCGTAACGGTAACTATGTAAGTCCAACAGTGACTGCACTGAACGGCAAATACTATGATACAGCGACTGGAAATCCAGTAGAATTTACAGACGAAATAAAACAAAATGAACAAATGGTTCAAAAATCACTAAAATACTCTGACCAAGTTGTTAACGGCGACTTATTACGATTCTACACACCAGAAGGCTTCACTCCAGTAGAGCGTTCTAAGTACAACTATAACCATCGTGATAAAAATAAAACGAAGGTGAAGACGACTGAAGACGGGGAAACAAAATAAATAATAAAAAATCCTACTCGTATAGAAAACGAGTAGGATTTTTTGTTTTAAGATTTACTTTCAGATTTTTGGAGTGCTACTTTTTTAGGCATGAAACATGCGATAATCAAAGCTACAAAAGATAAGACTAACATAAATACGTAGGCATCACTTGAGCTGAAGATAGAAGATAATTTCTTTACTTGCATAACTGAAATGTTTCCATTTTCACTAGATAACTGCGAAGCATGTGAAGTTGATTGAATTGTGTATACCGTGATAATAACTGCTGTTCCAATAGCACCTGCTAATTGACGTACGGTATTATTCACTGCAGAACCATGTGAACCCAGTTCTCTTGGTAAAGCGTTTAAACCTGCTGTATTTAAAGGCATCGAAATGAAACTTAGTCCAATACGTAGAATAATGGTACGAACCATTAAATACATATAAGTGGTGGATTCGGTCAAATCAATTACACCCCACATAGATATAATGATACATATTAAACCTGTAATAAAGAGTGGTTTCGCCCCATATTTATCAAACATTTTACCTGTGATAGGTGATAAGAAGGCATTAATCACAGCTCCAGGTAATAGAAGTAAACCTGATTCAAAAGCAGTAAAACCTCGTCCATTTTGCAAGTAAATCGGTAAAAGAATTAAATCAGCATACATAATCATCGTAATGAGTACGTTAATGACTGATGTAAGAGTGAAAATTTTATATTTAAATACGGATAAATTTAATAGTGGATCGCTAGACTTTATTTGACGTAAACAGAATAGGGTTGTAACAATTATTCCGATGATAATTGTAGTAATAACAACTGGATGATCCCATCCTTTACTTCCTGCACTACTAAATCCAAATATAATACAACCAAAGCCAATCGTTGATAAAATGACACTTACGATATCTAATTTTGCTTTTGTTGTCTCAGCAACATTCATTAAATATTTTAGCGCGAGAATAATAACGATTAATACAAATGGAGCTAATCCAATAAATAACCATCTCCATGATACATATTCAATAATAAAGCCAGATAATGTTGGAGCGATGGCTGGCGCGAAAATTATGGCGAAACCGATGGTTCCCATAATACTGCCACGCTTTTCACTAGGGTATAAATATAAAATAACTGTCATCATTAGTGGCATAATAATTCCTGCCCCAACTGCTTGAATCATTCTTCCTGTTAACAAAATGCCAAAATTCATGGCACATGCACAAAGAACAGTCCCAATAAACAAGGAGAGCATTGAGCTAATAAATAGCTGCCTTGTTGTAAATCGCTTCATTAAAAATGCCGTAATTGGCACGAGAACACCATTTATGAGCATAAAGCCTGTTGATAGCCATTGAACTGTAGCGGCCGTAACATCAAATACTTCCATTAAATTACTCATCGCAACATTTAATAGTTTCTGATTTAATGTTGATAAAAAACAGCCAGCAATGAGCACAACTAATATAATTTTTTTATTTCTTTCTGATATTTCCTTTTGCATTGGTAAACTCCTTCATTGTTACCATTAATTTTATCGACAATGTGTCGATAAAATTAATGGTAACAAAATAAATTTTCTTTGACCATGAACAGTTTTGTTGAAAATGTTCACTACTCGACATAGAAGATGTGCACTGTCGAGTAAGTAAAGAGAAAATCTATAAAGGAGTTTCAAAATGTCTACACCTAAAAAAGAAGATCCTCGTACAGTACGTTCAAGAGAAATGTTTAAAAATGCTGTTTTTTCTCTCCTATGTGAGAATCCTAGTACTTCAAGTTTAACGGTTCAGAAAGTCGCAACAAAAGCAGGATTAAACCGAACAACCTTTTACTTACATTATCAAGATATTCAAGATTTACTAGACCAAATCACGAATGAGATTTCAAATGAACTTTCAAATAAAATAGCTGATTTAATACATGCAAAAGATTTATCAGAAAAACAAAAGCTAACACAATTACTTGATTATTTATATAACCACCGAAATTATTTATTTATATTATTTAAAATGAATCAATTTGAGGAGCAATTATTTTTATTTTTAAAGCAATTAATAGAAACGAGAAGAGAGAATACGAAAAAGGATTTACCAAACGATTATGTTGCAGTTGATATTAAAACAGCTTCATTAGTAGGTATCATCATGTGGTGGATAAGGAATGGACTTGACTTTAGTTCAGATTATATTGCAAATCAAATTTATTTTATGTATAAAGGGTAATAAATGCAAACAATTTATCCGTATTAAAAAAAGATTAAAATAACCTAGTATAATTTAAAGTATCGGGATTAATAAAAATTTATAAACAAAAGATCCAGAGATAGAAGGGGGATATGCATGAATTTTCAAAATGAAAAAATATCATTACATTTAGAGGTTGTAAATTACCAATATGCAGATGCAAAAGACGAGTGTGATAGAAATTGGTTAAGAGTAAAAGCGAAACTATCAGAAGAAAATAAAGTTTTTGAAACGATGGATCCTTTTTTACAAACATACGATTTACAGTACATGATAAAATGGTTTGAATCTTTACCAAACCCTACATATAACGAACTAGATTTCATAGAACCAAATTTAGCGTTTGAATTTATGGGGGGAAAAGCAGGGGAGTTTAACATTGTTATTCGCTTATCGCTGGAACTTAACCCCACATGGTGTAAGGAAGAAGAATACGAATTTTCTATCGGTATAACTCAAGAGGATAGGGAGAATATTATTCGTTCTATTGAAGAGCAACAAAGGAAATTCCCAAAACGATAAAAAAAGACTTGATAACCTACAAGAGGGAATCAAGTCTTTTTATTACATACGATTATCATGCCAGAAGTTTAATGGGAAGTGTTCGTTCTCATTATAGGCTTCTAATTCATATCCTCTTTCTTTCAGCCCTTTAATAATTCCAGGTATTGCTTTAACTGATTGTGGATGAATATCGTGCATTAGAATAACTTCTGTTGGGTTTGTAGCACCATGTAGAACGTTTTCTACGATTTTAGCAGATGCAGCGTCTACTGGCATTTTGTTGTATTTCCAGTCTAATGAATCAATTGTCCAGTCCCAAACTTTTAAACCATTTTCTACAACTTTGTTGCGAAGGGCTTCATTTAATCCTGGCATTGATCCGTAAGCAGGGCGTGTTAATACTGGTGATTTTCCTAGAACACCAGCGATTAAGCCTTGGTCTTCTTTCATTTCATCAACGTAATGACCTTCTGTGTACAGCTTCTTGTAGTTATGAGTCATACTGTGCATCCCAACATAGTGGCCTTCAGCATTTTCACGTTTTACAAGATCAGGGAAAGCTTTCACGTTTGAACCAATTAGGAAGAATGTTGCTTTTGCATTTTCACTTTTTAACATATCTAAAAGCTCAGCTGTGTATTTTCCAGGACCATCATCAAATGTTAAGTAAGCAACTTTTCTAACCTGCCCATTATAGTGTTTTGGAGCTTCTTTTGGTGCTAGGGATGTTTGAATTTCACTTACAAGTTGAACAGATTTAGTTTCATCCTCTGTACTTGCTAGAGCAGTATGTGTTGATCCATAAGCAGCTTCGTATGTAAACAATACCCCGACGCATATCAACAGAGCCCTTTTCATTAAAGTTGTCATCCGAATTCCATTGCGCATAATTTTCCTTCTCTCTATAAAAGTTCTACTCTACTATATTAGCAATTTTAGAGGGGGAAATGCAAAAAAACTTTTTTACAAGCGTAAGAAAGTTTGTAAAAAAATATGCAAGATTTCAACGTTTTGCAGGTTTAAAAAAATGAAACAAGAATTGAATGTATGGAACTGCATGTAAAATGGTTCATTCATGTTTTTTGTTTTAGAAAGGGAGGATAAGTATGAAAAAATTAGCTTGTTTACATGCTCATCATTCAAATATTGAATACATTGACCGAGCGTTGCAATCTTTTGGAATCGAAATACTCCATTTTGTAGATCCCATCTTATCACGCATATTAAAAAAAGATTGTGATTTTGAAAAAGAACAAGCACGGAATAATTTAAAAGATATTATAAAGTATATAGCCAAAAGTGATGTAGATACACTTTTATTAACTTGTACAGATTATATTACGCTATTAGATGAGAATTTCAAAATAGACATACCTATATTGAAAATTGATGAGCCATTTTTTGAAATGATTTGTCATGTTGAAGAGCCACAAACAATACTTTTTACAAATAATCGTACGGTTTCAGGAACGATGGAACGTTTAAAACAATACGCTCGGCAGAATAATAAATCCATACAAGTAAAAGTAGAAGTGATAGAAGGGATATTTGAGTTAATTATGCAAGGTCGTAAAGAAGAGCATGATGTTAAATTAGAAAAGTATTTATATGAAATTATGAAAGATAGAAACGAAATGCTTTCAGTTGCACAATTATCGATGGTAGACGCTGCTACAAGGGTAGAAAATATAATAGGAAGGAACATAATAAATCCGTTGAATGCGCTTGAGGAGTATTGTATACAGAGTGTGAATGAACAACCGTGTGAAAAATAAGGAAGAGGATGTTTTTTGTTTTAAAGAACATCAATAAAATTTCACATACCGTATTTAAAAAATAAATATAGGAAAACCAAAAAATAATGTAGAATATATCGTACATACATATGTGAAGGCAACAAAATATATAAAAGAGGTGGACCTATGTTACTTGAAGAAGTAATGCAGCAACTAGAAGAATATGGAACAGAACAAAACCGTAAAATCTTTAAAAATCATGGGGCAAAAGAACCGTTATTTGGAGTTAGTTTTGCAAATTTAAAATTGTTGAAAAAGAAGATAAAAAAGGATCATGATTTAGCAATCTCATTATGGGAAACGAAAAATATGGATGCAATGACTTTAGCAACGATGATTTTAGATCCGAAGAAACTAACGTCAGAACAACTAAATAGATGGGTTCAGGATGTTGATTATTATTGTTTAATGGACGTTCTTATGACAGCTATATGTACGTCGCCAATCGTGATAGAAAGAATGGAAGAATGGACGAAGTCTGATGATGAATGGATTGGAAGAGCTGGTTGGTCATTATTAGCGAATATCGCAATAAAAAATAAAACGTTAGACGATGACTTTTTCTTACCGTATTTAGAAGAGATTAAAGTTCATATACATAATGAAAAAAATCGTAAAAGAGAAGCGATGAATAGAGCTTTAATTGCGGTAGGGGTTCGAAATGAAAGTTTGGAACAACAAGCAATTAAAATCTCACATGAAATTGGAAAAGTAGAAGTTGATCACGGTGAAACGTCATGCAAAACACCAAATGCAGAATCCTATATTAAAAAGACACGAGAAAGAGCTGAAAAGAAGAAAGTAAAATAAGAAGGGATAAGATTATGAAACCAATTGAAGCGGCACAAAGTATTATTACATCACAATTTTCGAATTGTGATGTTGCTTTACTAGGGGGAAGTGTTGCTAGAGGAGAGGCTACGAAAACATCTGACCTTGATATTGTAATATTTGACCAAAGTTTGTCATCTTGTTATAGAGAATCTTTCTATAGTAATGGTTGGCCTGTTGAAGTATTCGTACATAATTTTGAAACGTATAAAACCTTTTTCAAAAGTGATTGTGAGCGCGGACGACCTTCATTACCTCAATTAGTTTCAGAAGGTATTGTGTTAAAAGGAAAAGATGAAATTGTAAAAATACTCAAAAGAGAAGCGAATGATTTATTAAATAAAGGACCAGAAAAATGGACAGAAGAAACGATGAAGCAGAAACGCTATTTTATTACGGATACTTTGGATGACTTCATTGGTGCAACAAAGAGAGAAGAAGAATTGTTCATCGCAAATTTATTAGCTGATTTAGTACATGAATATGTTTTAAGGGTAAATGGTCAATGGCTTGGAAATTCAAAATGGTTTATTAGAGTATTAAAAAGATATGACGAACAATATGCAGACCAATTTGTAGCAGTTTTTGATCATTTTTATAAAACAGGAGATAAAAATGAATTAATTAGTTTTATAGAAAATACGTTAGAGCAGTATGGAGGAAGAGTTTTTGAAGGGTTTTCTATCGGGAAATGAAAAGGGGATATCAAAATGAATGTACCATTCGTTCAATTAAGAGAATTGACACAAGACGATGTAGAAGATCGATATCAATGGTCATTAGATACAGAAGTAACAAAACATTTAGTTGTACCAGATCAATATCCACCGTTCACTCGTGGCGATACGAGAAGGTGGATTGAAACATGCATAAGTCGAGCGAATGGTTATGAACAACGAGCTATCGCTACAAAGGAAGGTATACACATTGGATGGGTAGACCTAAAAAACTTTGATAATACAAATAAAAATGCTGAACTAGGGATTGCAATTGGAAATAAAGAATATTGGGGTAAAGGATATGGAATAGCAGCCCTATACAGTATGTTACAAATCGGTTTTTCTGAATTCAAATTAGAAAAAATTTGGCTACGAGTAGACGAAGATAATTTACAAGCTAGAAAGAGTTATGAAAAAGTAGGATTTGTTTGTGAAGGAATAATGAGAAATGATCGGTTACGTAAAGGGAAGTTCATTCATCGT
Source organism: Bacillus sp. RC252 (assembly GCF_044909215.1). Classification (NCBI taxonomy): domain Bacteria; kingdom Bacillati; phylum Bacillota; class Bacilli; order Caryophanales; family Bacillaceae; genus Bacillus; species Bacillus sp. RC252. Next base: position 48,707 of record NZ_JBIYDV010000012.1, on the reverse strand, counting down.
TATCGCTATAGTATGTTAAGAGAAGAATACCAATCTTTAAATAGTAGCTTATAAAAATATTATGTTAACTTAAAGGGGCAGGATAAATATGATTCGATTACTTACGAAAGAAGATGCGGAAAAATATTGGGACTTACGTTTACAAGCTTTACAAGTAAATCCAGAGGCATTTGTAACAACTTATGAAGAGGCGATTCGCCAGGAAAATCCTATTAAGAGAGTGGAAAGTAATTTAACAGCTACTACTAGTTGTACATTTGGTGCATTTAATGAAGAAAATCATTTAGTTGGAGTTGTCACTTTACTAACAGAAGAGAGAGAGGCGTATAAACATAAAGGTCATATCGTTGCGATGTATGTAGATGCACAAAACAGGCGGAACGGATTGGCACGTGAGTTAATAACAAATGCCATTCAAAGAGCGCGAGATATAAAACTAGAGCAATTGAACTTAGGTGTTGTATCCACAAACGAACCAGCAAAAAAATTATACGGATCAATGGGCTTTAAAACTTATGGAATTGAAAAGAGAGCTTTAAAAATGAATGGTGTGTATAGTGATGATGAAAATATGGTGTTGTTTCTTTAAAGAATACATATATAATAAGAATTGCGAATTTTAATTATATTCATTTTGTTGTATCGTATAACAAGAAACTAAACAAGGGGTTTTAAAATGAAAGCTATTGTAATAGGGATATTGGCATCATTTTTCTTTGCCTTTACCTTTGTGTTAAACCGGTCGATGGACTTAGGGGGCGGGAGTTGGATTTGGAGTGCATCACTACGGTATTACTTTATGGTTCCAATGCTATTACTTATTGTCATGTATAGGGGGAATTTAAAACAACTCTTGCAATATATGAAAAACAATCCGAAAGAGTGGTTGTTATGGAGTATTGTAGGGTTTGGTCTCTTTTATGCACCGCTTAGTTTCGCGGGTGCGTTTGGACCGGGGTGGCTTGTCGCTTCGACTTGGCAAATTACAATAGTTGCAGGGATTTTGTTAACACCATTTTTTGCGGTAGACCCATTACATAAAAAAATTCCAATGAAAGAATTAGTAATGTCAGGCATTATTTTATTCGGTGTTGTTCTTATGCAAGTAGAACACGCTTCTTCTTTAGGGATTCGTGAAACCATTTTATGTGTGGTTCCTGTACTCATTGCTGCGTTTGCATATCCACTTGGAAATAGAAAAATGATGCAAGTATGTAAGGGCGAATTAGATGTCTTCCAACGAGTTCTCGGTATGACATTAGCAAGTTTACCATTTTGGTTTTTACTATCTGGTTATGAAGTATCAACAGGCGGACTACCGTCAAGTAGTCAAGTTTTCCAATGTTTTATTGTAGCAGTTAGTTCAGGGTTAATCGCAACGGTATTATTCTTCTTTGCGACAGATCTTGTAAAAGATGATCCGCAAAAATTAGCAACAGTCGAGGCGACACAGTCTGGTGAAGTTTTATTTGCATTAGTAGGAGAGCTGATCTGGTTATCGGCTCCAATTCCGTCTTCTTTATCGTGGGTTGGAATGAGTCTTGTAATTGTCGGAATGATACTTCATAGTTATGTAGCTGTAGTTGTGAAAAAAGAAGAGAAAATAACGGCGTAATGAGATTAGCTCTTTTTCAATAAAGAGCTAATCTTTTTTCATGAGAAAGGATGGAGATAGGATGTTACAACGTGTTGAGCATTTAGAAATAGATCCCATTAAAAAAGTATTAAAGCATGCGACCGGTCCGAGTGAAGCAAGCTTATTTAAAGCAGTTTCAATGTATAAAAATAATCAGGCAGTGCTATATAAATATGGGAATAGGGGTTGCATAGGTATAGTGCTAATTCATACAAATAGAGCGAGAATGTGTCACATAGCTGTTGATGAAAAATATCGCAATCAAGGAATTGCACTTCAAATGATTAAAGAAATAATTAGGGAATATGAGTTAACATATATTGAGGCTGAGACAGATACAGAGGCAGTCGGATTTTATAAAAAGTGTAAGTTTAAGATTAAAAGTCTAGGAGAAAAACATCCAGGGGTGGAAAGATTTCATTGCTATCTCGAGAATGAACAGCTTAAAAGTATGTGAAATATGTAATTTTACATATTTAGTTTAGTTTGAAAAAAATGATATTTACAGTATATAATAAAGATAATTGGAAAAATATAGATAAATAGAAATTAGGTGTATAACACATGAGAATGGATAAAAGCAAATTTGTGAAAATTGCAGCTTCAATAGGAGTGTCATCTTTTTTATTAACAGGATGTGCTGATAATGATGAAGAGAGTGCACAAAAAGAAAGTAGTGCGGTAAAAACAGATGGTACGAAGCAAGAAAGCGAACAAGAAAAATTAAATTGTGATGATAAAGCGCCAACGACAGGAAATATAGAAAAAGAAGAATTATGTAGAGATAATAATTCACCCGCTTCATTTAATAATGAGAGTTCCAATTTGCCAATACTTCCGTTCGTTGCCGGATATTTATTAGCAAGTAAGACGTCGAATATGTATAATACTGCGAAACCAAATCTTACAAAGAAACCATATGCAAATAATATTATCCCATACCGTGAAAAGGATGAGCGAAGAAGTGGTGGCAGCGGTGGTGGCGGTGGGTATTACGGTGGCACTAGTAGTAATAATGATTCTTCAAAGAAAGTGGATTTGAATAAGCAACAGCCGAACAGTTCAACTAAAGTGACGCCAGATTCAAATACGTCAAAAGCATCTACTACACAAACGCCAAAAGTGAATTCTGGTTCAAATGGAATTGGAAACGCAAAAGCACCAGCTGGATCCTAATTTGAAAGGATAATGGAGAAATGTATACAGAAAAAGAACAGGAAGAGTATATGAAAATCTGGTTTTCTCTTGCAGAAGAGGCTGGTAGAAATGGATTTACATGGCCGAGTTTGTTAGAGAGTGAAGAATGGAATCAATATATGGCAACTAGTATGTATCGTATGCCAGTACGTACATATACTGCAATTTCTAAAGCGACAGAAGAAATTATGTATGTGTTATATAAAACATATCAATACATTACAAATACACCAGCACAATTTCAAAAACTTGGTTTTCCACCAGAGACGTGGGAAATTGCAAGAATGAAACATACTGGTTTATTTTCATATTTTACAAGGCTTGATTTCATCGTAAATCATGATGATATTAAATTAATTGAAGTAAATTGCGATACTCCGACAGGTTATTTAGAACCATCTGTCGCTAATGAAGTATTGTGTCGATATCACGATGTGAATCATCCGAATCATATTGAAGAACACGTCGTTCAAGCTTGGGAACAAATTAAACATGATTACAAAATAAGTCCTGACGAAACGATTTATTTTACAAGCTACGATTGGCATGATGAAGATCATCAAACCGTTCAGTTTTTAAGAAGTTATTGTTTACAGCAACAAACCGATTATGTAGGAATACAAGATATCGTTGTTGCAGATGATGGAATATACACCCCGGCAGGCGATAAAATTAAATACTTATATCGTTTATATCCAATTGAATATTTAGTTTCAGATACTGATAAAAATGGTAAAAGAATCGGTCTGCAATTTTTAAATCATATCGCACAAGGAAAGGTGCAAATTATTAACCCACCGGCTGCTTTTGTTATGCAAAATAAAGGTATGCTCGCATTAATTTGGCAACTTTATGAAGATGAAGTTTTCTTTGAAAAAGAAGAGCGAGAGATTATTAAGGAATACTTCCTTCCAACGTATTTCACAAATAAACGATTCTTAGAAAGAAAAGAATCATATGTTTCAAAACCGTTATTTGGTCGCGAAGGCGGCGGAGTATCTATTTATGACAATGATGAACTATTGGCTGAAGATCAAACAGAGTATTATTTTGAACAACGAAAAATATATCAGCAATATGTAGACATGCCTGACTATACAATTGATACGTGGGATGGACCATATACTGGTAAACTACTTATCGGTTCTCATTGTATTAGCGGAAGAGCCGCTGGACTGTTTTTACGAGTAGGTGAAAGAATAACAGGGAATTTATCGATGTTTACTGGAGTTACGATTGAAGGGTAGCAACATTTGAATTAAAAGGTAATTAACAAAGAGCGCATCATTTGTGATGGGCTCTTTCATATGAGTATAAAGCTTGAATTAAGAGTGCTAGAGTGATCATTGCTTTGATGTAACGCTTTCATTTTGTTTCATTTCAAAAATTTTCATACCATCTTCATCTACAATTTTAATAGAATCTCTAAGTTTAGGCACACCGATATACATAACAGGGTTTTTTATCTTTTCCTTTGTTTTTTTCAATACGTAAGACGATAACTGATGTATCTTTTTCGTCTGTAACTTCTTTTACTGTAATTTTATCGTTTTTATACTTTTCTCCAAATGCTAAATATACCATCCTTTTTCCTTCACTAATGCTATCGTTTGAGTAATGAATCATAGTTGGATCTTCCTGTGCCTTTTCATATAAGTTTGAAGGGCCATATCCACCTTCGTTATATGAAGATTTTTCTAACACCCAAAAATCTTCATATTCATTATTAGAAAAAGTACAGCCACTTAAGCTAATAATCCCTAATATGAAAAGGGGTAATATAATTTTCTTCATTGTGTGCACCTTCCTTTATTAATTTTAAATAAATACACCATAATTTAACTGTTTCCGATATGATAAGAACGATAGGTCTATAGTAATCTGTATGATTATGTTAAAAATTAAGAAAAATATGATAATATATGTATGTATTAGTTTAAAGCAAAATGGGGGAACAATCGTGAAAATGAATGACATAGTGGCGAATACACAATTTCCAAATACAATCGAAACAATTACAAATGATTTAAAAGCATTAGGGATAGAAAAGGGAATGACAGTTATTGTACATTCTTCATTAAGTTCAATCGGTTGGATATCAGGCGGTGCAGTTGCTGTAGTAGAAGCGTTAATGAAAGTTGTTACAGAAGAAGGAACGATAATTATGCCGACGCAATCTTCGGATTTATCCGATCCAAAACATTGGTCAAGACCACCTGTACCAGAAGAATGGTGGCAAATTATTCGGGATAACGTCCCAGCATTTGATCCACGTATAACACCAACAAGGGCAATGGGAGAAGTAGTTGAATGTTTTCGTACATATCCGAATGTATTGCGCAGTAATCATCCACTCAGTAGTTTTGCAGCATGGGGGCAACACGCAGAAGAAATTACAGCGAATCATTCACTTTCCATAAGTTTTGGTGAAGAATCGCCATTACGAAAAATATACGATTTAGATGGATACATATTATTACTTGGTGTCGGTTATGACTCTAATACGTCTATACATTTATCTGAGGTACGTACAGGTGCACGCGAGTTAATAAAGGTAGGAGCACCTATTATAGAAGAAGGTGTAAGAGTATGGAAAGAATTCGTTGAAATGGATTACGATTCTGATACGTTTGTAGAAATCGGAGTTGAATATGAGCTTAAAGGAACAGTTACGCGTGGGAAGATAGGGAATGCGACGTGCCGTTTTATGAGGCAGCGTGATGCAGTTGACTTTGGAACAGAGTGGTTTCGTGCGAAAAATCAGTAAGGGATGGTTATTATGCAGGGGAAAAAAGTATTAATTACGAGCGGCGGCTGCCTAGAAAAATGGGATCAAGTACGTGGGCATACAAATTTAGCAAAAGGTACGATTGGAAGAATTATTGCAGAAGAGCTAATGAAAAAAGGAGCAAATGTTATATATTTGCATGGCTATTTTGCTGAGAAGCCAATGGATGTAAATAACCAATTAGAATTGCACCCATTTGAGGGGATTATTGATTTACAAGATAAGATGAAAAGTATTATTACACATGAAAAAGTAGATGCAGTTATTATGGCTGCTGCTGGCTCAGATTGGGTTGTCGATAAGATTTGTGATCAAGATGGAAATGTTCTTAATATGAACGGAAAGATTTCAAGTGATATCGCTCCAATTATTCATTTTCAAAAAGCGCCAAAAGTATTAAAACAAATAAAGAGTTGGGATCCAGAAACGATACTCGTTGGCTTTAAACTGGAAAGTGACGTAAATGAAGCAGAACTTATTGAAAGAGCAAGCAAAAGAATGGAGGGTGCAAAAGCGAGTGTAATGATAGCGAACTCACCGCATTCTTTATATTCTCGCGGTGCTGTGCATCACGTTATTGGACAAGACGGTAATGTGAAGTTATGTAATGGGAAAGATGAAACTGCAAAAGAAATTGTCAATATGTTAGAGCATTTATGTAATCGTATCACTACTATGTAGATTTAAGCTTTTAGAAAGAGATGCAGTCGCATAGTATATAATGGAGTTAATATTAAATTAGTGGGGGAACGTATCCCTCACTAATTATTAAATTGAATCAAATCAATGAAATAGGCCATTAGCTGCTCGTAAATGTGTAATACATGATATATGCATAATGAACATTTTGTGAGGAGTGGATTGTATGGAACATTTATTAAAGCAAGCTATTAAACTTAGAAATGAAAGGAAATATGCGCAGTCTAGAGAGATACTTATAGGATTAACAAACTTTACGAGGGATGCAGAAGTACTATATCAATGCGCTTGGATACATGATGTAATGGGTCTTGAAACGGAGGCGGTTCCGTATTATGAACAGGCAATTGCGAACGGACTTGATGGTGAATCCCTTTGCGGTGCGTATATCGGTCTTGGCAGTACGTATCGTTGTATAGGGGAATATGATAAAGCGATTACTGTATTAGAAGCAGGGATAAAGAAGTTCCCGGAAAATGACGTGATGAAAGTGTTTTTATCATTAGCAAAATATAACGTAAACGAACATGAAGAAGCGATGAAATTACTGTTAGAGACAGTTGTGAAAGTAGATGAGATAAAAGAATTTGAACGTGCTATTTCATTTTATAAAGACCATTTAAATGAGGTTTTTGAATAGAGGAGAGAAGGAATGAATCCATCAATTTCACGAAGGAAAAAAGGCATTTGGATTGGACTCGTATCTTTAATTATGTTATCAAACTATTTATTGTATGCCCTTCCAATAGTGCCAGCTGCCCCGAAAGAAGTAGTCCTCGGTTCATTATTAGATTTTATGTTTGTAATTCCAGTCATCACATATTTCTTTATTATACGGAAAAGATATTCGTTAACGTATATGTTTCCTGTAGTTATAGCTGGATATGTATTCGCAAGATTTATAATTCCTAGTGATTATTTACAAGCTTTTTCATTTATTTCGTATGTAATAGTTGCTGGAGAAATTGTGTTCGTATGTTTTGAACTGTTTCTTATATATAAAATTATAAGAGTACTTCCTAAAATAATAAAACGATATAAAGAATATAGAAGTGAGTATTCTTCATTTTCTTATGCGATTGATGCAGCATTTGATGCTACTATGAAAAGAAGTAAGGCTGTAAGTATCATTCTTACTGAGTGTAAATTAATCTATTATGCATTTTTATCGTGGCGTGAAAAAGTACCAGATGGTGAATGCACATATTCCTATCACAAAAAGACCGGCGCTATAGGTGTTTATATTATGATTATTCACGCAACAGTAATTGAAAGTATCGGTTTTCACTATTTACTTCATCAATGGAATCCAGTAATAGCTTGGATTTTACTCATACTAAACGTATATGCGATGATTTATTTTTTAGCTGAAATACAAGCGATGCGTAAAAATCCAATTGTCGTAACAGAAGAACAAGTTATCATTCAAATTGGATTAGGAAAGAAAGTTGTATTGCCATTTACACAAATTGATAATATTGCATTCTACAAGGGGGAATCCCTAACAGCAAAAGAAGAAAAAGAGGTGCTGGATGCAACTGTTATGGAGTTCATAAAAGAACCTGCTACTTTTGAAATAACGCTAAAAGAGCCAGTGAAAGTGCAGTTGTTGTATGGATTTACTAAAACAGTAAGTCGTGTTCACTTAAATGTTGATGAGAAACGAAAATTTTATGATGCGGTTACTGAAAGGTTAAAACATATGAATGGTGGATAGTGAAAAACTCCTTCTAAATAAGAAGGAGTTTTATTGTGTAATTGTAGACCGTACACTTCTTTATCGCTATATAAACGGATATAATTAAGACTAGAAATAGCATAAGGGGAAACAAAAAAATGAATAAATTACGAACACCTAAAAGTGAAATTATAGAAAGAAAAATCCGATATGACTCGACAATAGTAGATCACAATTGCTTAATACTTGAAAAGAAATCGCAAAGTATCGTGTTATTTTATGAGGTTCAGTATTCATTTACGATGAATACAAATGATTCGAGTTTAACAATCCCAAAAGGAAGTTACACCATTGCATACTACTGGGAAAATCGTCCGTACAATTTATACATATGGAGAGATAAGAACGGAATGTATTTAGGCGCTTATTTTAATGTTGTAAAAAATACGCAAATAACAGACGAACTAGTGTCATTTGAAGACTTAATTATTGATATTATGGTAATGCCAAGTGGAGAATGTTTTATTTTAGATGAGGATGAGTTACCTGAGCCCTTAGAGAGTTTTGAAGGTGGCTATGTGGATGAAGCTCTTTATGTATTAAAGGAAATAATTCAAAAGTCGCTTCCTCAAATGATTGTAGAGACAGAAATGGTGCGGCTAAAATAAAGTTTAATCGATTTGAAAAGAGAATACGTGTTTAATGAAAATGAGTAGTCTCAAGTTATATGATCTAACTTTTTTGATAAATCTAAGGTTAGAAGCATATTTCTTGGGATTACTCTTTTTTTGTAGGAATTTTGTTGCTTAGTTTCTAAATTGATTTTTAAATTTATCAAATAAGATTGACTGAATCAAGTTCGGTCGTTTATGATTGAATCAGATTCAGTCGTGGTAAAAAACATAGTAGGAGATGACGGATGAAAAGAATATCAAAAGAACCCGATATAAGACGCCAAGAGTTAATGGATATTGGTTTTGAACTATATATGAAAAATGGTATGGGAGGATTTAGCATAAAAGATGTTGTTAGTCGGGCTGGTGTAGCAACAGGGTTGTTTTACTATTACTTTAAATCTAAAGAAGATTTTGTTGATGAGACTTTAAATAGCTTTATTGTGAAAAATATGGAGTTAATTGAAGAAATACTTATTTCAAATGAACGGTCTGTAATGCAGAAGATGAAAGATTCTCTAGATATATTTTGGACATTTATTGAAAAATTAGCACCCTATAAAAATGTGAGTTCGTTTCAGACGGAACAACATTTTCAACTGGAACAGAAATTATTCACACGAATTCAACCATTAATTCGACAAGTAATTGAAGAAGGAGTGAAAACGGGGATTTTTTATACTGACAACTCCTCATTAGCTTCTGGATTTATTTTATACGGTCTTAGCAGTATTGCTCATTCAGAAGTAAAGTTGAATCTAGATACGAAACAAGAAATGGTTAATTTAGTATTAACTACACTACGATACGATCAAAAAGAAGGTGAATGTATATGAAGATTATTATCGATGGAAACAATATTTCGCAAGAGCAACTTACAAAATGGAAAAGAGAACGTATTAAAAAAGCATTAAATACATTAGGACATAAAGGGCCTGAAATAAATGATACAGACGTCATGATAAAAAAGCTAACGAAAGTAAAGTTGGGATATTCATATAATGAAATGTATGATAAACTGAAATCAAAACTTAGATTAAGTGGAATAGGTATGCGTATCTGTACTGTTTTATCTGGTGATAGACGAAAATTTTCAAAAACAAGCATCTATTTAGATGGGATTACAGCAGAAGAAGCTATAAATGGAATTGATAGTTTTATGCTTGAACAATCACGTGAAAATAATCAAGTGAATTTATCGGCTTGTCCTGATCACTATGTACTAAGCCCCTTTGGGGAAAATGAATTAGAGGTTATCGAAACTACAGGTAATTCTCCGTTCCCAGTTCAATTTTTCATTGTTTTTGGTGACGAAACGGGATTGAAAACACCTAGAGATAAGTCTTACCAATACCAATCAACAGGTGTTGCACGTATGAAAGATGGTACTATTATTGGTGGAGTTCGGCATCAATTTAAAGATATTGATACTGGGATAGAAGTAAGTCTAGTTGTTGAGTTCCCAGCACTTTGTCCTAATAGTCTTATTAAATCACATCAAATGCATTTAGCATGTGAGTTTTCTTATTGGTTACAGCGGATTAAGGACCATAAAAAATAGTAAGTGAAAAATACCTTTCAAATAAAGAAATATACAATTTTTATGAATATAAATCGAACTGTATTTCAAACAAACAGTAACGATGTTCAAACGAATCATATGTGTCTTTAAATAAAGACTAGTTAACTTATAGGAAATGTTTTTATAATATGTAGTTAATTCTATAACGTATCGCTGATTGGAAAAACCGAATCCATTCATTTATATGAATCAGTTCAAGGAGGGGGAAGAAGTGGCAGAACTGTTATTCCCTTTATTAAAAGACGAGAAGCAACAAGAAAATAAAATCGTTGGTGAAATGATAGCTGATGCATATGCTTTAAAAAAATAGTGAGAAATAAAAAACTCGCAAGTTTTTAAGCTTGCGGGTTTTCATCGTAAACAATTAATAAATATGATAAAATTAAGAGGTAACTTATGGTACGGTTGGTTGTTCAATTATCACTTCTCCGAGTAGGAGGGGGGTGATAATAAGTGAGTGAAATTGCGTTGTTATTGCAAGGTGGACTGTTTCTCATTGCATTGTTAACGTTTATTGTCGTCTTAATTGACAAGCTCAAAAAATAACAACCCACCTATGCCTATAGAAAGTGGGTTGTTGTGTTTGTACGAAACAAATAGGATAAATGAACAATCCAATCTGCTAAGTTACGTGGACTAGTGTGTAGCCGCACACTAGTCTTTTTTATTTATATACAGGTTTTAATTGTTTTATGTGATTGTATTGTTCTTTTCACACTCATTATAACACAGTGTCTTTTCATGAAGAAAGGAGACCGTATGTTCCTATATGGATTAAATAGAACGTGTAGTTTCTTTAAATAGCCCATCCATATACTGTTTTAAACTTTCCACAAAAAATCCTTTTTTGTCTACATTATTTACGCCGACAATTGGTGATGGAAGATTGTATCTTTTTTCTGATAAATGAACAACAACATCAAAAATATCAAATAGGCGAATGAAGCAGAATAGACCGTCTTTATCACTAAGTAAAATAAAGTAATGGTTTTCGCTCGTTGTATTTAATGTATTCCATAAAGAGCTTTTGCTTAAGTCACGAACGATACTCTTTTCCTTTAATTCCATGAAATCGGCATTTAATAGAATGGTAGAAATATCAATCGCATCTGGATCGTCAAAGTAGCCATCAATTGTTTGTACAGCAAAAGTATAAGCCATTTTTAATACACTCATTTTATATTTACGGTTATCTAAAAGCAATTCACGTTGAATAGAACTAGCTACTTTTGTTACGCGCTCTTCTTTCCAAATTTCATTATGTAATGAAATATCGTGCTTTTTACATAGTTTCATAATTAATGCATTGGAATAAAGTATCTCATCACTTACTTCGACTACATCTGTCTCAGCGGCTGCTAGCTCCTCACCATGCTCATTCGTATAGAGAGGGGAATCGATTTGTTTTTTCATTTGCTCAATCTTATATTGACTTAATTTATGTCTAATTAAAGGACGATCAATATTTGTTGTCATATGTTCATGACATGAATCACAAATTGAATTTATGAAATAATATCCACATAATATCTCTGGAATGACATATTGTTCACTAAGTTCTTTCGTATCTTTTCTGCAAATGATGCATTGTGTCATATTTATCACCTTTACCTGCAAATTTGTCTGTAATCTCATTGTAGTGTATTTAATGGGATTTTGGAATATTGTAAAGGAAAATATTATGTGAAATCTAAGTTTAATTTGGTACAATGAAGAGAAGTGCTAGTTTAAAGGAGGACGTTTTTTTGAAATCGAAAGTGCACTTTTGGACATTAGAAGTGCTGATGGTTGTAGGAATTATATTTATTTGCACAAAAATATCGTTTCTATTTCAACCGATTGGTATCTTCATATCAACATTATTTTTCCCAATTTTAATCGCGTTATTTTTATACTTCATATTTAACCCATTGTTAGTCTTTTTGGAGAATAAAAAAGTACCTAGAGGTTTAGCGATTTTACTACTGTATCTTTTTATCATCACATTAACTGGAGTTGCTATTGGAGTAGTTGTTCCAACCATCTCACAACAGTTAATGGATTTAGTAAAAAATATGCCGACTTACATAAAAGAGGGAAAAGTATACATACAAGATCTATCCCATCATAGATTATTTGAATGGCTATCTACACAAAACTACGTTTCCATTGAGACAATTGAGAAAAATGCAATTGAATACTTAAAGGAAATACCAAACACACTTACGTCGAGTGCAACGGCTTTATTTGGTATTATCACGAACGTGGCGTTAGTTATCTTTACAGTACCGTTCATTTTATTTTATATGTTTAAAGATGGACATGCATTTCCAGGAAAAGCTGTTAGTGTATTACCAGAGTCTTACCGTGAAGAAGGACTTCGTATCATAAAGGAAACGAACGAAACATTATCTGCATATATTCAAGGTCAAGCGCTCGTTTGTATGTTTATTGGTGCCTTTACATTTACTGGTTATTTAATCATCGGTTTACCGTATGCTTTCGTTTTAGGAATTATCGCAGCATTTACAAATATAATTCCGAACTTAGGTCCATTTATCGGAGCAGCACCAGCTGTCATTATAGGTCTGTTCGTATCTCCGATGCAAGCTCTGTACGTAATTATTATAGTAACAATCGTACAACAGTTTGAAAGTAACATCATTTCACCGCGTATTATGAGTTCAAAATTAAATATCCATCCGTTGACAATTATCATCCTTATTTTAGGGGTAGGTAATTTCGCGGGAATTATCGGAATGATTTTAGCAGTACCAGCTTATGCGGTAACAAAAACAGTTGTTTCGAACTTAGTGAGATTGTTTAAGACGAAACGAAGTAAACGGAAATAGAATATGTTGAGAAAGATACACCGCTTAATAAAAAGGGGTGTATCTTTTATTAAGCGGTGTATGAAATACTTATTATTGTATATTTTTCACACATCAAATCAGGCGGTGCAGGCGGTGAATTTTTGTTAAATGAACTATGTGGAATCCCTCTGAACTATCCAAATCATTTCTTTACACCGCGTTATTAACATCATAATTGACTCCTTTCATTTCTAATATTAGTTCAAACAATTATAGGTGAGTGTAGTACTTGCTTCTACGATCACGAATTTCATCTATAATCTTTTTATACTGTTCCTCTTGTTTTACTTCATTTGCAGATATAGTTTCTTTTTGAATCGTAATGGTTAAAAAGAAAAGGTGAAACTTCATACATGAATTCCTCCTTTCGAATAGGAATTACAGGTGACTACAATAATGACTTTGTCGTTCTTTTACGTTGTACATAGCCTGCTCAATTTGTCGGTCATGAAGCATATCAGACTCAGACAGTTTGTTTTTTTGAATGGTAATTGTTAAAAATAATACTCTGAATTTCATTGGATATTACCCCTTTATAATTTATTTAGTAAAGACGATTGTAATAAGAGGACTGACGCTCTTTCACATCATCCATAATATTTTTAATTTGTTGTTCACGAGAAATTTCATCTTTTGAAAGTTTACGCTTTTGAATGGTAATCGTTAAAAAGAAAGCTTTAAATTTCATTAGGATATTACCCCTTTATAATTTATTTAGTAAAGACGATTGTAATAAGAGGACTGGCGCTCTTTCACATCATCCATAATGTTTTTTATTTGTTGTTCACGAGAAATTTCATCTTTTGAAAGTTTGTGTTTTTGAATGGTAATCGTTAAAAAGAAAGCCTTAAATTTCATTAGGAAATTACCCCTTTATAATTTATTTAGTAAAGGCGATTGTAATAAGAGGACTGACGCTCTTTTACTTCGTCCATAATAATTTTAATTTGTTGTTCACGTAAGATTTCAGCTTTTGAAGATTTACGTTTTTGAATGGTGATAGTTAAAAAGAAAGCTTTGAATTTCATTAGGATATTGCCCCTTTAAAAAATATTTTTAATACATTTGTGTATAATACGAACTTTTAATGTCCGTTATTTTATCCATAGTTTGTTTTAATTGTTGTTTACGAAAGATTTCAGCTTCAGATAACGTTTTTTTCTGAAGTGCTGTCGTAAAAAAGAAAATATGAAAAGTCATAGACGAATTCCTCCTTTCGAAAAGGAATTACAGGTGATCGCAATAAAGCACTTGGCGCTCCTTAACATCATTCATAGCTTTTGTAATTTGCTCATTATGAAGAATTTCAGCTTTGGAAAGTGTATTTCTTTGAATCGTAATACTTAAAAACAATACGCTAATAGTCATCGAATGTTGCTCCTTTCTTTAAAAAATAATGTATGAGACTAAAAAATCGCACAAAAAAGCCACAGGAAGATATCTTTTTCCTATGGCTGGGCGTGAAAAAGCCACAGGAAAGTATACGACCTCCTGTGGCGAATTTATGAATTAAAAGAAATAAAGTACGATTTTTAATTCTCCATTAGGGTGGTCGAATTCATATTTAATTGTCCGAAAAACACAGATGCAGTTAACGCTAAAGTTAAAGCATGTAATTGTAATTTCATCATTTCCTTCGACCTCCTTTTAGAATATTTTTCTTACGTTAGTAATTATATACAATTAATGGATAATTGTAAACATAAAAAGTGAAAATTTTTAATTTTGATTAAAATGCGTATATTTAAAAGGGCTTTTTAAAGGATACATTGTATGGATTGGATAATAAATAGAACGTGGGGGTGTCTAATGAAGTATATGAATAGAATAGCAGGTGTTATGCTAACAATTTTATTAGTTGTTACTGCTTGTTCTAATGGGGAGCAAATAAAAGAAATATCACATATTGAACCTGGGGCTTTTAAAAAATATACGGGGACATACGTTGGAAATAATTCCGACGTTATTGCGATTGTTACAAACTTACCTGGTGGTGAAACAGTTCAAAGTTTAAATTTAGAAAATGAAAATATTAAAGTGGAATATGGTGCAAAAGAGAATGGAAATCTTACAGAAGAAATGATTGAGACGTATTGGTTTGATGGGAAGGATACGATGAAGAAGAATTTACTCTTTAATGCTATTTATTTTGCAGTTTTAGTACCGAATGCGAAAGGGTATGAGTTTCGGGTTGAAAATCAAAGTTTTGCATTAAAAAGAGAAGAACTTTTACCCATACTGTATAAAGAATTTAATGATTTGCCAAAGGATGATCTTATATGGAATAAGGGAATCGTAATGAATTTCTTTTACGGTAATCAAGAAAAAATAGAAAAGCTAGTTAATAATAAAGATTTTCGAAAGCAATTTTTTAATGAACATCCTGTGCGGAAATCTAAGTGATATGGAGGAAGATGTGGTTATTTTATGATTGAAAATACGGACATTTTTTTAAGGGAGTCATTCAGTATTGAATGATTCTTTTTTTGATGAAAATTATGGAAAAAAACATAACATTGTGCTATGGTTAATTACATAAGTAATGAACCTATGAACCTAAGGTGGTGAAATCGTGAAACCTACTCTAGAACAAAATAAGTTAATATACATACAAATTGCAGAAACAATTGAATCTGATATTTTAAAAGACATATTACTTGAAGAAGAACAAGTTCCGTCGACAAATCAATTTGCGAAGATGTTACAAATTAATCCGGCTACAGCTGCAAAAGGAGTAAATCTACTAGTAGATGAGGGGATTTTATATAAAAAGAGAGGGATCGGGATGTTTGTTACAAAGGGAGCAAAAGAAGTCGTACTAAAAAAAAGACAGCATGTTTTTATGACTGAGTATTTACCTAAAGTGTGGGAAGAAGCAAAAGTACTAGAAATATCAAAAGACGAATTGATGGACATGATACACAAAATTACGAAGGAGGGGAAAGAGGGATGATTGCACTTGAAACGAAAAACTTGTCTAAAAAATATAAAAAGAAATTAGCTGTTAACGAAGTAACTATTTCATTGGAAGAGCATAAAATATATGGTTTGCTTGGAAGAAACGGAGCGGGGAAAACGACATTATTAAACATACTTGCTGGTCAAATTATTTCAAGTAGTGGAAGCGTATCTGTATTTGGTGAAAATGTATTTGAAAATAGTAAAGCGATGCGAAATATTTGTTTCGTAAAGGTGAAAGAAAACATTAATTTAAGTAGTAAGGTAAAAGATGTTTTTTATTTGTGTAACATGTTTTATGAAAATTGGGATCAAGAATATGCTGAGGAACTTATTAAAAAATTTCAATTGAATGCAAAAGAAAAATATTATGATTTATCCCATGGTATGCAAACAATTGTTGGTATTATTAAAGGTTTAGCTAGTAGAGCACCAATTACTATTTTTGATGAGCCGACTACCGGTTTAGATGCAGCACATCGAGAGTTGTTTTACGAATTATTATTGGAAGATTATAGTGAATATCCACGAACAATCATCTTATCAACACATTTAGTTGAGGAAGTGTCCCATGTTATAGAAAATGTAATCATATTAAAAGAAGGATCGTTAGCTGTTCAATCCTCTGTGGAAGATTTTTTAGAAAAAGGACACATAATATCAGGACATAAAGATAAAGTGACAAATTTTTTAATGGGGAAAAATGTTGTAAAACAAGAGTTGTATGGGAATAAAGAGATTTCTGCGATATGGGGAGATCTTTCTGCTAGAGATTATGAGCTAATAGAAACTGAAGGGTTAGAAATAGGCAGAGTAACACTGCAAAAACTATTTATTTATCTAACAGATAATGAGGTGAAATGAAAATGCTTTTAAAACAATTAAAGTTACATATGAAATTTCATTATAAGGCTATTCTTATCTTTTGGTGTGTGGCATTATTTATAAAATGGACAACAACTGCAACTGATATAAAGGGACTAAAGGTAGCATTTTTACATGATATCTTCAATAATTCATCTATTGCAATTACAATATTTATTGTGGCAAGTGTTTTTCTTGTTCAAGATGACATATTTCGTACAGTTGTCTCATTTGGCGTTACTAGATTACAATTCTTTATTGGTTCAGTATGTTTTATCATATTACAATCAGTAATTTTTTCATTTCTACAAGTTTTGCTTTTACAAGGTACATTTTATGAAACGAAACATATAAATTTAGGAGCACATACAATTGAACAATTCTTTGCACAGTTCGTGTTCTATCTATTATTAGCTAGCTTATTCCAATTAACAACTATTTTTCAGAAAAGATTTAATTGGTTAGGATTTGTCTTTAGTGTGATATTTTTATTCGGATTGGCGAGTACAATGTATGCTGGGATAGGGATAAAAGAATTGGTGTTTATTGATAGTAAAATGTTACTAGAAATACCTAATTTTATATCAGTTTCGATAGTACTTATTTTAATATATATTGTAATTAGTGCCCTGTTTATTCGTAAAGTTTCGTTTGAAGATACGATTTAAATACAAATACTTTAAGAGAGAAGGAAGACTGTATGGGAGATACCTCTTCACTAATAACCGTCTTTTTATGCGTGGCACTGCTAATTTTTTGGCGACGATATCGTTCTATGTATAAGCCGATAAAGGGAACGGGAAAACGTATTTTGTGGCCATTACTATTTTTAACACCGGGTATTTTATTGTTTTTTGGTCCAGTACATCCAGCTATATTACAAGTGACTATAGCAGCATCCATTGGGGTGATTTTCGCAATCCCACTTATATTTCTAACAAACTATGAGCGAAGAGAAGACGGAAACATTTATACGAAAAAAAGTGCTGCCTTTTTAATTACTTTTATCGGAATTGTTATTTTAAGATATAGTTCAAGACAATATATCGTTGGCTTAGATCCGCAAATAATTGGTTTATTATTTTACGTCGTTGCGGTGTCTTATATTATTCCGTGGAGAATTGCTTGTTATATAAAATTCAGGAAAGTTTGGCGGGAAAATAATAATCATGCAATATGAAAACTTCTCATTTGAGAAGTTTTTTATTTTTCTATGTAAGTGAAATAACTTGTTGAAGTGCAAACTACCATGCAATATGATAAATATAAAAAATTGAGGAGAGTGGGGGATATAAAAATGCGTACAATTTTACTTTTTCTAACTAACATGTCTACTGATGAGATAGAAAGTATTAGAGAAATACACGATCCTTTATTTGGTTTAATTCCTCCCCACATAACAATTGTATTTCCTTTTGAAGGTAATATTTCAAATGATGAATTGAAATCACATATTTCGAATCTAGCAAAAGGGATAGGTACAATTGAGATTAAGTTTGCAAGTGGTGTAACTAGTATAGGAGGCTATTTATTTTTAGAAATTGAGCAAGGAAAAGAACAAATAGAAAAACTACATGATAAATTGTATACAGGCCCCTTATTACGATTTTTGAAAAGAGACATTCCATACATACCACATGTAACAGTTGGGAGAAAAGATAGCACAGAGTTAGCAACTGAAATAGCGAAGGATATTCCTAGTTTTCATGAGAAGTTAAATTGTGTAATTGATAGAATTAGTGTGGAACGAATTGGTGAGAATGGAGAATCAATTATTGAATTTGAAGTACCATTGCAAAAAAGCTGACAAAAGTCAGCTTTTTTATTTCGAACTAGGAAGTAAAGCACCAATTGCACCACTATAACCGCCGTCTTGTAAAAAGACTGGTATTTTGTTTTGATATTCTGTATAGCTACTAATAATATTTTGAAGATGTACGTTATTACATAGAGTAGAACCGATGTAAATGATATGGTCAATATTTTTTGCTTCGGCGAATTGAAGACTTAATGCTGTGACGACTTCACCGACAAGTCCTTGAACGGTAGCTAGTATATCTGAACTACTATAATTTGAGTCTGTAATGGTCGCTTTTCCGAAATTGCTAGCAGTTAAGTTATTATCAAGAGGGGAGAGAATCCCGCCATAAATATCTCCAACTGTAATATCTAGACTGTTTCTTGAACCAATTTTCGTAAGCGGAATCACGTCTTCAAAATGATCTATATTTGTTAATAGTTTTGAAAGACCCATAATAGTACCACCGCCAACTCCAGTTCCACCAGCGCGAACATATTGCTTGTCGTGAACATAGTGAATGGAAGTACCTGTACCGATATTTGTTAATACAAAGCTGTTTATAGCACGTTTTTCTTCTTTTAGTATGTATCGTACTCCTGCTAAAGTAGCTTCAAACTCGTTTAATTCTACTATTTTATATGAACTTGAAAGGAGTTGTTCTAAATGTGTAGCTTTACCACCTGTAATGCATAATTGTGTAATTGAATTATTATTATGAAGCCATTCTTTAATTCTTTCATGTTCATATGAATAAAATTTTTCAAAAACTAATTTGTTCATTTCGTTAAAGTAAGCAATTTTTGTTAATGTTCCCCCAGCATCAATACCAACAACATTCCGCATTTTCCTACCCCTTACTATGTGATCTGTTTAATCAGCTTGATATATTAATAGCTTTTCAATGGTAACGATTGATTGACCGTTTACAGAGGCAATTCCTTTCCCAAGAACAAAACCTCGTCTGTTACGTGTTAATTCATAATGTAAGTCAAGTTTATCACCGGGATACGCATTTTCATGAAATTCCACCCCATCTAAAGAGGAGAGGAAACCAAGACCTTCAGATTCACCTGTACTTACAAAAGCACTAAGTTGAGCCAGTGCTTCTACAATTAGCATATGAGGCATATAGTTTTGATTTTCATTAATAAACCACTCGTTATTTGTGATCAGTTTGTATCCTGTAGCTGATTGAGATTCTTTAACGTTTGTAATTTTATCAATCATTAAAAATGGATAGAGATGGGGAAGAGTATCTTTAATATTCATATCGTACCTCCAGGAATAATAATACCCCTGCTAAAGTTAAGCAGGGGAGTTATTATTAATTCTTAACTAATTCTTCTATTTTTTCAATAGAGAAAATACCGCTATTTTTAATGTTTTCAACTACTTCTTGTAATACTACTTTATCTTGAACAAGTGCAATACGAACAAAACCTTCGCCATGAGGACCAAATGCATGGCCTGGTGTGACAACGACATTTGCACGATCCATAAGTGCATAAGCGAACTCTAGCGAAGTCCATCCTTTCGGAATTTCAGCCCAAACGAACATACTTCCAGCTGGTTTATCGACATTCCAACCGAATTTGCGGAATCCGTCCACTAAAGTATCTCTACGTTCTTGGTAAATTCCACGGTTTTTTTCGCAAAATGCAGCGCCGTGTCGTAATGCAGCGGATGCAGCTTTTTGAATTGGTAAAAACACACCGTAATCTGTATTAGACTTAAATTGCGTAAGCGCGCCGACAATTTCTTCGTTACCAATCATATAACCAATACGGCTACCAGCTAAACTATAACTTTTAGATAAAGAATTAATTTCAACGCCAACTTCTTTTGCACCAGGTACAGATAAGAAGCTAATTGGCTTTTGACCATCAAAATAAAATTCAGCATAAGCAAAATCATGGACAACGATAATATTATGTTTTTTCGCGAATGCGATTACCTCTTTAAAGAAATCTTCATGTGCCATTGCTGGAACTGGATTTCCTGGGAAGTTCAAAATCATCATCTTTGCTTTATTGGCGATTTCTTCAGGGATAACTTCCAAGTTAGGTAAGAAATCATTTTCTTTTTTTAATGGCATGTAGTAAGATGTTGCACCGGCCATTTGAATTCCTGTTTCATAAGCCGTATATCCAGGATCAGGAACTAATATAATATCTCCCGGATTTGCAAAAACCATCGGTAAATGAACGAGTCCGTCTTGTGAACCCATTAATAATAAAACTTCTTTATCGGCATTTAAAATAACGTTATGAGTGTTGTTGTAATATTCAGTTACAGCTTCGTGAAATTCTTGAATACCAGATAATGTATATCCGTAACTTTCTTTTGCACTTGCTGTATGTACCATTTCTTCTCTCACAAAATCAGCAGGAGGCATATCAGGATTCCCGATACTTAAATCGATCATTTTATGACCTGCTGTAATTTTCTCTTTTTTATAGGCGCCTAATTCACTAAATATAGAAGATTGGAATGCTTTCATTCTAGTTGCTAAAGTGTAAGTCATCAAAACCCCTCCTAAAAACAGTGTTTTCTTTCTGTATTTTTAATTATTCTGAAAACACATGTTTACATTTTATCATTTTTTTATGAAAATTAAAACGATTGACAAATTCAGAGGGAGGATAATAAGGGGGAATATAAAAATAACGTAGAAAATATTTTCTACGTTATAAATGAAGATTAATTGTTTGTTTTTTTATATGTACATGTTTTTTCAGTTGTAAAAAAGTATACATTTAATTCATTATCGACAACTTTTAAAGATTGATCTGATGTAAACGAGTTACCATAATCAATACGATACACGTTAGAATTTTTAACAAACGATCCTTTAAATAAATCCTCTTTTTTAGTTGTTGTTTGCATTTCCACTAAATTGTGAACAACCTTTTCTTTCTTTTCTTCTTTTACAACTGTTTCAAATTTATAATACACAGGGCATTCACCTTTTTTATTATCAATGACTTCCCAAGAACCGTATATATCATTATTGCTACATCCACTAAGTAGAACGATTAATATAGGGAAAATAAATAGAAGCTTTTTCATTGTGTACTCCTTTCTTATTAGTTTTTATAAACGTGCGAATACGATAGGAATATTGTAATGAATAAAGTTTAAATTTTTATAAAGAATTAATAAATTTCACATAAAAATTTGGAGAAGGGTGGGATTTCAAAATAAAAAGGCATGAATCTAGTGTAATGCCAGATTCATGCCTAATGGTCTATCTTATGTTATGTCTTTTGAGGATAAATGAAGCGGAAAGAAGAATGACAATTCCATTTACAACATACATATTTGCAATAATAAAGGCTAGGTTAGCTGCGCCAAATCCACCTTTATCGAATATAGAGGTGAATGCTGTAGTAGTCAAAAAGATAATGGGAGTTAACAGTAAAAATAAGAAACCTGCAACAATTCTTCTTTTAAAGTTATTTTGGGATAGGGAAATGGCTAAAAAATTAAGGGCGCCAAACATAATGAATGAAAACAGAAGGGTAATTAATAATTGGATGCCATCAGACATTTCCACAGCTCCTTTTTGAAAAATCTATAATTTATTTTATTCGAAAGTAGTAGGGGATAATCCTTTAAATATTTGAACTACATTAAGAGAATAGATTTTAATCCTTGAAATTCAAAAAGAATGGACCCAGTAAAATACGGGATCCATTCTTAAGAAGTATTAGTTTTATAAATTCGCAGATTGCGACGTTTGTTTTTCAAATCGTTTCTGTTTAGATAGGGAAATAAATATAATTAACAATGAAATGACTCCGAAAATTAGAACCATATACTGTAATCCAATCGTATCTAAGAAGAAGCCTGTGCCGAGTAAGACAATTTGGAACATAATTCTTTCAAACATATTACGGAATGAGAAGAGACGTCCGTGATAGCTTTTTTCGACTTTCGTTTGGAAAATTGTCGACATAATAGGGAAGAAGCAGCCAACACTAAATCCAAACAAACCAAATGAGGCAAGTGCCATCCATTTAATATCGCTAAAGAACAACGAAAGGTGTGCAAAAGCGGTACAAAATGCGAAGAAATATAGTAACTTTTCAGGTTTGAAATGATCAGATAAACGTTTAATAACGAATGCACCTAACATAAACGCTACACCTTCAATTGTATATATGAATCCTTTAATTGTTGGGTCATGTTGCATTTCGCTAATGTTAATAACCATTAAATTGAATCCAGCTATAAATAAAAGAGGGATAATACTTAATATAAGTGCTTTAAAAGCAATAGGGATTCCTTTTAAAATACGAAATACTTCCATAAAACTATTATCTTTCGCTGATTGTTTACTTGATGTAGCGGATTTTTTATCTTCAAATTGTAGGAAGAAAGTTGAGAGGAATAATAAAGCGTATGCTGCCATTGAGAAGGCATACATATACTGTAAACTCATTACAACTAAAAGAATGCCACCTAGTGAAGTACCTGCAATACGAGCGATTGTACCGATATTCATATGTACACCGTTCATTTGTAATAGCTCATGTTCATTAACGATGAGTGGAATTACAGATTGTAATGCAGGGAAATAAAATGCCGCGGAAATTTGAAGTGCAATCATAAATGCAATCATGAAAGCGATACTTTCATATTGAATAGCGAAAAACATGAAAATAACACTAATAACACGACCAAATCCAGCGTAAAGAAGAACTTTCTTTTTTTCATATTGATCAATGACACGCCCAGCCATTGGACCGACTAGAACACCAGCTAACAGTCCGATAAATAATATAACGGATTTCATAAAATCAGAAGGGACGTATTTTTGCATAAATTCAAGATTACCAAGAATACCAAGCCATAACCCTAGACCAGCAATAAACTCCCCAATTAACACAATCCAAACATTTTTATTACGCCACATAATGTAAAACCTCTCTGTCTTTTAAAATGAAAAACTCGTATATAAAACCTCCTTATTTTATGTATTATTTTTAACGAACTTTTTTAGAGTCAGAGTCTATATTACGTGTTTCATTAATGGATTTCAATCTTTTTGATTTGTAAAAAAAGGATGAATTAAGTGATACAATGGGTAACTAAAAATACAAAAAATTCACAAGTAAATTCAAAGGGAAGGTAAGTGTGGGGAAAATAAAAAAAGTAAGAACGCAGATAATGCGTCTTACTTTTCTCAAAAAACCAAAATAGATTAAATTAGCAACACTTATGATCTTGTCCAATAGCTAAGCCGCTAAAAGACAGAGGACCAACAATGTCTGCACTTGCACCACTAGTAAGGTTTTCTACAGTTAATGAATACTCGTGAGTCCCGCAGCTAACATTTTGATCTATAGCTTGAAATGTTTGCGCGTAAAATTGCTCAGAATCTGTAGATTCAATCCCTACTTGAGCGTTGAAGATTTCTGTATTGTCACGGAAAATTCGGAATAAAACTTGTGAAATCTCAGTTATACCTTTAACCCCAACTGTAGCAATTAATTCTACTCGATTATTACGTGAATCTCTTCTTGAAATTTTTAATTTAACACTTGCTAGAATTGCTTTTTCTGGGGAATGGGGAATTACAAAAGTTGTTTCACCTGTTTTATTTAAAGGTTGAGTAGCTTGATAATCAATGATATGAGTCATATTCGTCACCTCCTCATATACTAAAATATGAAGGTAACGATGAATTAGCTTGGACATATACTATATGATTTTAAGAGAATTGAGGAGTAATGTTGAATAAAGGGAGATAATATAAAAGCATCAAGAAAAAATCCCAATTATGAGATTCATTTTTTGATGCTTTTCATACTTTAGGCGGAATATTCTTCTTTACGTACTTCGAAGAATTCATTCCGGCGTAAGTAATTAAAAATTTTTTCCGAAACCTCTTCTTCATGAGACACTAAGAATCGTTGATCAAAAGCATAGAAAGATTGACCTTTAATTAATTTTACGTAGTATATTTTACACGCCTCCTTTAAATTAGGATTCTTAAATACTTTATATTATGATGACCTATCTGGTTGTTAATAATACTTAAAGTTTCAAAGGGGAGAAGTATAAATTCAAAAAACATTGAAATAGCTTACAAATCTGTAATGTTTTTGTCACCTTTGCCGATAGTTAAAATTAACCAGTATCTTCTATACTACAAATAGGTTCCATAAAACAAGGGGGTAGAAAGATGGAGGAAGTAATTGGAGAAGTTGTAGCAGGGATTTGTGAATTTGTAGTTGAAGTTACGGTGGATGTTTTAGGAGATTTAGTTTCCGGAAATGATGAAGAGAAAGAAACATTATAAAATTTGTAAAAAGTTTAAAGATAAACAATGTGTAAAAGCTGATTTCTAATGGGAAGTCAGCTTTTATATTTTTTACATTATATTAATAATATCTAAATATTAACCTGTTATGATATTAATGAAATCAATAAAGGAGCTGACCGATATGAATATGCCGAATTCTAGATGTGATGTACCTGATTCTAATACGATTGTAGCGAATATAAATGAAAAAGAATATCACTTTATAGTTCGTATACATCCACTTGCAGGAAAGATGATAGCGCTATTTGAAAATGGGAAAGAATATGGCTTGCTTGATAAGGAAATCGCTAGTAGGGATAAATTTATTAGGTCAGAGCTTACTAAGTTGAAGCATTTCAACATAGATATTCTTTATGATAGTCCTGGGTGGATATGGATTGGCATGGACCAATATGGATTGCATGCAAGAGAGGCTACTAATAGCGAAGTAGAAATTATTGTGAAGTTACAGGGGGATTAAGTTATTTAGCCGTGTAAGAAGATCCTCAAATATAAGAGATATTTTGTGGGGTTGTGGGATAATTCCCCATAACTTTTTTTGTTTTGTGCTTAAAAATAAAAGAGTTAAATTTTTTTGATAGAAGGTCTCTAGTACAAGAGACGAGACTAAACTAAACTAAAAGAGGATTTGAAATTATATAAAGAGAACTTATAAATTAAATATAATACTTTATAGAAAGAAGATGATAAAAGTGAGTAAAGAAGAACTTGTGAAACAACAATTTGGTAGTAATGCAGAGAAGTATGTGAAAAGTAAAATTCATGCAAAAGGACTGGATTTACAATATGTAGTTCAGCAAGTTGAAACTCGTCATAATACTCGTCTTCTTGATATTGCTACTGGTGGTGGACATGTTGCTAATTTGTTAGCCCCAATGTTCAAAGAGGTAGTCGCTCTTGATTTAACAGAAAAAATGTTAGAAAAAGCAAAAGGTTTTATAGAAGGGAACGGACATGAAAATGTATCATTTGTAGCAGGACATGCAGAAAGGTTACCATTTGCTGATGAATCCTTTGATACAATTACATGCCGAATTGCAGCACATCACTTTGTTGATCCTTTGCAATTTATTTTTGAAGTAAATCGAACGTTAGAAGATAATGGATTATTTATATTAATTGATAACGTTTCACCAGAAAATAATGAGTTTGATACATTTTATAACTTTATCGAAAAGAAGAGAGATCCAAGCCATGAACGAGCTTTGAAAAAAACAGA
Source organism: Bacillus sp. RC252 (assembly GCF_044909215.1). Classification (NCBI taxonomy): domain Bacteria; kingdom Bacillati; phylum Bacillota; class Bacilli; order Caryophanales; family Bacillaceae; genus Bacillus; species Bacillus sp. RC252. The sequence continues at coordinate 22,428 of NZ_JBIYDV010000012.1, read as the reverse complement.
ATGGATTACTTTATTAGAAAAACATGGTTTGCAAATGCAGTCATGTCATACTTTTGACAAGAAGTTCGATTTTGATTGGTGGTGCGATATGATGGATGTTCCTATGCAAAAACGTGTAAAGTTAACAGAGTGTATGATGAAAACATCAAATGAAATGCAAGAATTTTTCAAAATTCAATTTGGAAACAATAAAATAGAATCGTTTTATACTGAAATGGCACTGTTCGTATGTAAAAAAAGTTCAACATTAAAAAGATAAATTTCTTGCAGTCTTTCTGATGTACGATATACTTAGTACAGAGAAAATGAGAATTGAGGAATAGTAATAATGATTCGTGTACGTATTGAGGGAACTGAGGAAGAGATGCTTGAATTTTTAGAGAAAATGCCTGACATTCCTGGGTTTGAAAAAACACATATGAGAGAACCGAGAAAAGGGAATAATCCGAAATATGATTCAAGCAAAAGTGTACTAGCATATTTATCTTATAAAAAGATTGAAGTCGCCAATAAATAGGCGGCTTTTTTAATTATCTCTGTTTCACCGCCTTGTCTTTTTCGCATAATAATAATAGTAGATTATGCTGGAGAGGGGTGAGGAAAATTAATAAAAAAATAATCTTTTTCGGAGATTTTGGTATTGATGATGCAGTAACGTTAATTTATGCGAATAAAACATGCAAATTAGATATTATAGGTATCGTTGCAGAGTATGGAAATGTATCAAGAGAAATTGTTACGGAAAATGTTTATTTTTTAGAAAGATACTATGCTACAAAAGTGAAGATTATTGAAGGTGCCAGTAGACCAATGACAGCTGAAGAACCTTTGTTTTTCCCTGAAATTCATGGGGATCACGGTTTAGGTCCAATTATTCCACCGAAAATGAGAATTTGTGACAGAGAAAATTTTTGTGAATTGATTAAATTAATTGAGCCTTGTCCAGAAGATATTATTATAGTCGCGACGGGACGATTAACAACACTTGCAACATTATTTTTATTGTACCCCAATTTAATGAATCGAGTATGTTCTTATTATATAATGGGCGGTGCTTTTCTATTTCCGGGAAACGTTACACCTGTATCAGAAGCTAATTTTTACGGCGATCCAATTGCCGCGAATATCGTTATGAAATATGCGCAGAATGCTACTATATATCCGTTAAATGTAACACAGCGTGCTCTTATTACCCCTGAAATGGTCGATATTATTGATAAAGAAGGAACCGGGCAGGCGAAACTTATTAAGCCAATGATCGATTTTTATTACGAGAACTTTTACAAAAAAGAATATCCAGGTATTGCTGGGAGTCCGATTCACGATTTACTTCCGTTCATTTCATTTATAAATGATGATATTTTTGAATATAAAAAATCAGCAGTTTGGATAAGTACGACGAATGATGTAACGAGAGGTCAAAGTGTTGCAGATTTTAGAAAAATAGCTGAGCCAACGACGTTTGATAATCGTCCTATACAAAAAATTGCCGTTGAATTTAATTATCAAGCGTTTAAAGACGAATTTATGAGAACAATATTGAAGCCAGATTGTCCTTAAAAGGGTGAGCAGATTTGAATGATTTTCATAAGACGAATAACTTACGAAAAATGTAACATAACTAATGGTAAGCAATTGTTTCTGATTATAATTTTTATTGGTCAATTATAAAGGAGGAAATGATATGATTTGGTCTTTAATCGTTGGTGGTATATTAGGATGGTTTGCAAGTTTAATTACTGGGAAGGATGTACCTGGCGGTGTAATCGGTAATATTATTGCAGGTATTGTCGGTTCTTGGCTTGGTACAGCGTTACTTGGTAAATTCGGACCTGTTATAGGCGGATATGCGATTGTTCCGGCTTTAATAGGCGCGATTGTTTTGATTTTCATCGTAAGCTTTATATTCCGTGCAATGCGGAAATGAATACAGGGGACTGTTTACATTTGTAAGCAGTCCCTTTGTATTATGTTGTCTAATCTGTTATGCTACTGTTATACAATTAGGAGGTGTCAGCATTGAAATCATTTACAGTAAATTTTCATCAAGAGGATAATGCAAAGGCAACAACAGTACATAAATTAAGTGAAGAGGACTTCGAGAAAGCAACAGAAAAAGGTACTCGTCATCTATTTGATTTAGATACAAACGTTGGTTTCTTCGTATTCTTTGATGCTGAAGATACAGAAGGAAACGAGCAATACTTAATGTTACAATATGAAGGAGATCATGAAGAACCAAGTGCTTGCTACGGATTTGATTTGAAATTGTTCTATCAATTTTTAGCACTATACTTAAATGATCTTGAATTCCAAGGTGAGACAAATGAAGAAGAGGAAGAAAATGGTCCAATTCATCATTTAGCGCACTTACTTTACCATATCGTTGAAGATGGTAAATCTATCGAAGTGTAAAAATACATATTTGAAGCTGTCCTTTAATAGGGCAGCTTTTTTAATTATATAAATAGGCAATTTTAATGGATTTCTGACGGCGAAAAATGGTTTGATTAAATTTCAGAAACCCCAAAAATATTAAACCAGCAGGGAATGATTATTCACTCCCTGCTGGTTTTTTGCATTTAAAGGAGCCTTTGTGACAGTGTATTTTAAGTTATAGAAAAAGGATATAACGAGTAAGGAGAGAAGGTGTAAATAAGGAGATGAATAAGATGATTAACAATACAATTCCAAGCTTTTTAAAGCTTTTGGAAAGCAATGATATAGGATTACATGACTTGAACAAATATTATGATATGCACCCAGAGGCATTCGAAGAGTATTTTAAGTTTCAGTGTCCTAAGACAGAAGAACGTCTCTCTAGTGCGATTGAAAAGTATCCTGCAAAACTAGAAGACATTCGTATTATTTCAGAAATTTTACCATCAATTATTCAAGAAGTTAGTAAGGACTATCGCATTCAATTTGGTAGTAATATAGATGTAACTTTTCATATATTTGTAGGTGGATTTGGTTCTAATGCATTTGTGGAAAGGGAGATTATTGGGGATATATTTTTTGCGGCTGAGAAATTATCTCCTGTAAGGGAGCACCTCCGTGTTATCGTTGCTCATGAAATCGGACATATATCATAATGTAGCATTACAAGAGAATGGAATGATGCCCCGGTAAGTTTATATCGTGAAGGGGTCGCGACCTATTTATCACAACTAATAGTTAAAGGTTTAAGTGAGTCCGTTTACTATTCATGTAGTAGTAATGGTGATTCATCGTTACAATATTATAAAGAAATTGAAGAGCACATTAAGAAACATTTTTTACAAGATTATGTTGAAGGGTGGACAGGTGAAAAAGAGAAAGAATGGTTCCGTCTATCCGGAGGGACTTATTTCGGATACAACCGACTCGGTTATTTTTTAGGAAAATCATATATAGAGTATATGGTCCGTACTTTCGGAGAAACGGAAGCACTTACTTTTTTGGGGGGAAATAATTTGAGGAGTAGTGTTATGGAATGGTTACAAAAGTGAATATATTGAAGAGGGAGGTTGAAAATGATGAAAGTATATATGAAAGTACTTATATTTTTCCTAACTTTAACGTGTGTAGCGGCTTTAACCGCATGTACTAACGCTGAGGAAAAGAAGCAAACTAATTCAACATCAGAAAATAGTACGGAAAAAAAGAGCGATACGTCAGAAAAGAGTAAAAAGAATGAAGAGACTGCTTCCAAAAAAGAGAAAGAACCTGTGGAAAAACAAAAAGGTCAAGAATCGGTAAAACCTTCAACGGAGTCTAATACGAAAAATACAGTGCTTAATCAAAAATCAATTAACCATGTAAAAGATTTATTTGAGCAAGCGAAAGTAGGTAAAGTACCTAATGTTCCATATGCGGCGCATACAGGAGATATTGAAGAAATAGAGAAGGTGTGGGGGAAAGCTGATAAGACGGAGCAAGCAGGAAACGGGATGTATGCGACGTTTACAAATAAAAATGTCGCATTTGGCTTTAATAAAGGATCACAAGTCTTTGACGTGCGATCTTACCATTCAGAACTTAAAGTGATTACGTTACAAGAGATCGAAAAGGCTTTAGGAAAACCAGCGTCTGTTAAAGAAAATGGTAATGATAAAATTTATGTTTATAAAGTAAATGACCAGTTTGAATTGAAATTCGTAATTCCAAAATCGACTGGTAAAGTACATCATATTTCTGTGTTCTCACCGGAGGATAGTATTAATAAAATGGCAGGTTAAATAAAAGAGCTGTTCCTATAGGGACAGCTCTTTTGTTTTGTTTCTTTCTAACGATTGAACAAAAAAAGCTTGAATAATACCGCCAATTATTAATAAGAAGGCACAAATATAAAATAGCGTACTACCGCTTAATTTACTTAATAACAATGCTCCTACAAAAGGCCCACAAGTTCTTGAAATATCCCAATGTATACCGTATATAGAAAAGTACAATCCGCGACTATGACTTGGAGCTATTTGTGAAACGAATCGTAGTAAGTGATTCAAAGCGATACTTTCCCCAATTACTAAAAAGAGCAATGTGAAGAATAATGACCATATTGTTGTGGAATAGCCGTAGCCAATCGCAGCTAACGTATAGCAAGTATAGGAAATAACAATGATTTTTGGCATAGAAAATCGTTCTGACCATTTCACAAGGAAAATTTGGAGCATAACTTCCATGACTGCTTTACAAGTTGAGATAAACACGAGTACAAATAGAAAATTTGGAAATACACTTTCGGCGAATATACGATAATTCGATTCGGTTTGAGCGTAGAAAAAACTAATCGGTAGCGTAGAAACCATAAGTCCAAACACAGCGTAATGCTTTGAAATAAATTGTTTTGTCGAATATACTTCTTTAGTTTTATTAACGTTTTTCATGAGTGGAGCTGTTTCAGGAAGCTGCGTCCAAACGAGAATAGCATATAGCGTAAGGGCTACACCTTGCAAAATAAATAAATACTCAGGGTGACTAGTATAGAAAAAGGCGCCAATTAATGGGCCAATTACAGAGCCGATTGCTCCCATCGTTTGAAGAACAGCAAATATTTCTGCCTGTTGTTCTTCCTTCGTTAAGTCAGCGATTTGTGCTCGCTGTGCCGGAATATATAAAGAGCGTCCAATACCATTTACTACATACAATAAGGCGAAAAAGGCGACCGATTCAGCAAAAACGAATCCGCTTACGGCAAAAGCTTGTAAAAGTAATCCGAGTAACATTATTTTCTTTCGGCCGTATTTATCTGTTACACCCCCAGCGATTAATGTAAACACAATATCAGCGAGAGGCTGTAATCCGAAAAGAAGCATTGTAACTATAACATTACCATTTAACGCTTTATTAACGTGAACAATAAAAATGATAGCTAACATCGCTTCAGTCGTTCGGACTAACAATTCACCGAACAATCGAATGAGAATAGGCTTATTATAACGTTTTAAAAGATACTTCATTTTTATTTCCTCCTTTCTATATTGAAATGATAAGATGGAAGCCGGAAATGAAAAAGGGTAGAATGAAAGAGGAAGATTTTTCATCTTTTAGGGGGCGTTTTATGATTATTTTGGAGCAATATATGCACCTGTGGCTCCAGTATGGAAATGGGAGAGCAGAGGGAGAACAATTAGAAATAACAATACAAAATATATCTGAAACTTTATTTTGTACAGAGCGAAATAGTAAATTAATCATAAAAAAATTAGAAGAATTTAATTGGATTATGTGGTTTCCAGGCCGAGGAAGAGGAAATCGTTCAAAGTTGTTATTTCAAAAACATCCACTTTCTTTAATTTTAGAAAGAGGAAAAGAAATAACGAAACAAGGGGATGTAAAAAACGGGAGTGCATTTATTGAAAGGTATAGCTCATATTTTCCATCACTTCAAACTCAATTTCAAACTTGGATAGATTCGATATTCGGGTATCAAGTCGAAAGGACATCTAAAGGGAGAAGAGATGTACTACGTTTGCAAGTCCAAATGAATCTAGACATTGCATTAGACCCTGTATACGCTACGATGCGTTCGGAATGTCATATGGTAAAACATATATACGACACGTTAGTGTATATAGACGGAAATACAAACAGTGTAGAGCCAAGACTTGCGTTTTATTGGGAATATGATGACCAGAAATATATGTGGACCTTCTACTTACGAAAAGGTGTTCAATTTCATAATAGAAAAGAACTAACCGCTTATGATGTTGAACAGACATTTAAACGATTTATGAAAGAAAAAAATAACCCGCATGCTTGGATGTTACAGCACATTGAAAGTTTACATATTCTTGATGACTACATTGTGCAGATTCGTTTATCTACAGATAATAAGTTGTTTTTACATGCTTTAAGTACAGAACAGTGTTCTATTGTAAATGAAGATGGAGATGGAAGGTTAATCGGTACTGGACCGTTTCGATTATGTGAAAAGAATGAGGATGTATTCGTATTAGAAGCAAATGATTTATATTTTCGCGAGCGACCATTTCTCGATCGAATTGAATTATGGAATGTAGAGCACAGCGTAAATACGTGCGATATTTTAGCGAAAGCACACTATAACAATATAGAAAAGCATCATAAAGAACTAACTAGACTTGAGTCGAATGTAACATACATTACATTAAATACCACAAAAGAAGGACCTATGCAAAACACGATGTTTCGGAAAGCTCTACATAAAATCATTCATAGCAATGCGCTTATCGAGGAATTGCAAGGAGCGCGCGGAGAAATAGCAGAAGAATTGGTTCTAACAAAGGGTGGCACTATACATATAAATGAGGACATATATACGCTTATTAAAGAGAGCTCTTACCGTAATGAAACACTGCGACTATATACATTTACAGAACAAGATCATGTTGAAGACTCAGATTGGATACAAAAAGAGTGTGCGAAGTATGGCGTCACTATTGAAGTCGTTTTTCTTGAAACAAAAGAGTTATTGCAAGCAAGTACGATACAAAAGGCTGATATAATACATGATAGTGCGACAATTAGTGAGCGTATTGAAGAAAGTTTACTATATATGTTTCTTACAAAAAACAGCTTTATTCATCAACATAGCAATATAAAATTTAACGAAGTATTGCAGTCTTATTTTATAGAGAATCAATTAGAGAAACGGATGACACTGTTACACGATATTGAAGACACATTGTTACGTCAAATTCATATTATTCCTTTATACCGTAACAAACAGCAAGTAAGTTCACACGAAAAAGTGCAAAATATAATGATTAATCCACAAGGTTGGATTGATTTTTATCAAATATGGTTTAAGGCTTGATATATAAAGGTTCTTATGCATTTTAGTAAGATGTGTAAGAACCTTTTTTGTATGGAAATGAAGTTTGTTTTCCACATTGTTACGCTACATGTTATAAAAGTCCATTTACAGCGTAACAGTGTTATGTTACGTTATTATTAGGAAGGAGTGATATACAGTTGATTACAGATTTAATTTCAAAAAAAGATTTATTAGAGTTAACTGGTATTTCATACGGACAGTTATATAGGTGGAAGAGAAAAAATTTAATACCGGAAGATTGGTTTGTACGGAAGTCAACGTTCACAGGTCAGGAAACATTTTTTCCGAAAGAAAAGATATTAGAGCGTATTGATAAAATTCAAACGATGAAAGAGGATCTATCGCTTGATGAATTGGCAAATATGTTTTCACCAAGCGTAACAGAGATTCTTTTAGCAAAGGAAGATCTCATTCGTAAAGAAATTACATCAGAACCTGTTTTACAATTTTTCATGGAGCAAACGAACAAAACGGCAGATTTTCAATTTGCAGATATTCTTTATGTATACGTGTTAGAAGAACTTCTTCAATCAGGAGACGTTAGCTTAGAAGAAGGGAAAATGGTTTTACAAGTTTTACGTGAAAATTATGAAGCGATTAAACATAAAAATTGTGACTTAGTTATTATTCGGAAGTTAGGGGTTTCTACATGCTTCTTAGTATCAAGCGTTGAGGATTTAATTTTTGAAAAGGGAACAAAGATTGTTTTACGTGTAGCAATTATGAAATATACCGAAGCATTAAAAACTAAACTGTTGTAGTGGAGGAGAAATAATGCGTACAGAAAATTTAATTATAAACGGATATGGTTCATCAAACGGTGGAGAGTTTCATAAAGTGCAACTAAATGGAAAAGGAACTGTTAATGGAAACGTTGAGTGCGACCAATTTGAATGTAATGGTTACGGAATTGTTACTGGTGATTTGAAAAGTAGCGATGCGAGAATTAGCGGATCAGGTAAAGTTGAGGGTACAGTTAGTGCAGAAATGATGCGAATCGATGGGAAAGGGACAATTACACAAGATGTAAAGGCGACCACTTTAAAAATTGCAGGAAAAGGGACGATAGGTGGTAATGTAACTGGTGAAGAATTTAAAATCAATGGTCAAGCGACGATTGATGGTAATTGTGAAGTTGATATTTTTTCTTCAGAAGGGCAATTTACAGTTGGTGGATTATTAAGCGCAGATGAAATTAATATAAATATTCATGGTACATGTAGAGCGAAAGAAATTGGTGGCCAAACCATTAAAGTAAAACATAGATTGAGTGCTTTTAGTAGACTATTTAAAACAGTATTTGGCTTACAGTTAGAAGCTGAACTGCTAGAAGGTGACAATATCGATATTGATTATGCTCACATTAAAACAGTAAGGGGAAACAATGTTACTGTAGGGCCGAACTGTGAGATTGAACTAATTGAATATACTGGGGTTCTTACTGTTGATAAAAGCGCAAATGTAAAAGAAATTAAGCAAGTTTAAGTTTAAAAGGGAGAGAGGAATCGGTATGGAAAATCAACATAGTCTTACTGTAAATGGATCAGGTAGCTCAGCAGGTGGAGATTATAACAAAGTAAAGATACGCGGCGAAGGAACAATCTCTAATCATATGAGTTGTAATGATTTTAAAACGTATGGTACGAGTGAAGTACGTGGCAATATGAAAGCGAAAAATTATGTCGTGTATGGAGATAGTGAAGTACAGGGGAATATGGAGGCGGAATATGTAAAAGTATATGGCAATGCCCAAGTACAAGGCGACGGACAAATTAATAAAACAAAAGTTAGAGGTATGATAGAATTTAAAGGGAAGCTATCCGGTGATTTCGTAGATGTGAAAGGCGCTTTAAATGTAAAGGGAGATATAGAAGTAGAGGAATTATTACTAACTGGTGGTCTTGAAAGTGATGGTTTGCTTAATGCTGAAAATATTGAAATCTCACTTCGTTATGAAGGAAGTAAAGTGAGAGAAATCGGTGGGAAAAAGATTACAGTACGTAAAAAAGCGAGATTTATTCCTTTTACAAGTCATGCAGGAAGCCTTCAAACATCAATTATTGAAGGGGATGATATTTATTTAGAACATACAATAGCAGACGTAGTAAGAGGAAATCATGTTATAATTGGCCCTGGCTGTGAAATTAGTGTAGTAGAATATCACACTAGTTTTAATCAGAAAGGTAATGCAGTCGTAAAAGAACATAAACAAATATAAGTAGTATGAGGGAGAGCAAGGTTATGGTTGAGAAGAATAATAAGCTCGGTTTTGTTGTGGCGGGCTTATTGCTAGGGATTTTAATGGCATCAATGGATAATACCATTGTCGTAACAGCGATGGGAACAATCGTTGGTGATTTAGGAGGCCTTGAAAACTTTGTATGGGTCGTTTCTGCCTATATGGTCGCAGAAATGGCAGGTATGCCGATTTTCGGTAAACTATCAGATATGTATGGTAGAAAGAGATTCTTTATTTTCGGTTTAATCGTCTTTATGATTGGTTCGGCACTTTGTGGAACTGCTGAAAATATTACACAGTTAGGTATTTATCGTGCCATTCAAGGTATTGGCGGCGGGGCACTAGTGCCAATCGCATTTACTATCGTTTTTGATATTTTCCCTCCAGAAAAGCGCGGGAAAATGGGTGGTTTATTCGGAGCAGTATTTGGTTTATCAAGTATTTTCGGGCCATTACTTGGCGCATATATTACAGATTATATTAGCTGGCACTGGGTGTTTTATATTAACTTACCACTTGGAATTTTAGCACTTATTTTTATTACATTATTTTATAAAGAGTCACGAGTTCATAGAGAACAAAAGATTGATTGGTTTGGCGCAATTACTTTAGTTGGTGCAGTAGTTTGTTTAATGTTCGCCTTAGAATTAGGCGGACAAAAGTATGATTGGGATTCTAGCTTTATTTTAAGTTTATTTGCTGGGTTCGCTATTTTAGTAATTGCTTTTATTGTTATTGAACGAAAAGTAGAAGAACCAATCATTTCATTTGAGATGTTTAAACAACGTCTATTCGGAATGAGTACAATTATTGCCTTATGTTACGGGGCGGCATTTATGTCAGCAACTGTGTACATTCCGTTATTTATTCAAGGTGTATACGGTGGTACGGCAACAAACGCAGGATTATTGTTATTACCAATGATGTTAGGATCAGTAGTTACAGCGCAGTTAGGTGGATTTTTAACATCGAAACTTAGCTACCGAAACATTATGATTATTTCCGCTGTAATTATGCTAATCGGATTATTCTTATTAAGTACATTAACGCCAGAAACAAGTCGTATATTATTAACAATTTATATGGTTATTATCGGTTTTGGAGTTGGTTTCTCATTCTCTGTACTAAGTATGGCTGCTATTCATAACTTCGGTATGGAGCAACGCGGTTCTGCGACTTCAACGAGTAACTTCATTCGTTCATTAGGTATGACACTTGGTATTACAATCTTCGGGATGATTCAAAGAACTGGTTTCCAGGATCAATTAGAAGAATCGTTTAAAGGTATGAGCGGAGGAATGAATACAAACGCTTTAGGAGATTCAAGAGCTATTCTATCAGAATCGGCAAGATCTCAAATTCCGCCGCAAATATTAGATAAAATTATTGAAGCTCTCTCTAGTTCAATCGTTCAGACATTTATGTGGGCGTTAGTCCCCGCAAGTTTAGCGTTCGTATTCGTTTTCTTTATGGGAAATGAGCGCATGGTATATAAAAAAGAACAAAACAAGGTGAAAAGTGAAACATCAAAAGCATAAAGAAAAAGCTCCTTTCAATTTTGAAAGGAGCTTTTTCTTATGTACGGAGTCGAATTAGCCTTCGATAATTTCGTATTCTTCGTCTGCTAATAATAAAATGTGTGTTTTCTTACCTTTGTTTTGAACTTCGATTACATCATATGTACCTAAGTCTCTTAGCTTGCTTTGAGAAGCGTTAACCATAACTTCCATAGAATCAATTAAGATATCTTCTTCAATGTATGATTCAGGTAATGCCATATCTTCAGTATCTAATACACATGTATATAGATTTTGTAAGTTCTCAGCAGTTGGATTTTGTTCCTCAACATCAATAATGTTTTTTACTGCTTCCATATTTTCTTCTTTTACTTGATATACTTTAATTTTAGTCATTGTTTTAATCTCCTTTATAACGTAATCTTAGAGGCTGCAATTCATCCCGCAATAACGAGCAGTAGACTCCCACCTCAAGATGAAGAAGTAAATGATGAGGACGGCGGGAGATGACTGCCCGATTGGTGAGGGCTAACCATTAGTAGGAGATAAAGTTCCCTGCTAATAGAAGTTTCACTTTATTATAACGCTTTTTTGTTGAAAGATGAAATTGTTATATGCATTTATAGTGAAAAGTATATTTTATTACTTATTTGAGGAACGATTAGTTTCTTAATTTGACAGGCATATGTCTGTATACTTATCTAGACTAATATTAGAGTTATATTGTCCAAGCTTTTCTTACATGCCTTTCATATTATATTTATTAGGTAAAACATATAGGAAAGGAATGGAGAATCAGTGGATTGTGAGCCGAAACGTGATTGTCAATGTTGTCAAAATAGTATATGTGAATTTTTGAAAAGTTTAAATCCTTATTCTAGGGTTGAGAGTATCGTAATAGACGGAAACGAAATAGTTGTATCCTATTTTATTTCATTTAATGAGATAAAAGGTATAGTGTCGTTTGCACAAGAAGACAGTGAGGTAATATTTGTAGATTGTTCAAGAATTGATGCGATTCGAATAGGGAAAGTTTGTAGTTGTAAAACGAAAGTTAAATTTATTGAAGAGGAATTCAGTTTACTTGGAAATGTTTGTCCACATTGTTTAACTGAGGGAAGTACACTATTCTTCGATTTTAATAACCCTGAATTAAGTTTATCTTTACAGGCAAAAATGATTGATCCACCTAGATGTGTTGAATTTGTAGATGAGCTTGGGAATGTAGTAAAGCAAATTACTATAGTAGGTGAAGCGATTGTTTCTAAGGATTTTGTTCCAGTACCTGAACTGTTAGATTTTCGATTAATTTTATCGGATACAGCTGGGAATCCTTTGAAATTTGGATTGCTATTTATTAATTTCCCTGATGTTACTTATATTATTATTTTAGCATCAAGCGGATATCTTTCCATTTCGAACTGTTTAAAAATAGAGAGTGGAACTAGTAATGCCGAAATAGAAGAGATGAAAAAGATGATAATGAATGACAATAATACGTACAAGTCAATTATTAAGTTGACTAAAATATATATAAATGGTGCGACGGAATCTTTTATTTCTAAGAAGGAGTTATAACGTATCTATTGATTAACCCTCTTAGTTAAAATTTTATGTTTCGAAAAAATTTATAAAATAATAAAAAACATTACTTTGTTATTATTCACGGAGAACATTTTTAATTAGATAAAAGCTCATTTGTAAGTATTCGAAAAACTATATAAAAGTAAATGCTTAATAGTAGCTTCAGAACAGAAGAAGTCATTTTGGAGTCGCTTGTTGGGTAAATAAATTAAAATTTCATAATAAAAAAGTTCACTCCTTCTATAAATGTAGATAAGGATTGAACTTTTTTATTACGCATTATGATAATTAGAATTGTAAGAAACTTGATTTTAGTATATTTTTATGAGTTGGTGTATATATCTTGTTTTTTATGTTGCATTTATTCTTTTTGGATTTCAAATGAAATTTCTTTGGCTGCTTTTAAAGCTATTTTTTTAGCTTCTGTTTTAAAATAGGATGCTGCTAAAACGTAGCCACATCGATGTCCCATTGATGTAGGTGGTTTTAAGACAGTTCCTTTTTTAGGTTTTATATAAACTTTCTCTACGCCAGGATATTTAGAACTACGGTTCTTTCCTGTAACTCGAATTAGTTTCCCTTTAAATTTAACTGTTAGGTAATGAGTGTATACATATTTATGATGTTTTTTATTTAGTGAAGGTTTATTTCCTAACATTAACTGAATAGTCTCTTGCACTAAGTTGATTCCATGTCCAATTTCAATTATATCATTCATTGCTCCACCTGATATTCTGGGGTTTATCTCAATTAATTTCCAATCATTATTTATTCTCCGGAGTTCTAGATGACAAGCTCCATTTTTCATATTAAAAGCCTGAATAACAGAATTAACTGCATTGAAAAGACTAGTATATAGACTTTTGTCTACCTGTCCTAGTAAAGAATAACCAGTAACAATAAAACGTTCAAAGAGTGTAATTTCTTGTTCAATTACTGCTATAATATGGACTTTTCCATTTTGAACTAAAATTTCGACTAAGTACTGAGGTCCATCTACATATTCTTCAAGTAGAATTTCTTCATTAGGTAGTTTTTCTAAAAGGCTTTGTATAGATAAAATTAATTGATTTTTATTTTTTACTAATAATACATCTTTTGATCCTGATGATTTAGGGGATTTCACAATAAGAGGGAAATTTATCTTTTTATTTTTTTTTAGAAAAGATGATAATGGTTCTGTTGGTTTGTAAATTAAATAGTTGAGTGAGATTGGTAAATCTTTAAGGACATTACGAGTTAATATTTTATTTTCCATACGATAGATAGCTTCAGTGGATACAATATTTGAGCAGAATTTTTCTGATAAACGTGCAGCCAGATAAACAAAGGGGTCAATAAAACTAAAGATTCCTTTTATGTTCTTTCCTGATTTATTTAATTTTTCAATTGTAGTAATTATATTATCATAATCATTTATATCAGTGAAAATCATCTGATGTACATCAGGGAATGTACTGCGTTCTTCAATAAATTTTGTTTTTTTCGTTAATAAAACAGTAAAGAAATTAAGTTTTTCAGCTGCTTTGATCGCTTCCCTACTGGATCCAGATTTATTTGTTTCAATAAAAACAATAGTATCCATCTTATGCCACCCTACCTTAATTATTTTATAAACCCTTAGATTTATTATTTCTATAGGTAGAATATTAAAATGAGGTTAAGCTTGTTCTAGACTTTTCAAAAAATGGTTGAATGAAGGAGAACATGAATATATATATAATGAAGTTGATATTTGTTTTGAAAAAGATCTTTAAAAAGAGGGGAAGAGGAACCGATATGACTATAATTGGTATGCTTCATCATCGGAAAGATCCGAATGTCGTAAAGAAAGCATATACTTATGCTGCTGTAGCCAAAGCTGAAGGTATAAACTTTTTTTATTTTACTTTAGGGAAAGTAAATATAGAGACTGAGAAGATTTTAGGTAAAACTTATGAAAATGGTGAATGGGTTAAACAAGAATTTTCTTTTCCTGATGTTATTTATAATGCAAGTGTTCATGTTAGTGATAAAAATCAGCAAATTTTTGATTATCTATATGATAAAGTTCCATTCACAAGTCATTCAATCGGAGATAAATTAAGTGTATATAACAGAATAAAAAAAGCAGAAAAATTTAAGCAATATCTTATTCCTTTTTATGAATTAAATGATGTTAATAAGTTTTTTGACATGATTGATCGTTATGGAAAAGTTATTATTAAACCAATTTCTGGACATCAAGGTAAGGGTATCGTTTTCATTGAAAAACATGGGATGAATTACAGTATGAATGAGTCAGAACAAATTTCATTAATAAATAAAAAACAATTGCTAAGTTTTTTATCTGATAAGATTCAAGAGAAAGGTTACATAGTTCAACAGTTTATTTCATGTCAAATGAAATCTGGTCATGTTTATGATTTTCGATTGCATGTTCAAAGAAATGGAGAAGGAAAGTGGGTTATTACTTCAATATTCCCGAGAATAGGTCCATTAGGAAGTGTTGTATCAAATATGGCTAGCGGTGGTTATAGTACTTATTTAGATATTTTTTTAAAAACGGAGTTTGATAACGATTGGTATAATATTCAAAGGTATTTAGAACGATTTGCGGTAAGTTTTTCTAACCATTTTAATTCTTTATATAAGGATGTATTATTTGATGAGTTAGGAATTGATGTTGGGATTGATGAAAACCAAAAATTGTGGTTGTTTGAGGTGAATTGGAGACCAGGTGTACCTAATATATTTAATCTTGAATTAGATGTAGCTAGAAATTTAGTTCACTATGCTAGATACTTAGCTGATAAACATAAATAAGAAAAGGAAAATAGAAAATTGTGAATTTAAAGTAAGCGTAAAGTAACTCCAAAATATACATTAAAAGTTGATTTTGGAGTTATTTTTTGTTTACTTCACTTTTTTCGGCACTCTGCATCTAGATGGAAAATCCGTTGACCACGGCAAGACTTTATCAATTGATAGATGATTATATAAATCGAGGTATTGGTTATAGTATTTTCTATAAAGGAGACGTTGTATGCGGTGCATCATCATATAGTATTTATGATGATGGGATTGAAATTGAAGTTGCTACTGATCCGAATCATAGAAGAAAAGGATTGGTGACTGCAGTAAGTACGGCTTTAATATTGGATTGTTTAGAAAAGACGAAATATCCAAACTGGGATGCAGCGAATAGCACTTCTGCTAAACTAGTGGAAAAGCTTGGATATGTTTTTGATAAGGCGTACGATACTTTTTTGTAAATAATAGGTAAATGAACGAGTTTGTACGAATTGAATTTTACAACATAAAAAGGCTAGAAAATCCAATTAAATTAACATTAATTAGCCCTTTTTTATAATTACAAAGATAAAATATCCAAAGATAATTTTACCTAAACTAAAGGTGTTAAGAGAGATGTTAATTAATAGTATTAGAGGGGAGAACAACGACAAGATTGTTTTCATTAGAAGTATTGATAAATTCTATTGGAAAAGGTGAGAGTAAAAAAACGATGTGAATGATAAAGATGAAGTGATTCCACAACAATGTAGGTATAAAAACCGACTTTATTAAGTCGGTTTTTATTTTTTAACAATCAGGTGTTACCCAATATTAAATTGCAGTTGCAAAGATATTATGAGATGAAGAAATCAACAAACTTAAATTTATCTGCCTTAATAAATGTAAGAATAGATTTTTTGAAAGTTTCTTCGAAAATATGGTTATCTTTTTTACTATTGAACTTAATTAACGTATCATTGTATTTTTCCACGTTGAGAGTTAAGAAATTCTATTTTTTATAGGTAAATATACATGAAAATTAAGTACATTAAGTTATGTGTATTTGACTATTAAAGAGAGAGTACTCTTTTTATTTGTAAATGATAAAAGTGACTATGATACAAACCCACGCATTAATAGAAGACAAACATATACAGTATAGAGAGTTAAAAAGCTCTAAATTTTTCATATAAAGGAGATTATAAAATATGAGTGAACAATGCCCAATTAATGTACCATGTCAGGTAGCGGGACAAACCCAAACACCATTAAGTGATGCTGCAGCAACACCAATTACTACTCCAGGAGCACCAATCGTAAAAATACCAGTTGTATTAGCGGAAAGAACAATTCAAATTGTTGTAGAAGCCGATGTTCCATTAGATCCTCCAGCAACTGAGATTAAACGTGTCTTAAAAAATGTATTTTTAACACAAGGTAAGTTAGTTCCTGTAGCATTTACTCCGGTAGTTGGTACACCTTACAACCGAGTTACAAGAGGAAAATTATTTGTACAAGGGTATATTCGTAAAAATATTGAATATGCAAATGATGAGTGTAATGGAGTTCTATATGACCGCATTGCAAATGTTCCATTTTCTGGTTTTGCAGATCTAACAGAAGCTGATTTTCTATCACTAGCTTTAATAGCTGCTTCTTCAGACACTACATCTCATTTTATTAATCCTAACAACGGCGATTTACCACGTTTAGATAAATACTTCTTCCAAAATTCAGTTTTTTATAACGAACAACCATATGTCGAATTAGTAAGTGCTCAATTTTTCGAATTAGACTTTTCCCCTTGTCCAACAGAATTAAACGAGCCATTTGGAACGCTTCGTGAAAAAATTGTACTAGACCTTACTTTAAAAGTTTTACAAGTACAACAAGTACAAGTATAAGACTAAAAAAGCATTGTCTTTAATAAAAAGACAATGTCTTTTTTATTATTATAAAACATATATAATGATGGAATGGTCGCGTACAAAAAGCATATTTTTATGAATTTCATCAGATGGGGGGATGGTGATGAATAAGCCATGGGTTGGTAAGGAAATATGGAACAAAGTTTACAAATGGAAAATGCTGAATGTTCAAGATGATTCGCGCGAAATAAGAGAAAAAAAGGAAAGTAAAGAAACAGAGTCAAAAAAAGAAGATAAAGCAATTGAATTAGAGGAAGAAAGTGAAAAAACTAGATCAGCAAAAGAAGAAAAAGCAATTGAATTAGAGAAAGAAAGTGAAAAAACTAGATCAGCAAAAGAAGAAAAAGTAATTGTATTAGAGAAAGAAAGTGAAGAAACTGAATCAAAAAAAGAAGAAAAAGCAATTGAATTAGAGGAAGAAAGTGAAAAAACTGTATCAGCAAAAGAAGAAAAAGCAATTGGATTTGAGGAAGAAAATGAAGAAATTGAATCAAAAAAAGAAGAAAAAGTAATTGGATTAGAGAAAAAAAGTGAAAAAACTGTATCAGCAAAAGAATATGAAGAAAGAGAATTAGAGCAAGAAGAAAAAGCAATTGAATCAAACAAAGAAAGTGAAGAGACTGAACCAGCAAAAGAAAATAAAGTGATTGGATTAGAGAAAGTAGAAGTAGCAAATGAATCAGAGAAAAAAAGTGAAGAAACTGAATCAAAGAGAGAAAGTATAGGTTTAGGATCAAAAATAGAGACTTCAGTGCATTCAATGGTAGTGAAAACGCCATTTTCTATTATTTCAGAAGTGTCTAGCTTTAATGTATTTCCAAAAATAAATGTGAAAAATCAAGATGCATTTGTATTTCGAAATGAAAAATATGCGGAGGGGCGTGAATTAGATTCTAAGTTATTAACTACAGTGCAACAGTATCATTCGGAGGCTTATTGTAAATTAGTTTCTTTAAATCTTCATGAAAAGAGAATGCTTGTTGAATTATATAATCAAAAAGTTAAAGGGAATAATGAAGAGAATAAGGTAGAGACATCTTCATGGATTCCTATTCACAGCATAATATTAGAGAGTGGAAATGAAGGAGAAGTAAATAATTATATAACAGCCAGACTACCAGTAGAAATAGGAAAATATAAAGGTGAAATTAGTTTACGAGAAAAAGTGGTATTTACAGAAAAAGTCATAGGAATAAAAGAGGTGGAACAGGAGATTATTTTGACCAAAACCGAATTTTTAGTACCAAAAGTAAAAAAGAATGGACAAAATAAATTTACAGTTGAAAAAGGGAGCTTATTGGTAGAAGGATATATATATCAATGTATTGAATACATATCAGAACAAAGTACATTTCATGACAATGTGTATCAGTTAGTACAAAATATTGTATTGGAATTAATCATTCAAGTGATACAAGAACAGGAAGTACAAGTGCGAATTACATAAAAATGATTATATTCCCTTGATTAGCTCATTATTTTTATTCGTAGCGTATCAATGCGTAATCTTTTGTAAATCATTCAGTGCTATAGAATATCCTCCAAACGGTTTATCCTCAATGAATTCATTTTAATATTTATGAAGGATGATATTATTGCTAGCTAGGATAGTTACTTAATTGTATGAATTTCTTCAGGTTTATGTTTTAAAAAGGTGCTAACAAGTTTGTCAACGAACTTGCTAACACTTATTAAAAACAGGCATAAAATGTGGCGTATATGTTGTTTGAATAAAGAAGCTAATTCACAGATAATTGCTTGTATAATCTGATGTGTAATACAAAGTGCATTGACTCCTTTTTTACAAAACTCACAATTTAAATAGTAAAACATGTTTATCGTAATTTTCCAAACACCAATTATATTTTTTTAGAATAATTGGGTGGACAACTTCTTTCGTAGTATCGACTTCAGTATAGCCATATTTTTTATAAAAGTTTTCTAGTTCCTCGAAAGGAAGACAATACACATTTTGTATTTGTAATTTTTTCGCAGTTTGTACTAAAAATGATACGAGTTCCCCAGCTAATTGTAGACCCCTGAATTTAGGGAGAATAAAAATCCCACCCATTTCAATAGTATTTTCATCTATTTGGACTAAACGTCCAACACCTGCATACTCGTTGTTGTATGTAATGATCGCAACTGTGTCTCGTGTTAAATCACTTGGTACAAATCCTATCGATTCATAATGATTATTAACCCATTCTAAATCATTAGATGTAGCTAGTTGAATACTCATATGTATCCTCCCTCAGAAAAAATGTAATATTCTCATTATACACAGTGTAATAACTTGTAAAAAGAGGTTAAAATGAAATCATTTTTATTTGCAGTTCAAGTTTTGAATAATAGTGCATACAATATAAAGTCTTTTCCTTTCTTCATTTTAGTTTTACGTATATAATTTAAAAGTAATATTTTTTATTTTATTTATTATATATTTATAACAGAATAGAGGTTTAAAAATGGGTGTTAAAATCATTACGGATAGTGCGGCGGATTTACCGTTAGAATTGCTGCAAGCATATGATATTGATTTAATTCCACTCCGTGTATATGATGAAGCAGAAACAGAGTATTTAGATGGGGTTACATTAAAATCAGTTACTTTATTGCAAAAAATGAGAGAAGGCGCAGTTTATAAAACGTCATTGCCTTCACTTGAAACATTCCAAGAAAAATTTGTTTCCTATGCAAAAGAAGGTAACCCTTGTATATATTTAGCTTTTTCATCTGAATTGTCTGGTACATATCAATCGTCAGTTCTCATTAAAAAAGAAGTGAAAGAAACATACACTGATTTAGATTTAGAAATTATCGATACAAAATGTGCCTCACTCGGTCAGGGTATTGTCGTATTAGAGGCTGCAAAAATGGCAAAAGAGGGCGCATCGAAAGAAGAAATATTAAACCGTGTCGCTTTTCTAATGGAGCATATGGAGCATATCTTCACTGTAGCTGACTTACAGTACCTTGTTAGAGGTGGCCGTTTAAGTAAAGTAGCCGGTTTCATCGGTGGTTTGCTAAACATTAAGCCAATCTTAAATGTGGATGAAGGAAAACTTGTACCACTTGAAAAGGTACGAGGGAAAAAGAAAGTATTAAGCCGAATTGTTGATATTATGGAAGAGCGCGGGAAAGACCTTAAAGGTCAAACAATCGGTATGACTCACGGTGATGATTTAGAAACTGCCGAAGCATTAAAAGCATTAATTACTGAAAGATTCGGCTGTGAAGTATTTATCGTAAATACAATTGGAGCAGCAATCGGAGCGCATACAGGACCAGGTGCGTTAACATTATTTTTCTTAAATGAAGTAGAGTAAAGGATTGATCTTTTGATCAATCCTTTTTTAATTCTAAAATAATTGTTTTATGCGAATGAAAAATATGTAATTACTTCTTAACTTTCTCTTTAAAAGGTAAGAAGGTAGATAGGAAAGTAGTGATAGCTAGTGCAAAGCTGACTCTTTCAGTATGATCAATTACTAAGTCATTTTTCCACTGATAAAGGAAAGAAGCGATTATTAAAAGTAAAACAGCGCCTCCAACATATCTTACTATTTTTCGTGCTGATTCGTTTTTTAGTCTTACAATCATGTTTATCTTCCTTTCGAGTTTACTAAATAATTCGACAAACTAATTACTAGGATGCGATATTGGTAATTCATCTATGAAATTGAGTGAATTTTTATCGGAGAAACATCAAAAGGTATATGCATTACGAAACATGATAGAGGTGTACATAGAACTTAAAGATTGGAAAAATGTTAATAAAGTTATGAATGAAGCATTTCATTTTTTATCGATTTATGATGTACCAATTGCACATGTCCAACTATATGGTTTGAAAGCTAAAATATTCAATATACGTGGAGATTATTATGAATATGAAAAAAATATGCAAAAAGCAATTGAAGTGGGAGTAGAAAAAAAGCAACATCGCTTAGTTGCTGAATTATCCTATGAATTAGGTAACTTTTATAATGAGAATCGCTCTTATAAATTATCTGCGAAGTACTTTAAAATTTCAGCTGAAAATAAAATGGATTAAAAAAGAAGTTTAGTCAAAAGTTCTTATAAATTGTAAAGGGTTATCCAAAAGAGTATGATATTTTATACTTTTTGGATAACCTCTTTTTATTACTATTCTACAATTATCGGTCGATATGGTATCGGTGATGATAAAATCATAGAAGTTTTTACTATACCAAATGGTATAACGATATCAATTAATTCCTCTAATTCTTTCATTGAGTGAACCGCTACTTTTAAGTAATAGCTACTTTCACCTGTTACTCGGTGACATTCGAGTATTCTATGTTCTTCGTATATTTTCTCCTCAAATTTTTTGCATGGAATCTTTAAATTTTCGATTCTTAAAAATGCTTGAATTGATTTTCCAACTGTATCCAGTGATATCCGTGCTGTATACTTTTCAATTATTCCTGCATCTTGTAACCTTTTTAGTCTTTCTGTAACGCTAGGGCGGCTAAGGTGTAGATGCTCAGTCATTTCTGTAATTGTCATCCTGGCATCTTCTTGTAATAATAGGGTTATTTTCTTATCAATCTCATCCATTACTCATGCTCCTTTGCAAAGTTGAAAGTAAACTTCTGAAATACATGCATAATATAAAATCTAATGCTAAATTACATACACAATTGAATATTGAATAGACTGATAACTTTCTATAATTAAAATATAAATGGAGGTGCATGTAATGTCTAATCATTTCAACGAAACAATTTCTATTAAAAAGGGAACAGCTTTATACGTAGGGGCAGTTTTAGGATCAGGAATTCTTATATTACCTGGTATGACTGCGAGTATAGCGGAAGGGAATGCGATTATTTCTTGGCTTATTATGATTTTACTTAGTATCCCACTTGCATTAACATTCGCTTTTTTATCTATTGAGCATCCAAATGCAGGGGGAATTGCAACTTTTTCTGAGAAGGCTTTTGGTAAAAAAGTAGGTGCGATTTAATCTGTACCCTTTGTAAAGGACATTTTGAAAAAAGTTAGGCAACATCAAGAAGATGATTTCTGTATCCAACAGGAGTCATCTTTTTTAAATTC
>NZ_JBIYDV010000011.1:0-206515 GCF_044909215.1 Bacillus sp. RC252 | reverse complement strand
ATGATCAGGTTGATAGGTTCGAGGTGGAAGCATGGTGACATGTGGAGCTGACGAATACTAATAGATCGAGGACTTAACCATATAATATGAAGCAAATGTTATCTAGTTTTGAAGGAATATACCTTCATAGTTTGGTGATGATGGCAGAGAGGTCACACCCGTTCCCATACCGAACACGGAAGTTAAGCTCTCTAGCGCCGATGGTAGTTGGGACCTTGTCCCTGTGAGAGTAGGACGTCGCCAAGCAAAAACCTAAGTCGTTTCGACTTAGGTTTTTTTGTGTTTATTTTTATTTACCGAAGGTTAGAATCTGTAAATTTAATAATCCTAAAGACGAAAAAAGAATGAAATAGAGACTATTTAAAATAATGGCAATGATTTTTTGTGCTCCTAATTTTCCAAATTCCCCTAAAATAATCCCTAAGATAGGAAACATTATTTCTATCATATATGATAATAGCATAGTTATTTTTTCACGGTTATCCTCCTTATAAATAAAATCACCACCATATAAATTATATTGATTTGTAGACACAACAGTATATATGAACAGACAACAGTATATATGAACAGACAACAGTATATATGAACAGTTATGTATAAAATAGATCTCTAGAAATATATATTCTAATTCCCTTTTCTTCTTGTATATAGTTGCAATTCTTCTTTTGAATATAACTAAAACACGAACGTTATCGATGACTAATAAAAAAACATTCGATTATTTATTGACATTGTTTATGAAATATTGTTAATATAGCCATAGAAACAATAATATATAAGACCTCATATAATCGCGGGGATATGGCCTGCAAGTCTCTACCTAACGACCGTTATTCGTTAGACTATGAGGGAAAGTCACTCGGTATTTTTCTATTCACAAGGGATACGTATGCCTGAGTAGAGCGCTTTCTCTCATAGTAAAAGAGAAACTGTTCTATTTCAGGCTTTTTTTATTTGAATCGGGGGGATTCTAATATGAAATCACTAGTTGGAGTCATAATGGGAAGCACGTCAGACTGGGAAACAATGAAATATGCTTGTGACATTTTAGATGAATTAAATATACCGTATGAGAAAAAAGTTGTATCCGCTCATCGGACTCCGGATTATATGTTTGAATATGCAGAAACAGCTCGTGAACGTGGATTAAAAGTTATTATTGCTGGAGCCGGTGGAGCAGCGCATTTACCAGGAATGGTTGCAGCGAAGACAAATCTTCCTGTAATCGGTGTCCCAGTTCAATCAAAAGCGTTAAACGGTCTAGATTCATTATTATCCATTGTCCAAATGCCAGGAGGGGTTCCAGTTGCAACTGTTGCAATTGGTAAGGCTGGTTCAACGAATGCTGGATTACTTGCTGCACAAATACTTGGATCATTTCATGATGATATACATGATGCATTGGAGTTGAGACGAGAAGCTATTGAGAAAACTGTGCGTGAAGGTAGTGAGCTAGTATGACGAGAATCATTTTACCTGGAAAAACAATCGGCATTATTGGAGGCGGCCAGCTTGGAAGAATGATGGCGTTGGCAGCTAAGGAAATGGGTTATAAAATTGCTGTTTTAGATCCTACAAAGCATTCACCATGTGCACAAGTTGCTGATGTTGAAGTCGTTGCACCATATGACGATCTAAAAGCAATTCAGCATTTAGCAGAGATAAGCGACGTTGTCACATATGAATTTGAGAATATTGATTATAGATGTTTACAATGGCTTGAAAAACATGCTTACTTACCACAAGGTAGTCAGTTGTTAAATAAAACGCAAAATCGTTTTACAGAAAAGAATGCAATTGAGAAAGCTGGGTTACCAGTAGCAATGTATAGATTAGTTCAAAATCAAAATCAGCTTACTGAAGCGATTGCTGAATTATCATTTCCTTCGGTCTTAAAAACGACGACAGGTGGATATGATGGGAAAGGGCAAGTTGTTTTAAGAAGTGAAACTGATGTTGAGAAGGCACGAGAGCTTGCGGATGAAGCAGAGTGCATTCTAGAAAAATGGGTGCCTTTTGAAAAAGAAGTATCAGTTATTGTAATTCGTAGTGTAAGTGGTGAAACGAAAGTATTTCCGGTAGCGGAAAATATTCATGTAAATAACATTTTACATGAATCTATCGTTCCAGCTCGCATTACAGAAGAACTTTCTCAAAAAGCAATTGCTTACGCAAAGGTACTTGCGGATGAACTAGAACTTGTGGGAACACTAGCGGTAGAGATGTTTGCTACAGCTGACGGTGAGATTTACATTAATGAATTAGCACCAAGACCTCACAATTCAGGACACTATACACAGGATGCATGTGAAACGAGTCAATTTGGTCAACATATTCGAGCAATCTGTAATTTACCTCTTGGAGAAACAAATTTGTTAAAACCAGTTGTCATGGTAAACATTTTAGGCGAACATATAGAAGGGGTCCTAGGACAAGTGAATAGACTAACCGGGTGCTATTTACACTTGTATGGAAAAGAAGAAGCAAAAGCGCAGCGAAAAATGGGGCATGTTAATATTTTAAATGATAATATTGAAGTCGCTCTAGAAAAAGCGAAGAGTTTGCATATTTGGGACCATCAAGAACAACTGTTGGAGGGAAAAAGATGATTAATCGTTATACACGCCCTGAAATGGGTGCAATTTGGACGGAAGAAAACAAATTTAAGGCATGGTTAGAAGTTGAGATTTTAGCTTGTGAAGCATGGGCAGAGCTTGGCGACATTCCAAAAGAAGATGTTAAAAAAATTCGTGAACATGCATCATTTGATATTGATCGTATTTATGAAATTGAAAAAGAAACACGTCATGACGTAGTTGCTTTCACTCGTGCTGTATCAGAAACACCAACATTAGGCGAGGAACGTAAATGGGTTCATTACGGTTTAACATCTACAGACGTAGTAGATACAGCGTTATCTTATATCTTAAAACAAGCAAATGAAATCTTGTTAAAAGACTTAGAAAACTTTGTTAGCATTTTAGCTAATAAAGCGAAAGAGCATAAATACACGATCATGATGGGAAGAACACATGGTGTACATGCAGAGCCAACAACATTTGGTTTAAAACTTGGTCTTTGGTATGAAGAAATGAAACGTAACGTAGAGCGTTTCAAACAAGCTGCTGATACAGTTCGCGTTGGTAAATTATCTGGTGCGGTTGGTACATATGCAAATATTGATCCATTCGTAGAAAAGTATGTTTGTGAAAACTTAGGATTAGAAGCAGCACCAATTTCAACACAAACATTGCAACGTGATCGTCATGCACATTACATGTCAACACTTGCACTAATCGCAACATCTGTTGAAAAGATGGCAGTTGAGATTCGTGGTTTACAAAAGAGTGAAACACGTGAAGTTGAAGAGGCTTTCGCAAAAGGTCAAAAAGGTTCTTCTGCAATGCCGCATAAACGTAATCCAATTGGATCTGAAAATATGACTGGTTTAGCTCGTGTTATCCGCGGTTATATGATGACAGCTTACGAGAATGTTCCGTTATGGCATGAGCGTGATATCTCTCACTCTTCTGCAGAACGCGTAATTTTACCAGATGCTACAATCGCGTTAAATTACATGTTAAATCGCTTTGGTAATATCGTTAAAAACTTAACTGTATTCCCAGAGAATATGAAACGCAATATGACAAGAACATACGGCTTAATTTACTCTCAGCGCGTAATGCTTACACTAATTGACAAAGGTCTGGTACGTGAAGAAGCTTATGATATCGTACAGCCTAAAGCAATGGAAGCTTGGGAAACACAAGTACAATTTAAAGAGCTTGTAGAAGCTGACGAGCGTATTACAAGTAAGTTAACGCAAGAAGAAATTAACGAATGTTTCAATTATGAACATCATATGCAACACGTTGATACAATCTTTGAACGCCTTGGATTAAACGAAGCGTAAAATTTCATATGGCACAGAATAGAGTCATTCTGTGCCATTCTTTATAAAAACATTATTCACATTTTTCAAACTACAGGGGGCTTGCGAAATGCAAAAGCTAGAATTGCTGTATGAAGGTAAGGCAAAAAGAATTTATCGTACAGAAGCAGCAGATATGGTTTGGGTAGAGTACAAAGATAGTGCGACTGCTTTCAATGGGGAGAAAAAAGCGACAATTACAGGAAAAGGTCGTTTGAACAATGAGATTACAACTTTATTGTTCAGAAAGTTACAAGAAGTTGGAATTAAAACACACTTTGTGGAGAAGTTATCTGATACAGAACAACTTGTCAAAAAGGTGAGTATTATTCCATTAGAAGTTGTCACAAGAAACGTAATTGCAGGTAGTCTTTCAAAAAGACTAGGAATGGAAGAAGGAACTGCTCTTACAACACCAATCGTAGAATTTTACTACAAAGATGATGATTTAGGAGATCCACTTGTAACGGAAGATCATATTCGTTTGTTAAATGTTGCAACACCAGAGCAAGTAAGCGTATTACGAGATGCAGCTCTACAAATCAATCAAGTGATGATTGAGCATTTCGCAAGCTGTCGTGTAAGATTAGTAGATTTTAAATTAGAGTTTGGCGTAACAGAAGAAGGGGAAATCATATTAGCAGATGAAATTTCACCAGATACTTGCCGTTTATGGGATGAAACGAGCAACGAAAAATTTGATAAAGATGTATTCCGTCGTGATCTTGGGAATTTAACAGAAGCATATGAAGAAATTTTAAAACGTTTAGGGGGAGCTTCACATGTATAAAGTTAAGGTATATGTAACGTTAAGAGAAAGTGTATTAGATCCACAAGGAACTGCGGTAAAGGGAGCACTTCATAGTCTTTCATTTACAGAAGTACAAGACGTTCGAATCGGAAAATATATGGAATTAACAATTGATAAATCAGTATCTGATCTGGATAGCAAGGTAAAAGAAATGTGTGAAAAATTATTAGCAAACGTTGTAATGGAAGACTTCCGTTATGAAGTTGAGGAGGTTGTCGCACAGTGAAATTTGCAGTCATAGTATTTCCAGGTTCGAACTGTGATGTCGATATGTTCCATGCAATTAAAGATGAGCTTGGTGAAGAAGTAGATTACGTTTGGCACGATAGAGAGAATTTAGATGAATATGATGCAATTTTACTACCAGGTGGATTCTCTTACGGTGACTATTTACGATGCGGGGCTATTTCTCGCTTTGCTAACGCAATGAAAGCAGTGCAAAAAGCTGCTGAGCAAGGAAAGCCGATTTTAGGAGTGTGTAATGGATTCCAGATTCTTGTTGAATCAGGATTACTACCAGGAGCATTAATGAGAAACGAAAACTTAAAGTTTATGTGCCGTACTGTTCAGTTACGTGTTGAAAATAATGAAACGATGTTTACATCACAATATGAAAAAGATGAAGTAATTAACATTCCAATTGCACATGGCGAAGGAAATTACTATTGTGATGAAGCGACTCTTAAACAATTAGAAGAGAATAATCAAATCGCATTCCGTTACGTAGAAAATCCGAATGGAAGCGTTTCAGATATTGCAGGTATTGTAAATGAAAAAGGAAATGTTCTTGGTATGATGCCACACCCAGAGCGTGCTGTAGATGAATTACTTGGCGGTGCTGAAGGGTTAAAAGTCTTTCAATCTATCTTAAAACAGTGGAGGGAAACATATGTCGTTAATGCTTGAGCCAAATCCAACACAAATTAAAGAAGAGCGTATATATGCGGAAATGGGGCTAACAGACGAAGAGTTTGCCATGGTTGAAAAGATTTTAGGCCGTTTGCCGAATTATCCAGAAACGGGACTATTTTCTGTTATGTGGTCTGAACATTGTAGTTATAAAAATTCAAAGCCAGTTCTTCGTAAGTTTCCAACGACAGGTGAGCGTGTTTTACAAGGACCTGGAGAAGGCGCTGGAATTGTAGATATCGGTGATAACCAAGCGGTGGTATTTAAAATGGAAAGTCATAACCATCCTTCTGCAATTGAGCCATATCAAGGGGCAGCAACAGGTGTCGGTGGTATTATTCGCGATGTATTCTCTATGGGCGCACGTCCGGTAGCTCTATTAAACTCACTTCGTTTCGGTGAATTACAATCACCACGTGTGAAATATTTATTCGAAGAAGTAGTAGCAGGAATCGCAGGATACGGTAACTGCATCGGTATTCCTACTGTTGGTGGAGAAGTACAGTTTGATCCATGCTATGAAGGAAATCCACTTGTAAATGCAATGTGTGTAGGCCTAATTAATCATGAAGATATTAAAAAAGGGCAAGCGCATGGTGCTGGTAATACAGTAATGTACGTAGGAGCATCAACTGGTCGTGATGGTATTCACGGTGCAACGTTCGCATCTGAAGAGCTATCTGAAAGCTCAGAAGCGAAGCGTCCGGCAGTTCAAGTAGGGGATCCATTTATGGAGAAACTTCTTATTGAAGCATGTTTAGAACTTATTCAGTCTGATGCACTTGTTGGAATTCAAGATATGGGAGCTGCTGGTTTAACATCATCTTCTGCAGAAATGGCAAGTAAAGCAGGTATGGGTATTGAAATGTACTTAGATGATGTACCACAGCGTGAAACTGGAATGACTCCATATGAAATGATGTTATCTGAATCACAAGAACGTATGTTAATCGTTGTGAAAAAAGGTAGAGAGCAAGAAATAGTAGATTTATTTGAAAAATATGGTCTTGCAGCAGTTAAGATGGGGAAAGTAACTGAAGATAAAATGCTTCGTCTATTCCATAAAGACGAAATGGTAGCTGAAGTACCGGCGGATGCTCTTGCAGAAGAAGCACCAATTTATCATAAACCGTCAAAAGAAGCAGCATACTTTGCTGAGTTCCAGCAGATGAAAATGGAAACACCAAAAGTAGAAGATTATAAAGCAACGTTATTATCTTTATTACAACAACCAACGATTGCAAGTAAAGAGTGGGTATATGATCAATATGATTATCAAGTGCGCACTAGCACAATCGTTACACCAGGTTCAGATGCAGCGGTTATACGTGTACGCGGCACAGAAAAAGGATTAGCAATGACGACAGATTGTAACTCTCGCTACATTTATTTAGATCCAGAAGTGGGCGGTAAAATTGCAGTAGCAGAGGCAGCACGTAATATCGTATGTTCTGGCGGGGAGCCACTTGCAATTACAGATTGCTTAAACTTCGGTAACCCAGAAAAACCAGAAATCTTCTGGCAAATTGAGAAATCAGTAGACGGTATGAGTGAAGCTTGCCGCAAGTTACAAACGCCAGTTATCGGCGGGAATGTATCAATGTATAACGAGCGTAGTGGTGAAGCTGTATATCCAACACCAACTGTTGGGATGGTTGGACTTGTACACGATTTAAAACACGTAACAACACAAGAATTTAAACAAGCTGGCGATTTAGTTTATGTAATTGGAGAGACGAAAGCTGAGTTTGGTGGAAGTGAATTACAGAAAATGATCTACGGAAAAATTTTCGGTCAATCACCAAGCATCGATCTAGATGTAGAATTAAAACGCCAAAAGCAAGTACTAGCAGCAATTCAAGCTGGCCTTGTTCAATCTGCACATGATGTTGCAGAAGGTGGTTTAGCAGTTGCAATTACTGAAAGTGCAATTGGTGCTAACGGTTTAGGTGCTACTGTGAAATTAGATGGGGAAGCAACAACAGTATTATTTGCAGAATCACAATCGCGCTTCGTTATAACTGTAAAACGTGAAAATAAAGAAGCATTTGAGAAAGCGGTTGAAGCAATTCAAGTTGGAGAAGTGACAAATACAAATGAAGTAACAATTCATAATGAAGAAAATGAAGTATTACTTACAGCAAATGTAGATGAAATGAGAAAGGCTTGGAAAGGGGCAATCCCATGCTTACTGAAATAAAGGGGTTAAATGAAGAATGTGGCGTTTTCGGAATTTGGGGGCATGAAAATGCAGCACAAGTTTCGTACTACGGATTGCACAGTTTGCAGCACCGTGGGCAAGAAGGCGCAGGCATTGTTGTAAATAATGGAGAAAAAATCATCGGTCACAAGGGGTTAGGTTTAATATCAGAAGTGTTTTCAAGAGGTGAGCTAGAGGGATTAAACGGGAAATCAGCAATTGGACACGTACGATATGCAACAGCTGGTGGAAGTGAAGTTGCTAACGTTCAACCATTGTTATTCCGTTTTTCCGATCATAGCATGGCGTTAGCTCATAACGGAAATTTAATTAACGCAAAAATGCTTCGTCGTGAATTAGAGGCAGAGGGAAGTATTTTTCAAACAAGTTCAGATACAGAAGTACTTTTACACCTTATTAAGCGTAGTACAAAAGATTCTTTAATTGATAGTGTAAAAGAGGCTCTAAATAAAGTGAAAGGTGCGTTTGCATATCTTTTACTAACTGGAAATGAAATGATCGTTGCGCTAGATCCAAATGGATTCCGTCCTCTTTCAATCGGAAAGATGGGGGATGCTTACGTTGTAGCATCGGAAACATGTGCTTTCGATGTAGTTGGTGCAACATACATTCGTGATGTAGAACCTGGTGAATTGCTTATTATCAATGATGAAGGAATTCACGTAGATCGTTTTACAAATGAAGTAGACCATGCGATTTGCAGTATGGAATACATTTACTTTGCACGTCCAGATTCTAATATCGCTGGTATTAATGTTCATGCAGCTCGTAAAAATATGGGGAAACGTTTAGCGGCGGAAGCTCCTATTGAAGCTGATGTTGTTACTGGTGTACCAGACTCTAGTATTTCAGCAGCAATTGGTTATGCGGAGGCGACAGGAATTCCGTATGAGTTAGGGTTAATTAAAAATCGTTACGTTGGACGTACGTTTATTCAACCTTCTCAAGAACTGCGTGAGCAAGGGGTTAAGATGAAGCTTTCAGCAGTAAGAGGCGTAGTTGAAGGAAAACGAGTTGTTATGATTGACGATTCTATCGTAAGAGGAACGACAAGTAAACGAATTGTTCGTATGCTTCGCGAGGCTGGAGCGACAGAAGTCCATGTAAGAATTGCTTCACCACCTCTTAAGTATCCATGCTTCTATGGCATTGATATTCAAACGAGAAAAGAATTAATCGCAGCAAATAATTCAATAGAAGAAATCCGTCAAATCATCGGAGCAGATTCACTAACATTTTTAAGTGAAGATGGATTAGTAGATGCAATTGGACGCCCATATGAAGGGAAATACGGTGGTCTATGTATGGCTTACTTCAATGGAGACTATCCAACAGCTCTTTATGATTATGAGCAAGAGCTTTTAGAAAGTATGAAATAAGAAGAAAAAAGCTTCTACTTCTTTTGATGTAGAAGCTAGCTTCTTTCTTAAAACGGCCGCCCTGGATGGGGAGAAATTAAAAGACGAGGTGTAAAAAACGATGGCGAATGCATATAAGCAAGCAGGAGTAGATATTGAAGCTGGATATGAAGCGGTATCTCGCATGAAAAAACACGTACAAACAACAATGAGAAAAGAAGTGCTAGGCGGTTTAGGCGGTTTTGGAGGTATGTTTGATCTATCAAAATTTGCATTAGAAGAACCTGTATTAGTATCTGGAACAGATGGCGTGGGAACGAAATTGATGCTCGCTTTTATGGCAGATAAACATGACACAATTGGTATTGATGCAGTAGCAATGTGTGTAAATGATATTGTTGTCCAAGGAGCAGAGCCGCTTTTCTTCCTTGATTATATTGCTTGTGGTAAAGCTGAACCTAGTAAAATTGAAAACATCGTCAAAGGTATATCAGAGGGCTGTCGCCAAGCTGGTTGTGCATTAATTGGTGGAGAAACAGCTGAAATGCCAGGAATGTATTCTACGGAAGAATACGATTTAGCTGGTTTTACAGTTGGAATTGTTGATAAAAAGAAAATTGTAACAGGTGAAAAAATTGAAGCTGGTCACGTATTAATTGGCTTAGCATCTAGCGGTATTCATAGTAACGGTTATTCTTTAGTAAGAAAAGTGCTACTAGAAGATGGAGAACTATCTTTAAATCGTATTTACGGACGCTTAGAACTACCTCTTGGTGAAGAATTATTAAAACCAACGAAAATTTATGTCAAACCTATTTTAGAACTATTGAAGAAACATGAAGTATACGGTATGGCACATATTACAGGTGGTGGATTCATTGAAAATATTCCACGTATGTTGCCAGAAGGAATCGGTGCGGAAATTGAATTAGGATCTTGGCAAGTTCAACCGATTTTTAGTTTACTTCAAGAGGTTGGAAAACTAGAAGAGAAAGAAATGTTCAATATTTTTAACATGGGTATTGGTATGGTAGTAGCAGTAAAGGAAGAAGAGGCAAAAGATATTGTTCGTCTTCTTGAGGAACAAGGCGAGAAAGCTCGTATTATTGGACACACTGTACAAGGGTCTGGTGTTACCTTTATTGAGGGAACAGAAGTATGAGTAGATTAGCAGTTTTTGCTTCTGGGAGAGGCTCTAACTTTCAATCTCTCATTAATGCGGTAGAAGACAAAATATTGGATGCAGATATTAGTTTATTAGTATGTGATAAACCAGAGGCACGCGCTATTGGACGGGCACATTATCACCATATTCCGTGTTTTTCCTTTTCAGCGAAAGCATATGAGTCAAAAGAAGCATTTGAAAAAGAGATATTAAAAAAGCTAGAAGAGTATGAAATTGATTATGTTATTTTAGCTGGATATATGCGTTTAATTGGAACGACTTTACTAGAAGTGTACGGCGGGAAAATTATTAATATTCATCCATCACTACTACCGAGTTTTCCAGGGAAAGATGCTGTTGGTCAAGCGTTAGAAGCGGGTGTGAAAGTAACCGGAGTAACGATTCACTATGTAGATGCAGGTATGGATACAGGTCCAATTATTGCGCAAGAAGCAGTAGTTGTTTCTGAAGGGGATACGAGAGAAAGCTTACAAAAGAAAATTCAACAAGTTGAACATAAATTATACGTAAATACAGTGAATCAAATTGTTCAGTCTGTGAAAAAACCAACTGTTAACTAACATACAACCAGGGGTGAAGGATAAATGAAAAAGCGTGCATTAGTAAGTGTTTCAGATAAAACAGGAGTAGTAGAATTTGTTAAAGGTTTACTTGAACAAGGGATTGAAGTTATTTCAACAGGTGGTACGAAAAAATTATTAGAAGAAAACGGCTTGCAAGTAATTGGTATTTCTGAAGTAACTGGTTTTCCAGAAATTATGGATGGTCGTGTAAAAACATTACATCCAAATATTCATGGTGGTCTATTAGCAGTTCGTGATAATGAAATGCATGTAGCGCAAATGAATGAATTAGGTATTCAACCAATTGACTTTGTTGTTGTTAACTTATACCCATTTAAAGAAACAATCGCTAAGCCTGATGTAACATTTGCTGATGCAATTGAAAATATTGATATCGGTGGCCCAACAATGATTCGCTCTGCTGCGAAAAATCATAAATTTGTATCGGTAATTGTAGATCCAGTAGATTATGATGTTGTATTAGCAGAACTGAAAGAGAACGGTGAAGTAATAGAGGAAACGAAACGTAAATTAGCAGCGAAAGTATTCCGTCATACAGCGGCATATGATGCGTTAATTTCTAACTACTTAACAAAGCAAATGGGCGAAGAAAGTCCTGAAACAGTAACGGTGACATTTGAGAAAAAACAAGATTTACGCTATGGCGAAAATCCACATCAAAAAGCGACATTCTATAAAGCGCCATTCGCAGCAACTTCTTCTGTTGCATACGCAGAACAATTACACGGTAAAGAATTATCTTATAACAATATCAACGATGCGGATGCAGCACTTAGCATCGTGAAAGAATTTACAGAACCAGCAGTAGTAGCGGTAAAACATATGAATCCATGTGGTGTTGGAGTAGGAACTGATATTCACGAAGCATACACACGTGCTTATGAAGCGGATCCAGTATCAATCTTCGGCGGTATTATTGCAGCAAATCGTGAAATTGATAAAGCTACAGCAGAAAAGTTACACGAAATTTTCTTAGAAATTGTTATCGCTCCTTCGTTCTCGCAAGAAGCTTTAGAAGTGTTGCAAAGTAAGAAAAACTTACGCTTACTAACTGTAAATATTGAAAAAGCGACAAGTGCAAGTAAAAAACTAACTTCTGTACAAGGTGGTCTTCTTGTTCAAGAAGAAGATACGTTATCATTAGATGAGGACGCAATTTCAATTCCAACGAAACGTGAACCATCAGAACAAGAATGGAAAGATTTAAAACTAGCTTGGAAAGTTGTAAAACATGTGAAATCAAATGCAATTGTTTTAGCGAATGATAGCATGACAGTTGGTGTAGGCGCGGGACAGATGAACCGTGTAGGTTCTGCAAAAATCGCAATTACACAAGCTGGCGAAAAAGCACAGGGTAGCGCACTTGCATCTGATGCTTTCTTCCCAATGCCAGATACAGTAGAAGAAGCAGCAAAAGCTGGAATTACAGCAATCATCCAACCAGGCGGATCGATTCGTGATGAAGATTCTATTAAAATGGCAGATGCGTATGGGATTACGATGGTGTTCACTGGCGTACGTCATTTCAAACATTAATAGAGGATGTTTAAAAAGTCCGGTCAAGATAACTGTCGCATGTCGTCGTTGCAATGCCAGTGCGGTACTCATGTAGGAAAGCTACACTCCGTGTCCTCCTGGCAAATGCGCCTCGACCTACTCGGTTCTCTTGATCCTCCCTTTTAAACTGTTATTGTTAGGGATGTTTAAAAAGTCCGGTCAAGATAACTGTCGCATGTCGTCGTTGCAATGCCAGTGCGGTACTCATGTAGGAAAGCTACACTCTGTGTCCTCCTGGCAAATGCGCCTCGACCTGCTCGGTTCTCTTGATCCTCCTTTTTAAACTTTTATTGATATGAAAACAAACTAGGAGCATAGCTTCTAGTTTGTACTTATTTAATTATTGGGGGATGAAATATGAATGTTTTAGTAATTGGCCGTGGTGGACGTGAGCATGCTTTAGCTTGGAAGTTTGCGCAATCTGAAAAGGTAGAAAAAGTATATGTAGCGCCAGGTAATGAAGGTATGCGAGATGTTGCAACACCAGTTGATATTGATGAAAATGATTTTGATGCATTAGTCTTATTTGCAAAAGAGAAGAATGTTGAATTAACTTTCGTTGGACCAGAGATTCCACTTATGAACGGAATCGTGGATCGTTTTAAGGAAGAGGGACTTCGTGTATTTGGTCCTAATAAAGCGGCTGCTGTTATTGAAGGTAGTAAAGCTTTTACAAAAGAATTGATGAAAAAGTATGATATCCCAACTGCGGCATATGAAACTTTTACAGACTATGAAGAGGCAGTAAAG
This sequence comes from Bacillus sp. RC252, assembly GCF_044909215.1. Lineage (NCBI taxonomy): Bacteria > Bacillati > Bacillota > Bacilli > Caryophanales > Bacillaceae > Bacillus > Bacillus sp. RC252. The sequence goes on along the minus strand of NZ_JBIYDV010000011.1, from coordinate 193,205 downwards.
TACATTCAAAAAGTTGGTGCGCCGATTGTAATTAAGGCAGATGGATTAGCTGCTGGTAAAGGTGTAACGGTAGCAATGACGCTTGAAGATGCATTGCAAGCTGTGAAAGAAATGCTACAAGATGTGAAATTCGGCGCAGCAAGCAAGAAGGTCGTTATTGAAGAGTTTTTAGATGGACAAGAATTTTCATTAATGGCATTTGTAAATGGAACAACTGTACATCCGATGGTAATTGCTCAAGATCATAAACGAGCTTTTGACGGCGATAAAGGTCCTAATACAGGCGGAATGGGCGCATATTCTCCAGTACCACAAATTCCGGAGTCAGCGGTTCAAGAAGCGATTCAAACAGTATTACATCCAACTGCTAAAGCGATGATCCAAGAAAATCGTTCGTTTACAGGAATTTTATATGCGGGGCTTATTTTAACGAATGATGGTCCAAAGGTAATTGAGTTCAATGCACGCTTTGGTGATCCTGAAACGGAAGTTGTATTACCACGCTTAGAAAATGATTTAGTTGATGTATGTAACGCTGTATTAGATGAAAGTGAATTAACGTTACAATGGTCAAAGGAAGCAGTTATTGGTGTCGTACTTGCTTCGAAAGGATATCCAGAAGCATATAAAAAAGGTGAAATTATTAACGGATTAGATGCACTGCAAGATGTGATTGTTTTCCATGCGGGTACAGCGATGAAACATGGTGACTTTGTAACAAATGGTGGCCGTGTATTATTTGTTGCTTGTAAGGCGAATAGTTTACAAGAAGCGAAAGATAAGGTCTATAAAGAAATCGGTAAAATTGAGAGTGATGGTTTATTTTACCGAAGTGATATAGGATATCGTGCAATTGGTCATGAGATGACGAGAAGCTAATGTATAAAAAATCCCGCTGATTTCTCAGCGGGATTTTTATGCATCTTTATCTTTTTTCAATTTCCCTTTTTGCTTTGCCATTTCTCGAAGTAAATACTCGATGTGTGCATTGACGCTACGAAACTCATCATTCGCCCATTTTTCGATGACTGCGTGTAATTCAGGATCAATACGTAATGGAAAGCTTTTCTTTTTGGCCATAATCATTTACAACCTTTAATATAGGCTTCCTGTATTAATAACTGGTTGCGCACCTTTATCTGAAACGATGGCAACTAATAAGTTGTTTACCATATTTGCTTTACGCTCGTCATCTAAATCAAGTACGCCTTCTTCATCTAGCATGAGGATTGAATCTTTAGCCATTTTCACAGCACCTTCAACAATCTCTTTTCGAGCAGCTAATACCGCTTTTGCTTGTTGACGTTGAAGCATTGCATGGGCAATTTCTGTTGCGTAAGCTAAATGTGTTAAACGAGTTTCTAATACTTCTACGCCAGCGATTTCAAGTCGTGCTTCTAACTCACGCTTTAATTCTTCAGAGATTTCTTCAGTATTTCCTCGTAACGTGACGCAAGTTTCATCTTGGAAATTATCATAAGGATATTTTGTAGCAACGTGGCGGATTGCTGTTTCACTTTGAATTTCTACGAATCGATCATAATGCTCAACACCGAAAATTGCTTTTGCGGAATCAACAACTTTATATACGATAACGGCTGCAATTTCAATTGGATTTCCCTCAACATCGTTTACTTTTAATTTCTTACTGTTAAAGTTTTCAACACGTAAAGATACAGTTTGACGAAACGCGAATGGAATTGTTAAAAATAAACCATTTTGACGAATTGTTCCTAAATAACTACCGAAGAACGTAATAACTTTCGCTTGATTCGGTTGAACGATACCGATACCTGTAGCTAAAACAGATGCTAATATGAGAGCTAAAATAGCTATTACAAACATTTCTTGTACAAGGCAAAATACACCGATAGCGGCTAAAACTAAAATTCCAATAACGCCGAGAAATCCATTAACATAAAATACTTGTTTTTCTTTCATATGATCGCCTCCTTGATATAAAAATGATATCACTTTTATATCATTACATGCAAGAGGGTTACACCTAATTTTCTGAATTTTATTGTTTGATATCTTTTATGTACGTTTTAAGGGTGAAAAACGAGAATGTACGTTCTGTTTCATGGTAAAATAAAGAAGACTTAGCTGCCCACTGCAGCAGCTAAGTCCCTTTGAGAGCATCTTGCATCGTGACAAATGATTCAAAGCGGTTTTGCCAGGATTAATTCTTCAATCGCTGACTCAATCTCTTTGTCAGAAGTGTCATAACTTCCATCTGACTTTGACTTTGGCTTGTCATGACTGGAAGCTGAATTAACTTCTTCTTTATTATGTCCTTTTTCAGTGAAATTCATGCTAGGCATTTTAAATGCGCTCATATTCATATATTTTCCAAACTTACAGGCTTCAACAATAGGGCAGAAACGAACGATTCCCTCCGCAATTTTCATGGCACCAATCCATAGCAAAACTTTAGACCAAGTGCACCAAGGTTTACGTACGAGTTTAGCTGTACTACAACCGAAGAGGATGAGTCCGAGTGTAATTCGAATTAGAGCACTAATTGTGCCGATGTTTTGCTTCATTAGAAAAACACTCCTTTTTAATTAACTTCGAAATAGAAAATACTATTTCATTTGTTAGTATTCCGTATAAGTTTTTTGATATGTAATCCAACATTTGACGTTGAAAAAGATGTTGGATTGGGCGTGTGTGTAGGTAGCTTTTTTTGTTATAATGAAAGAATGCGTAAAAGGAAGTTCAAAAAGTCCGGTAAAGATAGCTGTCGCATTTCATCGTTGCATACGCCAGTCCGGTAAAGATATAGCAAGGAATGTAAAAAATCTTGATAAAAATTAACTGTTATTTTGAACAGAAATTATATAACTAGAGAAAAGAAAGGGTGTTTTCATGTACGATATTTCCAAATGGAAACATGTGTTTAAGCTTGATCCAAATAAGGAGTTAAGTGACGAACATTTAGAAATGATTTGTGAATCTGGAACGGATGCTGTTATTGTAGGCGGAAGTGATGGAGTGACAATTGATAACGTATTACACATGCTAGTTAGCATTCGTAGATATGCAGTTCCTTGTGTGCTAGAGGTTTCTGATGTGGAGGCAATTACACCAGGATTTGATTTTTATTATATCCCAAGCGTTTTAAATAGCCGAAAAGTAGAATGGGTAACAGGTGTTCATCATGAGGCATTGAAAGAATTTGGGGATATTATGGACTGGGACGAAATTTTCATGGAAGGGTATTGTGTTTTAAACCCTGAAGCGAAAGTAGCCCAGCTTACAGATGCAAAATGTGATTTAACAGAAGATGATGTTATTGCATATGCACGTTTAGCAGACAAGTTATTACATTTACCTATATTCTATTTAGAATATAGCGGGACGTATGGAGATATTGAGCTTGTTAAAAATGTAAAAGCAGAATTGAAACAAGCTAAGCTATATTATGGCGGTGGTATTTCTAATGCAGAACAAGCGAAAGAAATGGCACAGTATGCTGATACAGTAGTTGTTGGAAATATTATTTATGATGATATAAAATCGGCATTAAAAACAGTTAAAGCAGTAAAAGGAGAGTAGGTGCAGGCACATATGAGTACGACAGATAAGTTATTAAATGGTTTAAATCCGCAGCAACAAAAAGCAGTACAAACAACAAATGGAGCACTTCTATTAATGGCAGGCGCAGGTAGTGGGAAAACACGTGTGTTAACACACCGTATTGCATATTTACTTGGTGAAAAAGGTGTGGCGCCATGGAATGTACTAGCAATTACCTTTACAAATAAAGCTGCTCGTGAAATGCGTGAGCGTATTGATAAACTTGTTGGACCAGAAGCAGAAGATATTTGGATTTCTACGTTCCACTCTATGTGCGTACGTATTTTACGACGTGATATTGACCGCATTGGTATTAATCGTAACTTTACAATCTTAGATTCAGGTGATCAGTTAACTGTAGTAAAAAAAATTATGAAGGAGCGCAATATTGACCCGAAGAAGTTTGAGCCGCGCTCTATTTTAGCGGGTATTAGCAATGCGAAAAATGAACTGTTATCTGCAGATAAATATGCAAAAAAAATTACAACCGCTGATCCATATGAAAAATTAACGAGCGATGTATATACAGAATATCAAAAACGTCTTTTGAAAAATAACTCATTAGACTTTGATGATTTAATTATGACGACGATTCAGTTATTTGAACGTGTTCCAGAAGTACTAGAGTTTTATCAGCGTAAATTCCAATATATTCACGTTGATGAGTATCAAGATACGAACAAAGCTCAGTACCTTCTTGTTAAACATTTGGCATCACGTTTTAAAAACCTTTGTGTTGTTGGTGATTCGGATCAGTCTATTTACCGCTGGCGCGGGGCTGACATTTCTAACATTTTGTCATTCGAAAAAGACTATGAGAATGCGCAAGTTATCTTGTTAGAACAAAATTATCGTTCATCACAAAATATTTTAAATGCAGCTAATGCTGTAATTGAAAAAAATTCAAACCGTAAACCGAAGAAATTATGGACAGACAATCAAATTGGAAGCAAAATCTCGTATTATCGTGCTGCAACTGAAAAGGACGAAGCGTATTTTGTTGCGAAAAAAATTCGTGATGATATTCAAATGGGGAACCGAAAATATACTGATTTTGCAGTGTTATATCGTACAAATGCCCAGTCTCGTATGGTCGAGGAGATCTTCCTGAAATCTAATATCCCTTACAAAATCGTCGGAGGTACTAAGTTCTACGACCGTAAAGAGATTAAAGATATTTTGGCGTACTTACGTTTAATTGGGAATCCAGATGATGAGATTAGTTTTGCACGTATTATAAACATGCCAAAGCGCGGGATTGGTGCGACTTCTATCGATAAAATTATTAATTATGGTGTGCAAAACGGAATCTCATTAACTGCTGTATTTGATGAGATTGAGCATGTTGGTGTAAGTGCAAAAATAACAAAAGCAGTAAAAGAATTCGCAAGTTTATTACACAACTGGGTAAATATGCAAGAGTATTTATCTGTTACAGAATTAGTAGAAGAAGTTATTGAGAAGACAGGCTATCGCGATATGTTGAAAAATGAGCGTTCTTTAGAAGCAGAAGGTCGTTTAGAAAACTTAGACGAGTTTTTATCTGTTACACAAACATTTGAATCCCAAAGCGAAGATAAGAGCCTTGTTGCATTCTTAACAGACTTAGCTCTTGTTGCGGATATTGATCGTGTAGATGAAGATCCAACTGCTGGTGAAGAAGTTATTTTAATGACGATGCACTCAGCAAAAGGATTAGAGTTCCCAGTTGTCTTTATTGTTGGCTTAGAGGAAGGGATATTCCCGCATACTCGTTCTCTTATGGAAGAGGATGAAATGCAAGAAGAGCGTCGTCTTGCCTATGTAGGTATTACTCGTGCAGAAGAAGAGCTATACTTATCCAATGCTCAAATGCGTACTTTATTTGGTAGAACAAGTATGAATGCAGCATCTCGATTTATTACAGAAATTCCGACAGAATTAGTAGAACCATTAAACGAAACAACACCGAAGCGTGAAACTTCGTTTGGTGCAAAAGGAAGAACGACAAGCACAACTACAACACGTTCTCGTTCAGCTTTCGCGCGTCCGGCTGTTAAGACGACAGGTGGCGAGCAAATTGGCTGGGGAATAGGCGATAAAGCTGCTCACCAGAAGTGGGGAGTCGGTACAGTTGTAAGTGTAAAGGGTGAAGGAGATTCAAAAGAATTAGATATTGCGTTCCCAAGCCCAATTGGTATTAAACGTTTATTAGCAAAATTTGCACCTGTGACGAAACAATAGGAAAGGACTGAGGATATGTCAAAAGAGATAGCCAAAAAACGTATAGAAGAACTGCGTGATTTGTTAAATACATTTAACTATCAATATCACGTATTAGACAATCCTTCTGTTTCTGATGCGGAATATGACCGTGATATGCAGGAGCTTATAAAATTAGAAGCAGAGAACCCAGAGTTTATGAGTGAAGACTCTCCCTCCATTCGCGTTGGGGGGACTGTTCTTGATATATTTGAAAAGGTAACGCATAAATCACCAATGTTAAGTTTAGGAAACGCGTTTAATGAAGGAGATTTGCGTGATTTTGATCGAAGAGTACATCAGGGAATTGATGATGCGAATGTAAGATATATATGCGAATTAAAAATTGACGGACTTGCTGTTTCACTTCATTATGAAAAAGGACGCTTCATTCAAGGAGCAACACGTGGTGATGGTATAACGGGTGAAGATATTACCCAAAACTTAAAAACGATTAAAGCTATCCCGCTGCGTTTAAATGAAGAAGTAACGTTAGAAGCACGAGGCGAGGCTTATATGCCGAAGCGTTCATTCGTTAAATTAAATGAGGAAAAAGAGCAAAATGGTGAAGATGTATTTGCGAATCCACGTAATGCGGCAGCAGGATCGATACGCCAACTTGATCCGAAAATTGCAGCGAAGCGTAACTTATCTATGTTTGTGTATGGTCTTGCTAATGTAGAAGAAAAAACAATTCCATCCCACAGTGAATCACTGGATTTCTTAGGTGAGCTTGGATTTAAGACGAATCCAAATCGTCGTACATGTGAAACAATTGAAGACGTAATAGCCTATGTAGAAGAGTGGCAAGAAAAACGCCCGCATCTTGATTATGAGATTGACGGAATTGTTATAAAAGTAGACGATGTTGCTATTCAAGAAAGCTTAGGAACTACAGCAAAGAGTCCAAGATGGGCAATAGCTTATAAATTCCCAGCTGAAGAAGTTGTGACGAGATTAACAGGGATTGAATTAAGTGTCGGCCGTACAGGAGTTGTAACACCAACTGCAGAGCTGGAGCCAGTGCGAGTAGCCGGAACTATTGTCCGTCGTGCTTCTTTACATAACGAAGATTTAATTCGTGAAAAGGATATTCGAATTGGTGACTACGTTGTTGTGAAAAAGGCTGGAGATATTATTCCTGAAGTTGTGAACGTTATTTTTGATAAGCGTACTGGTGAGGAAGAAGAATATCATATGCCAACGCATTGTCCAGCATGTGAGAGTGAACTTGTTCGTTTAGAAGAAGAAGTAGCACTTCGATGTATAAATCCGACTTGTCCAGCTCAAATTCGTGAAGGATTAATCCATTTCGTTTCAAGAAATGCAATGAATATTGATGGACTTGGAGAACGTGTAATTACACAACTCTTTGATGCGGATTATATTCGTACGTTTGCTGATTTATATTCATTGACGAAAGAGCAATTATTAGAACTAGAACGTTTCGGTGAAAAATCAGCAACAAATTTAGTCCAAGCAATTGAGAATTCTAAGGAAAACTCATTAGAGCGATTATTATTCGGTCTTGGTATTCGCCACGTCGGTGCGAAAGCCGCACGTACATTTGCTGAGCATTTCGAAACGATGGATGAGCTTGTGAAAGCGACGGAAGAAGAACTAAAAACAATTAACGAGATTGGTGAAAAAATGGCTCAATCCGTTGTAACGTATTTCGATAATGAAGACGTATTAGAGCTATTACAACAATTTAAAGAGTATGGCGTGAACATGGCATACAAAGGTATGAAAATTACTGATTTACAAAATGTTGAATCGTACTTTGCAGGAAAAACTGTCGTCTTAACAGGGAAATTAGAAGTTATGGGACGCAGTGAAGCAAAGAAGAATATTGAGGCATTGGGTGGAAAAGTAACAGGAAGTGTTAGTAAAAGTACGGATTTAGTTGTTGCTGGTGAAGCTGCTGGTTCGAAATTAGCGCAAGCAGAGAAGCACAATGTTGAAGTTTGGAATGAAGAGAGGTTCTTACAAGAGCTGAATAAGTAAGAGGTGCAAACTTACGATGAAAAAAATAGCGTTAGCGGTATTAAGTCTTAGCCTACTTGTAAGTGGGTGTAGTATGGGTTCCAATAAAGATGAAAAAGCAGTTGAGAAATCGGGGAAAGCGAAAGAGCAAGCTGTTATCCCGAAATACTCGATTTCGGATGAATATTATAAGACAACGGTTCCATTTGATCCAGGTCGTGCACGTGGTTTAGTTGGACAAAGTTTGAACAATCGTCTAGATATAGATGAATTTGAAACGGGACTAATGCGCATTGCGAAAGAATCATTTAGCACGAAAGATTATTTCTTTAAAGGTGGAGACGTTTTAGACACACAAACGATTCAAATGCTTGTGAAAAGAAAGCGTACAGATGCTGAACAAAAAGAGCTAGAGGATAAGTTGAAAAAAGATGCGGTTAAATTTCCGAATGTAGGGTTGAATCCAGCCTTAAGTGAAGGATCAGAATCGCTAGAAGTAAAGAATAAAAAAAGTCCAATGTATATCTCAAATATTTTAGAGCATGATTATTATGTAAGAAAAGGTGAGAACGATGTTGAACGTGGTGGCATTGTAGTTGGATTAGCGATGAATTCTGTTCAATATTATGAGGAAGAGCATGGTTATCCGCGTGAGGCTGCAATTCCAGATGTAAAAATGTTAGCTGAAGGGAAAAGGATGGCCCAAGAAATCTTGAAAGTAATGCAGCAAAAAAAGCCTGAAATAAAAAATATTCCGGTTACATTTGCGATTTATCGTCAAGGTCCAAAGTCTTCGCTTGTACCAGGGAATTTTGTTTCTTATGCTAAGGTAGAAAAAGGCAGTGAAACGGTTGAGGATTGGAAGCCAATCAATGAGAAATACTATTTATTCCCGTCTGAACAAGCGAAATCGGATAATAAACGTGAAGATCTTGCGAGGGTGTCAAACTTTAAAGCAAAATTAAGTGAGTATTTCCAAGGAGATTATACAGCTGTTATCGGTACTGGAATGTATAGAGATGATGAATTAAGAGAAATGAAGCTCGATATTCCTGTCCAATTCAATGGGAAAGCTGAAGTAATTGGTTTTACACAATATGTAGCTGGACTTGTTATGGAATACTTCCCGAATTATATGAAAGTACAAGTAACAATTAAATCTGTAGAACGTCCAGAAGCAATTATTATACGTGAAGCGAAGCAAGATGAACCGTTTGTGAAAATTTTAGATTAAAGATGAGAGCTGTTCCATAAAGGAACAGCTTTTTTTCTTGAAAAATTTTGTTATAATTTTAAATGTTACAAATAAAGGGGTAAGGGGCAAATTCATGGAAGAACTAAGCTTTCAAGTCATTATTTTATTAATTGCATTCGGATTTTTAGCTGCTTTTATTGACTCAGTTGTTGGAGGGGGAGGGTTAATTTCGCTTCCTGCATTTATGTTTGTTGGTTTATCACCAGCTTCGGCAATTGCAACGAATAAATTAGCTGCAACGATGGGGACGCTTACGAGTACAATTTATTTTATTCGATCAGGTAAGGTGGATTTTCGGATTGTAGGAAAGTTAATCCCGTTAACTATTATTGGAGCAGTCGCAGGGGCCTTAGTAGTAAAGTTTATTCCGCCTGATATTTTGCGGCCACTAGTACTCGTAATGTTGGTTTTTATTGCCATTTATATTATTGCGAAAAAAGATTGGGGAAGTGCATCTACCTATAAAAAGATGACAAAAGGGAAAACATTAATATTTTTCTTTGTTATTTTAATGATAGGGTTTTATGATGGTTTTTTTGGACCAGGGACAGGATCCTTTTTAATTTTTGCATTTTTATTAATTGGTTTGGATTTTATTCAAGCGGCAGCATCTGGAAAACTTTTGAACTTCGTTAGTAATATCGTATCTTTAATTACTTTTTTATTTTTAGATGTGATTCATTTTGAATACGGTATAATTATGGGCTTATCAATGATTTTAGGTGCTTATTTTGGATCGAAGTTTGCGGTTCAAAAAGGTGTTGGATATGTAAGGACTTTATTTTTATTAGTTACTATTTTATTAATCGGGAAAAATGTTTTGGAATATACTCATATTTTGTAGATTCATACGTATGTATGAATCTCTTTTTTTATTATATTTTAAAAATTTATTAATTTTAAAAATATAAGTCTAGGAATATTTGAATAAATCTAAATTATCGTGTAGAATAATGTTGTAAAATGTAAACGTTTTTCTAAGGGGAGGCTAAAAAGATGGTAGTAGCATACAAACATGAGCCATTTACAGATTTTTCAGTAGAGGCTAACAAATTAGCGTTTGAAGAGGGTTTAAAGAAAGTAGAATCTTATCTTGGACAAGACTATCCATTAATTATCGGGGGAGAAAAAATCACTACAGAAGACAAAATTGTTTCTGTAAACCCTGCAAATAAAGAGGAACTTGTTGGTCGCGTTTCAAAAGCAAGCCGTGAATTAGCTGAAAAAGCAATGCAAGTAGCGGATGCAACATTCCAAACTTGGAGAAAGTCAAAACCAGAAATGCGTGCAGATATTTTATTCCGTGCTGCAGCAATCGTTCGTCGTAGAAAACATGAGTTCTCTGCTATTCTTGTAAAAGAAGCAGGTAAACCATGGAATGAGGCAGATGCTGATACAGCAGAAGCAATCGACTTTATGGAATATTATGCTCGTCAAATGTTGAAATTAAAAGACGGTATTCCAGTAGAAAGCCGTCCAATTGAATATAATCGTTTCTCTTACATTCCATTAGGAGTAGGTGTTATTATTTCTCCTTGGAACTTCCCATTCGCAATTATGGCAGGTATGACAACAGCTGCTGTAGTTTCTGGTAACACAGTATTACTAAAACCAGCTAGTACAACTCCTGTAGTAGCAGCGAAATTTATGGAAGTATTAGAAGAAGCTGGTTTACCAGCTGGCGTAGTAAACTTCGTTCCAGGTAATGGCTCTGAAGTTGGTGACTACTTAGTAGATCACCCTCGTACACGTTTCGTTAGCTTTACTGGATCTCGCGATGTAGGTATTCGTATTTACGAACGTGCAGCAAAAGTAAACCCGGGACAAATTTGGTTAAAACGTGTTATCGCTGAAATGGGTGGTAAAGATACAATCGTTGTTGATAAAGAGGCAGATCTTGAATTAGCAGCTAAATCTATCGTTGCATCAGCATTCGGATTCTCAGGACAAAAATGTTCTGCATGTTCTCGTGCAGTAATCCATGAAGATGTATACGATCATGTATTAAATCGTGCTGTTGAATTAACAAAAGAATTAACAGTAGGTAACCCAGATGCAAAAGATATTAACATGGGACCTGTTAATGACCAAGCTGCATTCGATAAAGTAATGAGCTATGTTGCAATTGGTAAAGAAGAAGGTAAAATCGTATCAGGTGGCGAAGGAGACGATTCTAAAGGCTGGTTCATCCAACCAACAATCGTTGCTGACGTTGCAGAAGATGCTCGCTTAATGAAAGAAGAAATCTTCGGACCAGTAGTAGCATTCTGTAAAGCAAAAGACTTTGATCATGCACTTGCAATTGCAAACAATACAGAATACGGTTTAACAGGAGCAGTTGTTACTAACAACCGTGACCATATTGAAAAAGCACGTGAAGACTTCCACGTTGGTAACTTATACTTCAACCGTGGATGTACTGGTGCAATCGTAGGTTACCAACCATTCGGTGGCTTTAACATGTCTGGTACAGACTCTAAAGCTGGTGGCCCTGACTACTTAGCACTTCACATGCAAGCAAAAACTACTTCTGAAACTTTATAAGAAATAGTAGAAGAGATCTTCACAGTCTGTGAAGATCTCTTCTTTTTGAGAAACTCTCTATAATAGGAGTTAGTTAATTTGAATCGGAAGGTATTACCATATATTACTATTTGGTGGTTAGAACTAGCTAAACCCTATTAATATCGGGATAAACATGTAAATAGAAACAAAACAACGAGAAAAATTGACTTATTAGTCATATTTTTTAGTATTCATTTTGAGGATTTCCTGTATAATACAATTTGAAAGAAAATCTATGGTTAGACAAGAGAACACTCCTTTCGGCTTTGCTAACTGAAAGGAGTGTTTTTTTTAGGTCGCTAAAAACTCTTCTGTACTCATTATATTTGCGTATACTCCATTTAAACTCGCCAAAATTGTATTATGAATATAAACAGCTGGTATAGTAGCATTCTTAAATGAAAGATCTTTTGTAGCACAAGCATCGTGTATTACGGTACAGTGAAGGCCAAAATCAAAAGCAGCTCTTACTGTAGCATCAATACACATATGGGTCATCATCCCGCATATTACGACGTGCTCAATTCCTGAACGTTGTAATTGTTCTAGAAGATCAGTTTCTCGGAAGCTATTTGGATAATGTTTAAGGATAACGGTTTCCTCTCTAAGTGGACGGACATTTTCGTGAATATGGACACCTTCTGTATTGGGTAGGAAAAAAGTAGCGCTATCTTTTATAGCTACATGTTGGATATGAAAAATAGGTTCGTTTCTTATTCTAAAATGTTGTAGTAGCTGACTAGCATATTCACTTGCTTCTACTGGATTACGTAATTCCATCATTCGGCTTGGAAAATAATCATTTTGAATGTCGACGAGCAAAAGAGCTGTTTTCATATATCTATCTTCCTCCGATTTCATATTCAAATAATGTTATTCAATGAGTAGAGAAGATTCTCCTTTTTAAAAGTATGAGTGAGAAGGATTTTACATAACTTTAAAAATCACTATTGTATTGTTACTTCTTATTTAAAAATTTAAATAGAGAAATAGTTAATGTTTTTTCTAAAAATTGTATTGACTCTCATTATTCTGAGTTCTATAATAAGACTTAATTAAACGACAATTAAATCGATACACTCTTATCCAGAGAGGTGGAGGGACTGGCCCTACGATACCTCAGCAACGGGTTTTTTAATACCGTGCTAACTCCAGCAAGCCTATAAAGGCTTGGAAGATGAGAAGATGTGAATGAGTACATATAAAAGTGCTCTCCTTCTTATCTTTTATTACTGATAAGAAGGAGAGCACTTTTTATTTTACCTCGAAAGCTCTACTTCAAGTTTTTACAGCATATAGGAGGGAAGAAAATGATTTCTTTTAACAATGTAAGTAAAGTATATGAATCAGGTGGGCAATCTGTTCATGCGGTTGAGGATGTAACGCTGTCAGTTGAAAAGGGCGAAATTTTTGGCATTATCGGATTTAGTGGTGCTGGAAAGAGTACGTTATTACGTTTAGTAAATATGTTAGAAAGACCAACTGCAGGAACAATTTCAATAGATGATAAAGATATTACATCATTATCGGCGAAAGAATTACGGAAACTAAGACAAAGAATTGGGATGATTTTCCAAAGTTTTAATCTATTTAATTCAAGAACGGTGTTTGGGAACATTGCTTATCCATTAAGGTTAGCGAAATTGCCGAAGAATGAGATAAAAGAAAGAGTGAATGAACTACTAAAATTTGTTGGTTTAGAAGATAAAGCGAACTATTATCCAGAACAGTTATCAGGTGGGCAAAAGCAGCGTGTTGGGATTGCAAGAGCACTTGCGACATCACCGGATATTCTCATATGTGATGAGGCAACATCAGCTTTAGATCCGGAAACAACGACAGAAATCTTAAATTTATTAAAGAAGGTAAATAGAGAGTACAATTTAACGATTCTACTTATTACACATGAAATGCACGTTGTGAAAGAGATTTGTCACCGTGTAGCCGTTATGGAAAAAGGAAAAGTAATTGAAGAAGGAAAACTGTTTGACGTTTTCACACAACCAAAAACAAAGACCACTCAAAATTTTGTACGCTCTGTTATTAATGATCACTTACCAGAAAGTGTTCTAGCGAAAATTCAAAACGGAGGTCAGATTTATCGCCTGACTTTTACTGGGGAAGAGACAGGGCAGCCTGTACTATCATATATTGCGAAAAACTATAACGTCGATGTAAATGTTCTTTATGGAAATATTATTGAACTCCAAAATGTGCTATTTGGAAATCTTCTTGTAGAGCTACAAGGTGAACAGAAAGAAATTCAAAAAGCATTACAACATCTAAGACTGCAAGTGCAGCTGAAGGAGGTAGAAGCTCATGCGAGTTGATTGGAGTATATTTTGGCCTCGCATATTAGATGCGACGGGGGATACCCTCTTAATGGTAATTGTAACCCTTATATTCGCTACAATTCTCGGTATACCTCTAGGTTTACTATTGTATGTAACGAGAAAAGGAAATTTTTTAGAAAATAAATGGGTCTTTTCTATTCTTAATATCATAATTAATACAATTCGTCCGGTTCCATTCATTATCTTTTTAGTAGCTTTAAGCCCACTAACAAGAAGTGTTATTGGAACGACGATTGGAACGGCTGCAGCAATCTTCCCAATGACGTTAGTTGCATCAATTGGTATTGCTAGAATGGTTGAAACAAATCTTGTTTCCGTTCCGAAAGGGGTAATTGAAGCAGCACAAGCAATGGGCGCTTCACCACTTAGAATTGTTTTTGAAATCCTCGTACCAGAAGCTTTAGCACCATTGATCTTAGGTGTCACGTTTATGACGGTTGGTTTAATTGAATTTTCTGCAGTTGCTGGGCTTGTCGGTGGTGGCGGTCTTGGTGACTTAGCAATGACATATGGTTATCAACGCTTTGATACATCAGTTATGTTTGTAACGGTCGTTTTACTTATTATTCTTGTACAGGTAGCTCAAAATTTAGGGAACTACTTTGCGAAAGTTTTTTTACGCAGATCATAAAAAGGAAGAGGGGAAAAGAAAATGAAGAAAATTTTAGCATTTGCATTATCAGCGATCGTAGGAATTACAGCGTTAAGCGGCTGCTCAGGTGGAGACACAGGTGCAGGAGCGAAAGAGAAAGTAGTTCGCGTCGGTGTAACTGGAACAGATGGAGACGTTTGGGAAATTTTAAAGAAAAAAGCTGAAAAAGAAGGGATTAAAATTAAACTGGTTGAGTTCTCTGATTACACAACACCCAACAAAGCGTTAGCTGATGGAGATATTGAACTAAACTCATTCCAGCACATCGCTTTCTTAGAGCAATTTAAAAAGGAGCATAAGTTAGATATTACAGCTGTTGGTACAACGCAAATTGCACCGATGGGCTTATACTCTGAAAAATATAAGAAAGCAAATGAAATCCCAGATGGTTCGGAAATTGCTATTCCGAATGATCCAACGAACCAAGCACGTGCATTAAAACTTCTTGATGCAGCTGGATTATTAAAGCTTAAGAAAGATTTTGGTCTATTTGGGGATCCAAGCGGTATCGCTGAAAATCCGAAGAAGTTAAAAATCACACCGGTTATCGCACAGCAAACACCTCGTGTATTAAAAGATGTAGCGGCTTCAGTTATTAATAACGGTGTTGCTGGTCAAGCTGGATTAGATCCAGCGAAGGATCCTATTTTCTTAGAAGATCCAAAGAATGAAAATGCAAAGGCCTATATTAATATTTTCGCAGCTCGTACGAAAGACAAAGATGATCCAACGCTGAAAAAAGTAATTGAATTGTATCATTCAAAAGAAGTAACAGATGCAATTAAGAAAGAAACGAATGATGGTTCAATTTCAGTAGATCTTTCACTTGATGAGCTTGCAAAAATCGCAAAATAATATTGAGTTTAACGGACTAGCAGTAGGAACCCCTCCGCTGTTAGCTCGTTCAACATATAATCTACTTAACAAACAAAACCCTAATTCTGTACCTTCTAATTTTGTATAACATAGAATCCAATGTTTGTTAAGTAGAGTGATGGACCAGGAGTTTTCCTGGTCTTTTTTTAATTAAAGCAGCTGGCTAATAATAAGGAAATCCAAATTATGATTGGGTAAGAGATTAAACTAAAAATGAGTGTACTTGCTAATTTCTTTTTAGGGATTAATAGTTTCTTTGATGAAAATAAGAAAAGAGAAAATAGGATAATGATAGATGCTGAGATTACTCCTGGATTATAAGAACGATAAATGAAATACAAGATAATATGTTGAACGGCGTTAAAGAAGATACAGCCCTGTATAAAAATGATCAAATAAATAGAAGATATGATGCTTAATTGATATAGAATGACTATGAGTAAGACGAAGGTTGTTAATATGGAAATTGCAATGAAAAATTGTTTGTTAGTTATAAAATGGATCGAAAATCGATTAGCGATATATTGTGGCATTTGGAAAGCTTCTTCAAGGTTATGAAAAAAGAATAGAAGGGGGATTAGCCAGATTATATTAGTGGTGAAATGTCTTGTTGAAGATGTGTTTATCAACTTATATCAGCTCCAATAAAGGGATAGAAAGCCTATAAGAAAAGGCTTTCTACAAGGGTATAGTTATTCAATTATGATGCTTTTTAAATTACTCTCAGGTTGCGGTTGTTCTTCAGCATAAGAGGAGAGCTCCTCTTGCAAAATATTTAGTGCGTGCTTAGCTGATTGCTGAATCGGATTCGGTAGCTCTTCTAATATACGCATACCGATTTTTATTTTTGTACGAATTACCTTTCTTAGTAATTCATCATGCATGTACTACACCTCCAAACCGAATGTTTAGTACATCAGCTTCAAACTTAGCTCCTTGAATAGAAAGGTGTGTTAATGTTTTTGGTAAGGTGATATTTCGCTTCATAGAGCCGGCTCGAATAATAAGTTCATCACCTTTTTGATTTAATGAAAGTTCACTTTTGTTTGAGAAGGGAATAGACAGAACGAAAATATACTCATCGCCATCTTTTTTTACATATTGTGTGCGGCCATTAAATTTCACTTCAGTAGGAGAAGGGTCTGATTTGAATAAAGCATTTCCTACACGCTCTAACATAGGTAAACCAACAACTTCTTGTTCAAACATGGGAGCTTCGTAAATAGGAAGTGGCTGAAAACTATCTTTAATTAACGCCTTATATTTCTTTTGTGTATCTTTCCATGCCTGAAAGTAAGGGTCGGTAACAGTGTTAGGGATGACGCGGTTAATCATAATGGCATCTACGTTATAATCGTATAAGTTTAAATAAGTAAA
The DNA here is from genome assembly GCF_044909215.1 of Bacillus sp. RC252. Classification (NCBI taxonomy): domain Bacteria; kingdom Bacillati; phylum Bacillota; class Bacilli; order Caryophanales; family Bacillaceae; genus Bacillus; species Bacillus sp. RC252. The sequence continues at coordinate 176,317 of NZ_JBIYDV010000011.1, read as the reverse complement.
ACTACGCTGAGCTTCTTTAATGACCATTTTTTCAGGATTTACAACAACGCGAATACTCGTTACTTCTCGGTTTGATAAAATATCTCTCATTTCTCCAAGTTGTTCAAGCGTATTCGTTAATTCGTCCATAATATCATCAGTTGGAAGGGGGACACCAAGAATTGGTTGAGCTACAGGACGAACAACTTTTAAAATCTTCCTTTTAATAGGAAAGAGTTTTTCCATCCACCAGCCGAGCATGTCTGGAAAGCTAAGCATTGCTAAAGTTTCTCCAGTCGGTGCGCAATCAATAATGATGACGTCGTAAGTGTTGTGTTTATAGTAATCGAGTACTCGAAGTAAGCTAATTAAATCTTCCATACCAGGGAACATCGTTAATTCTTCTGTTGTAATATCATCGGCTGCTTTGGAAGTGAAGAGTAGTGTAATATATTTCTGCAATTTCCCCCAGCTTTTTTCCATTTCATAAATAGTGTTAATTTCTTGTGCCCACAAGTTTTCGCGAATTTCTAGTGGCTCAGAAGATAGTTTTATGCCAAATGAATCCCCTAAACTATGAGCAGGATCTGTGCTCATTACTAATGTTTTTAATCCTTGTTTTGCACTTTGGATTGCTGTTGCTGCTGAAATGCTAGTTTTTCCAACGCCGCCTTTACCTGTATACAAAATAATTCTCATTATTCTATCCCCTTTGTTTCGAGTATCGAATATTACGAGTGTCGAAATATTTAATTGAATAAAAACCCAACTAGGGTCTTATTCAATCGGAATGTTTTTCATTTTAGGTGTAGAAACCTTTTCTTCTGTTTTTTGCTGTGACGTAGCAATGTGATTCATGATCTTTTGGAATATTTGTAGTAAGAATGCTTTTTCTTCTTCTGACAATGCATCTGTCACTAGGCTAAAGTAATGGGCCGCATTTTGTTTTACTTCTTGAACGAGCATTACGCCGTTTTCTGTTAAACGAATTAATACAATGCGTCGATCGCTTTCATTCCGGTAGCGTTCAATATATCCCTTTTTTACAAGGCGATTTACAACGCCCGTTGTTGTACTCATCGGTATATCAAGAAGATCAGCGATTTTTGTCATTGTAATATCCGTATTTCGCTCCATCCAAAGTAAACAAAATACTTCTGTCTTGGAAAGTGTTAAATCAAGGCTTACCCATTCTTCAGGATAGAAAAGTTTCTTGGCGTTATCTAGCAGTAAGTCTAAAAAATGTTCATATTGCAACAATTATTTCCACTCCCGTATATTTCGAGGTTCGTAATATTTGTTTTTTATTTTATGTGGAATTGAAATAAATGTCAATGTTTTTAACTGTTTTTTCAGATTAGAAAGAAAAATACCTTCAAAATAGAAATTTTTTGTGATAGATTAATAAATAGAAAAGTGATTTTACATAAAAACCCATTGTGATAAATATATTTATCTATAATAGGTGTACAGCTAACGAGGGGGAGAACGATGAGAAGACGAAATACGCAAGCGTTCACGTTTTTAGCATGGACTTCATTTGTTTGTGCGCTTTCAGGAATGCTAATTGGGATTTACACGTTAGATGAAACGCTTAGTGTAAAAGGGTACTATTTAATTGGAACATTATTTTTAACGATGTCTTGTTTTGTATTACAAAAAACAATTCGTGATAATGAGGAAGATAATGAAAGATTTCCGAAAAATAAATCGTTAGATAAAGAGTAAATTGTAAAGAAAGGCACTTGCCTTTCTTTTTTTATGTAAAAATACCGTAAGTGCCGTGTGTTGACTTGCTTGAAGTACTGAAAATTTGGTATCATCAATAGTATTGTAGATTGAACGATATATTATGGAGGTGGCCTAGCCGTGTCAAGAATTTCCGTTGAGAATGTAAAGCACGTAGCACATTTAGCACGTCTTGCAATTACTGATCAAGAAGCAGAAAAATTTCAAAAACAACTAGATGCAATTGTTACATTTGCAGAACAGTTAAATGAATTAGATACAACTGATGTAAAACCAACAACTCATGTATTAACTATGAAAAATGTTATGCGTGAAGATGTGCCAGAAAAAGGTTTACCAGTAGAAGAAGTATTAAAAAATGCACCGGATCACAAAGATAATCAAATCCGTGTTCCAGCAGTATTAGAATAGAGGAGGGAATTTCGATGTCATTATTTGATCATTCTGTATCAGAGTTACATAAGAAGTTAAACAACAAAGAAATTTCCGTTACGGATTTAGTAGAAGAATCTTACAAACGTATTTCGGATGTTGAAGATAACGTAAAAGCTTTTCTTACATTAGATGAAGAAAATGCACGCGCGAAAGCGAAAGAATTAGATGCAAAGATTGGTGCTGAGGATAATGGTTTATTATTCGGTATGCCAATTGGTGTAAAAGATAACATTGTAACTAACGGTCTTCGTACAACTTGTGCGAGCAAAATATTAGCAAACTTCGATCCAATTTACGATGCGACAGTTGTACAAAAGCTAAAAGCTGCTGACACAGTTACAATTGGTAAATTAAATATGGACGAGTTCGCAATGGGTTCTTCAAATGAAAACTCAGGCTTCTACGCTACAAAAAATCCATGGAACTTAGATTACGTTCCAGGCGGATCTAGTGGTGGTTCTGCAGCAGCAGTAGCAGCAGGAGAAGTATTATTCTCTCTAGGTTCTGATACGGGTGGTTCTATCCGTCAGCCAGCTGCATATTGCGGCGTTGTAGGTTTAAAACCAACTTACGGACGCGTATCTCGTTACGGATTAGTAGCATTCGCATCTTCACTTGACCAAATCGGACCGATTACACGTACAGTAGAAGACAATGCATACTTATTACAAGCTATTTCAGGTATTGACCGTATGGATGCAACTTCTGCAAACGTTGAAGTAGGAAACTACTTAGCTGGTTTAACAGGCGATGTTAAAGGTTTACGTATTGCTGTACCGAAAGAATACTTAGGCGAAGGTGTTGGCGAAGAAGCTCGTGAGTCAGTGCTAGCTGCTTTAAAAGTGTTAGAAGGTATGGGCGCAACTTGGGAGGAAGTATCTCTTCCACACTCTAAATACGCTCTAGCAACGTATTACTTATTATCTTCTTCTGAAGCATCTGCGAACCTTTCACGCTTTGATGGCGTACGTTACGGTGTTCGTTCTGATAATGTAAATAACTTATTAGATCTTTACAAAAACACACGTAGCGAAGGTTTCGGTGATGAAGTAAAACGTCGTATTATGCTTGGTACATTTGCTCTTAGCTCTGGTTACTATGATGCATATTACAAAAAAGCACAACAAGTACGTACATTAATTAAAAATGACTTTGAAAATGTATTTGCTAACTACGATGTTATTATTGGACCAACAACGCCAACTCCAGCATTTAAAGTAGGCGAAAAAGTGGACGATCCAATGACAATGTATGCAAATGACATTTTAACAATTCCAGTAAACTTAGCGGGTGTTCCAGCGATTTCTGTTCCATGTGGATTCGGTGCTAACAACATGCCACTTGGTCTACAAATCATTGGTAAACACTTCGATGAAACGACGATTTACCGCGTTGCACATGCGTTTGAGCAAGCAACAGACTATCATACAAAAAAAGCAAGTCTGTAAGGAGGCGAGCATAGATGAATTTAGAAACAATTATTGGGTTAGAGGTTCACGTTGAGTTAAAAACAAATTCGAAAATTTTCTCTGCGAGTCCAACAGAATTCGGAGCGGAGCCAAATACACAAACAAGTGTAATTGACTTAGGATACCCAGGGGTACTTCCTACTTTAAATAAGGAAGCAGTTAACTTTGCAATGAAAGCCGCAATGGCATTAAACTGTGAAATCGCAACGGAAACGAAGTTCGACCGTAAAAACTATTTCTACCCAGATAATCCGAAAGCTTACCAAATCTCTCAATTTGATAAGCCAATTGGTGAAAATGGTTGGATTGAAATCGAAGTAGACGGTAAAAAGAAACGTATCGGTATTACACGTCTTCATTTAGAAGAAGATGCTGGTAAATCAACGCATGCAGCTGACGGTTCATTAGTAGACTACAACCGTCAAGGTATGCCTTTAATCGAGATCGTATCTGAGCCAGATATGCGTACTCCAGAAGAAGCATATGCGTACTTAGAGAAGTTAAAATCAATCATTCAATATACAGGTGTATCTGATTGTAAGATGGAAGAAGGTTCTCTTCGTTGTGATGCGAATATTTCACTTCGTCCAGTTGGACAAGAGAAGTTCGGTACAAAAGCAGAACTGAAAAACTTAAACTCTTTCACTTACGTGCAAAAAGGTCTTGAGCATGAGCAAGTGCGCCAAGAAAAAGAATTATTATCTGGTGGTATCATCCAACAAGAAACACGTCGTTATGATGAAGCAACGAAGAAAACGATCTTAATGCGTATAAAAGAAGGATCTGACGATTACCGTTACTTCCCAGAGCCAGACTTAGTTGAACTTTACATCGACGATGAGTGGAAAGAAGAAATTCGTGCTTCTATTCCAGAACTTCCAGATGCACGTAAAGCTCGCTATGTTGAAGAAGTTGGCTTACCAGCTTATGATGCGCATGTATTGACATTAACGAAAGAGATGTCTGATTTCTTTGAAGCAACAGTTGCAGACGGTGCTGATGCGAAATTAACATCAAACTGGTTAATGGGTGAAGTACTTGCATACTTAAACAAACAACAAAAAGAATTAAAAGACGTTGCATTAACGCCAGCTGGTTTAGCTAAAATGGTTCAATTAATTGAAAAAGGTACAATTTCTTCTAAAATCGCGAAGAAAGTATTTAATGAATTAATTGAAAAAGGTGGAGACCCAGACGAAATCGTTAAAGCGAAAGGTCTGGTTCAAATTTCTGACGAAGGAACACTTCGTAAGGTTGTAACAGAAATTCTTGATAATAATGAGCAATCTATTGAAGACTTTAAAAACGGTAAAGACCGTGCAATTGGCTTCTTAGTTGGTCAAATTATGAAAGCTACAAAAGGACAAGCAAATCCACCGCTTGTTAATAAAATCTTACTTGAAGAGATTAATAAGCGCTAAAAAAAGAGAAGAATTCTTATTTTTGAACGCTAAAATAGTATAGATTCTTAAAGATTAAACAGAAAAAACACCCGTATTTGGGTGTTTTTTCTGAGTTAATCAAACGTTTGTTTAAATGGTGAAAAATAATTTAAACAAACGTTTGATTAACTGTCAAAAGTGAAAAAATGTTTGTATAGCAACTATGGTATGATAGTTGCAAAAAGGTGGGAATAATGATAAATCTAGACATAGAGAGTTTTTTCATCTCATGAAATAATAGATAATTATTATTCATTATATGTAAATTGATGTGAGAGAATGGATAGACATAAAGTGAAACATCGGGCATTTACGGGCAGCCCGACTCCCACATAACTTCTTTGCCCCAGCCGAATTTTGAGGTGGGAGTTTTACTGCCCGCAAATAGCGGGATAAATTTCTTGGTTAAATAAAGCAAAACTATCAGGAGTGAATAGTTACTTTTGATGGGCTACACGAATCGGGTTCTTACTGCCTGTTTGAGCGGAATTAAAGAAGGATAGGAAGATGAGAGGAGGTAAGCATAGGGATACTGAATAAGGGTTCGGTGTATTCGTTTTTCAATGAATAAGGAATTTCCTGTGCTAATAAATGATGAAGCGAGCAAGAATTATTTATAATCCTACTTCTGGGCGCGAGCTATTTAAGAAGAGCTTACCAGAAGTATTACAAAAATTAGAACAAGCTGGATATGAAGCGTCTTGTCATGCGACAACTGGTCCTGGAGATGCGACTGTGGCAGCGAGGCAAGCTGCGGATCGTAAGTTTGATGTTGTTATCGCAGCTGGTGGTGATGGTACATTAAATGAAGTAGTGAACGGTTTAGTAGGACATGAGCATCGTCCAAAGTTTGGAATTATTCCAGTTGGAACGACAAATGATTTTGCGCGTGCGATCGGTGTACCTCGTGTTATTGAAGAGGCTGCGGATATTATTTGTGAAGGAACAACGGTACCGTTAGATCTTGGTAGAGCGAATGATACATATTTCATTAATATCGCTGGTGGCGGCCGTATTACAGAATTAACATATGAAGTACCAAGCAAGCTAAAAACGGTATTAGGCCAACTTGCTTACTATTTAAAAGGAATCGAAATGTTACCATCATTACATCCAACATATGTTGAAATTGAGTATGATGGGAAACTGCTACAAGAAGAAATTACGATGTTTTTAATTACGAATACTCGTTCAGTTGGTGGATTCGAAAAAGTAGCACCATATGCATCTATTAACGATGGATTATTTGATTTATTAGTACTGAAAAAAGGTTCTATCGCTGATTTAATTAAAGCAGCAACACAAGCGCAGCGTGGGGAACATATTAACAATCCGAAAGTACTATATACACAAGCGAATCGTATTAAAGTGCATTCACCTGATAAATTAATGATCAACTTAGATGGTGAATATGGCGGAGATGCACCAATGGAATTTGAAAATATATATCATTGTCTGGAACTATTTGTTCCTGAACATCAAGAGGATGCCCTGTAAAGGCATCCTTTTTTTTGCTTTCACCTCACTATTTGCGAGCAATAAGATTCCCCCACTGATTAAAGTTTCTCTATGTGCAGATGAATTGTAAATTGTAAGTTAGTTTGATTTTTATGGTATTTTTACAATCCGTTTATTTTATATCCATATTTTATTGATACACTGGAAGAGATAAGAAATGAGAGGTAGGATGCTATGGAGAAGGTAAAAGCAATACTATTTGATAAAGATGGGACATTAATGGATTTTCATTCAATTTGGATAAAAGTAGCTGAAGAGCTTGTCGCTGAATGTATAAAATTATATCAACTCCCACAGTCAATGCAGCAGGCTTTATTAAAAGAGATTGGCGTAGATGGAGCATTTGTTCATCCGCGTAGTGCGCTCGCTGCTGGAACAAGTCTTGATGTGGCCAAGGGGCTTTGTAAGTATGTTGCATCATCTAGAGAAGAAGAGATGCATCAATGGGTGAGTGAAAAGTTGTTTGCTCTTATGTACGAGCATCGTTCACATATGAGAATGACGGCAGATTTACCGAAAGTTTTACAAGCGTTAAAGGATAGAGGGTTTATTCTAGGTGTCGTTACAGCTGATGATTTCGCGCCGACAGAATTATTTTTAAAGCAATATCAATTGGAAGCTTTTTTTGATTGTGTTATAGCTTCAGATACATTTCCAGCACAGAAGCCAGATAAAAAAATTGTAGAATCGTTTTGTGAGAGATTTAATTTAGAGACATGTGAAGTAGCAGTCGTCGGGGATACACCGACGGATTTACATTTAGCGAAAAATGGTGGCGACTGTTATGCGATTGGCGTACTATCTGGTACGGGTGATCGTCAAACGTTAGAACCACTTGCAGATTTAGTATTACAATCTGTTGAAGATTTAATTTCTCATTCAGGTGAGTTTATTTGGGAAGAAGGAAAGTCTAATGTATAAATGGATAAGTCTATAAGGACTCTATATGAGTCCTTATAGACTTATTTTTTTATGCCAAGATAGTAAGAGAATGGGATGAATACTAGAAAGAGGAAGTTGGCATACATCTTGCAATATAAAGAGAAAACATTGTATAGAAAAGGATGGGGTACACAATGAACACAAAAAAATTTGCTAAGGTAAATGAACAAATTCCAGGACCGAAAGCAGCGTCTTTATTAGAACGCCGCCAAAATATAGTACCAAAAGGAGTAAGTAATGGTATTCCAACATTTGTACAGTCTGCAAATGGTGCACTCGTAACAGATGTGGATGGAAATCATTACATTGATTTCGCAGGAGCAATTGGGACAATTAATGTAGGACACTGTCATCCAGCTGTTAAAGAAGCGCTTCATAAACAAGTAGATCAATATATTCATACTGGATTTAATGTGATGATGTATGAGCCGTATATTGAATTAGCGGAAAAGCTTGCCGCATTAGCACCAGGTAATTTCGATAAACAAGTGCTGTTTTTAAATAGTGGGGCAGAAGCGGTTGAAAATGCAGTGAAGATTGCTCGTAAATATACGAAGAGACCTGGAATTATCGCATTTTCTAAAGGATTTCATGGGCGTACATTAATGACAATGACGATGACAAGTAAAGTAAAACCATATAAATTTGGATTTGGCCCATTTGCTCCAGAAGTATATAAAGCGCCATTCCCATATGAATACCGTCGCCCAGAAGGGTTAACAGAAGAGCAGTATGATGACTTTATCATTGAAGAGTTTAAGAACTTCTTCATATCAGAAGTAGCACCAGAAACAATTGCAGCTGTTGTAATGGAACCTGTTCAAGGGGAAGGCGGATTTATCGTTCCAAGTAAGAAATTCGTTCAAGAAGTACGCAGCATTTGTTCAGAGCACGGTATTTTATTTGTAGCTGATGAAATTCAAACAGGCTTTAGTCGTACCGGAAAATACTTTGCAATTGATCATTATGAGGTCGTTCCAGACTTAATTACGGTATCTAAATCATTAGGTGCTGGTGTACCGATAAGCGGCGTGATTGGGCGTAAAGAAATTATGAATGAGTCTGCACCGGGAGAACTGGGCGGAACATATGCAGGAAGCCCACTAGGATGTGCGGCTGCATTAGCTGTGCTTGATGTAATAGAAAAAGAGAAATTAAATGATAGAGCGATAGAAGTAGGGAAAGTCGTAATGAACCGATTCCAAGAGATGAAAAACAAATATAATTGCATCGGTGATGTGCGTGGCTTAGGGGCAATGTGTGCATTCGAGCTCGTTCAAGATCGCAAGACGAAAGCGCCTGATAAAACACTAGCGTCTAATTTATGTGCAGAAGCAAATAAGCATGGATTACTTCTACTATCAGCAGGAACATATGGAAATGTTATTCGTGTTTTAATGCCATTAGTGATTACAGATGAGCAACTTGAGGAAGGTTTAACAATAATTGAAGAATCATTGCAAGCTTGTTATGAGCAAGCAAATATCGCTCGTGTTTAAAGAATTGGGATAACTTAAAAAAGGGCATAAAGCTTTTCTTTTTAGGCGGAAGAGAGCATCTGGTCATATATAGAATCGATCAGCCCCTTTTCCTGCTCCATGCCAAGCTAAAACAAAGTGAGGGTGTGGTTGCGATGGCATTCTGTATTTTTCAAGGCAGCGAATTATGTGTTGAAAAATATAAATAGATTTGTATAAATAACAAATTGAAAACATTCTAGCTTACTCTATATAAAATGCAGAAAATTCACTTTATAATAAAGGTAGTGAAGTGAATCGATGGATTTAAAGTAAGGGGTGGCTAGGATGGTTGCAGAAAAGGAACGAGTGTTGATGGATTTACAAGATGTATTTGAATATGCATTTGACGAAATTTTTGTTACGGATGATAAAGGAATCGTTGTACGTGTAAATAGCATGTGTGAAAGACATTACCAGCTCTCTGCTAAGGAATTGGTAGGAAAGCATGTAAAAGAACTACAAAAAGAAGGGATTTTTTATCCGTCTGCAACGTTAGAAGTAATTGAAAAGAAAAGGCCAGTTGAACTTGTTCAAACAACGAAATCAGGAGAGTATTTGCATGTTCGTACAAGGCCTGTTTTTGATGATGAGGGAAATTTAAGAAGAGTGATTAGTTATTCTCGTGATCTTACAGAACTCTATCAATTACGTCAAAAGGTAGAGGAAATGGATAATCAGTTAAAAACATATAAAAAAGAATTAAGAGAAACATATGAACACGAAGGACTTATTTTTAAAAGTATCACTATGCAAAAAATAATCGAAACAATAAAAAAAGTATCTGTAGTAGATAGTACTGTTCTCGTATTAGGTGAGACTGGAGTGGGGAAAAGCCGATTAGTACGCCATTTGCATGAAGTGAGTCACCGGAAGAATGAAAGTTTCTATGAAATTAATTGTGCGGCATTGCCGACGAATTTAATCGAATCTGAGCTTTTTGGATATTCAGGTGGGTCTTTTACAGGTGCAAATCGTGAAGGGAAAAAGGGGCTATTAGAATCAGCGCATAAAGGAACCCTTTTCTTAGATGAAATTGGTGAAATGCCGCTTGAAATTCAAGCGAAGCTTTTGCAAGTATTGCAAGAAAAAACGTTTCGTCCTATAGGCGGAAGAGAATTAAAAAAGGTGGACGTTAGAATTGTAGCGGCAACAAATAGAGATTTAAGTACGATGGTGAAACAAGGAACATTCCGGAAAGATTTATACTATCGTCTGAATGTCATTCCAATTTCAATTCCGCCACTTCGGGAGAGAATAGAAGACATTTTGCCGCTCATCTATCATTATTTACAGCATTTTAATAAAAAGTACGGACGTGATGTGAAGTTAGCACCTAGTACGTTACAAATGTTTGTAGGGTACCCTTGGGAAGGAAATAATAGAGAGATTGAAAATGTAATTGAACGAATTGTTATCACTGCAGATGATTTTGTAATGGTAGAAGATTTGCCACTATCTATGCAAGAGGCCACAGTTGAACAATCCGGACAAAGTCTTTATAGAATGCTGGAAGAGGTAGAGAGAAATATTATTCTTAAAGCGTATAAAACGTATGGATCAAGTTATAAAGTGGCTGAGTTTTTACAAATAAGTCAATCTGCTGCTACTAGGAAGATTAAGAAGTTCATAGAGGAGGAAGAAAACATTGGATAAAAAAGCGACGTTCGTAAACTTAGAGAAAAAAGCGATGTATATAAATGGTGAGTGGATTACACTGCAAGAACAAATCGAAGTGAATAATCCAGCGACAAAGGAAGTATTTGCAACTGTACCAAAGGGCGGGATTACAGAGGCAAAGCAAGCAGTTGATGCTGCACATGAGGCTTTTAAATTATGGTCAAAATTAACGGCAGCGGATCGCGCAGTAAAGTTAAAAAAATGGTTCACGCTCATTGATGAAAATAAAGAAGAAATTGCAGCAATCATGACGAGAGAGCAAGGGAAGCCGTTTGCAGAAGCACTTGGTGAAGTAAATTATGCAAATAGTTTTGTTGAATGGTACGCAGAAGAAGGAAAGCGAATATACGGTGAAATGATTCCTGCTTCTCATCCGAATAAGCGTATTTTAGTTATGAAGCAACCAGTTGGGGTTATGGCAGCTATTACGCCTTGGAATTTCCCGGCTGCTATGATTACGAGAAAGGTAGCTCCAGCACTTGCAGCAGGCTGTACGGCAGTTGTGAAACCAGCGAGTCAAACGCCATTAACTGCATTGAAGTTAGTTGAATTAGCACATGAAGCAGATATTCCAAAAGGTGTAATAAATATTGTAACAGGTAGTGCAAAAGCAATTGCTGATACGTGGATGGAAGATGAGCGCGTTCGAAAAGTTTCCTTTACAGGATCAACTGAAATTGGAAAAGAATTAATGGCTAGCGCTGCGCAAACGATGAAAAAGGTTTCGCTTGAATTAGGTGGTCACGCTCCATTTATTGTTATGAATGATGCTGATTTAGATAAGGCGGTAGAAGCGGTAATTGGTTCGAAATTCCGTAACGCAGGACAAACGTGTATATGTACAAACCGCATCTTTGTTCAAGAAGAAGTGTATGAAGAATTTGCAGGGAAGTTCACAACAGCTGTAGAGCAGCTTAAAGTCGGAGATGGATTCGGCGAAGGAACAACTGTAGGTCCACTTATTGATGCGAATGCAGTTTCGAAAGTACAAGAACATATTGAAGATGCAATTCAAAAGGGCGGAGAAGTTTTATACGGTGGCCATAAATTTGCAGAGTTAGATGGTTATTTCATTCAGCCAACAGTAATTGGATTGGCAAATGACACGATGCTTTGTATGAATGAAGAAACATTTGGACCGGTTGCACCAGTTGCGAAATTTAAAACAGTTGAAGAAGTAATCGAACGAGCAAATAATACACCATATGGCTTGGCTGCTTATATTTTCACAAAAGATATTAGCCAAGCATTCCAAATTAGTGAAGCGTTAGAGTACGGAATTATCGGCTTAAACGATGGCCTTCCATCAGTTGCACAAGCACCATTTGGAGGCTTTAAAGAAAGTGGTATCGGCCGTGAAGGAGGCCATTTCGGTATCGAGGAATATTTAGAAATTAAATATATTTCGTTAGGACTATAAGTAGTATACTAGAATCTCTATAAGGTAACAGAGAAGGAGATTCTAGTATGGTATATTGGCTATTATTACTCGTAACAATTATTTTTGAAGTAGCTGGAACGATTGCGATGAAGTTATCGAACGGTTTAACAAAGCTTGTTCCAAGTGTACTTATTTTCGTATTCTATGGAATTTGTTTCAGCGTGTTTGCTATCGTTGTTAAAAAGATTCATTTAAGCATTGCTTATGCAATTTGGTCTGGTGTGGGAACGCTACTTATTACAATCATTAGTGTGTACTTTTTTAAAGAGCATATTAATTTATTCCAAGCATTTTGTATTCTCTTTATTGTTTTAGGAGTAATTGGACTGAAAGTGTCATCGGCATCATAAAAGGCTATCTTCCGGCGTGGAAGATAGCCTTTTATTTTTATTAAAACGCCCAGTTACCTTTACGGAAGATCGGTTCATGTCTTCCATCAGCTGTAATACCGTCGATATCAAGCTCAGCTGATCCAATCATGAAGTCTTCGTGTGTAATACTAGCGTTTGCGCCATTTTCAGCAAGTTCTTCTTTAGACATTGTTTTTCCGCCAACTAAGTTAAATGCATAAGCATTTCCGATTGCAAGGTGGCAAGATGCATTTTCGTCAAATAGCGTATTGTAGAATAAAATATTTGTGTTTGAAATTGGTGAATCATGAGGTACTAAAGCTACTTCGCCTAAGAAGTGAGAACCTTCATCTGTTTCCACTAAATGTTTTAAAGCTTCCTCACCAGATTCAGCTTTATAGTCTACGATACGTCCGTTTTCAAATGTTAACGTAAAGTTATCGATAATGTTACCTGCAAATGCTAACGGTTTTGTGCTAGATACTTGGCCGTTCACGCCTGTTTTAAGAGGCATTGTAAATACCTCTTCAGTTGGAATGTTAGCCATAAATGCTACGTTCTTTTCATTTAAGCTACCAGCACCAGCCCATACATGCTTCTCTGGAAGTTCGATTGTTAAGTCTGTTCCAGGGCCTGTATAGTGAAGAGCTTTATAATGTTTTTCGTTTAAGTAATCTACTTTTGTATGTAGTGTTTCATCATGTTCTTTCCATGCTTCCACAGGATTTTCTAAATCAGCACGAGTAGCTTTGAAGATAGCATCCCATAGTTTTGTTTCTTGTTCTTCTGGCGCTACGTCAGGGAATACTTTTGCAGCCCATTCTTTCGTAGGAACAGAAATTACGCACCAGCTTACTTTATCTGCTTGTACATAATCACGGTATACTTTCATCGCTTCTCCAGCTACTTTATGAGCTGTTGCAATTTTCTTTGGTTCTACACCTTTTAATAGATCAGGATTCTCTGCATAGATGGACATAAATGCAGCGCCTTCTTTTGCTAATTCTTCACGAGCATGTGCTTTCCAAGAAGGGAATTCAGAGAAAGCTTCTTCAGGAGCTAGATCGAATTTTAAGCGTGTTAACGTCTCATCATTCCAATCAACATATACGTGTTTTGCACCAGATTGATATGCTTTTTCTGTAACGAGGCGTACAAACTGTACAGCCTCAAGAGGTGCACTAATTGATAAAGTTTGTCCGGGCTGAATATTAATACCAACATTGACTGCAAGGGCAGCATACTTCTCTAACGTTTGTTCAAATGACATATGTATAATCTCCTTTAGTTTGAAAGATTTCTTACTATATATAATACAAGAAAATTCTAAAAATATATATAAATATAACGTAAAAAGAGAGCTCAAAATGTATTGAGCTCTCACATTTATTTAATGGAAGAGGCGAATTGCTCCACAGTAGTTGTATGGTGTATGCGAACACGCTTCATTTTTAACAACTCATCAGGTTCACCCTTCGTAATGAATTGTCCAGGCTTCGTTGTTGTTGCAAATTGATAGTATTTCTTCGTTTCTGCGACAACGTTATCGTCTACATGACCGAATGGATAAGCAATTGCGATAACAGGCTTACCTGTTATTTTTTCTAGCTTTTCTTTTGATCCTTTTAACTCTTCTTCATAGTTTGTAATTTTCGGCAAGTCTGCATGTGTTGCTGTATGAGATTGTACAGAAAAAATACCTGAATCAACCATTTCTTTTATTTCAGATGTAGAAAGGGCGCCTTCTACATCAACGTTATCAACAATCATATATTCCGTTGCCGCTGGTTTAAAAGTATCATCTTTTAGCATTTGTAAAATGTGAAATGCATTCATATTATTTTTCATACCGTCATCAAATGTAACGAAAATCGGCTTGTTTACTTTATTTATATCGCCCCAGCGTTCAAATGTTAATAATGTATAACCATTGTCTTTTAAATACTTCATTTGTGCTTCAAAGTTAGCGGGCGATACGAATAAATCTTTAATACCTTGTCCATGATAATCATCAATTGCGTGGTACATAAGAACAGGAACTTTTTGCTCGAAAGTAATAGTAGATTTTGTAAGTGGAATAGCTTTTCCACCCTCTGTTGTTCCTGTAGCTTCAATTTGATATTCACCGCGTTTCCCTTCAAATTCTTTTATATCAAAGGGCAGTGTAAATTGTTGATCTTTCTCTTTAGAAGAAAAAGATTTAGCACTTTCCTTTCCATCAGCAGTGCGCCAAATTTTATATTGTACTTCGGTTAAAGAATCCTTTATGTCTGTAATATGAATATTTGCGTTTGTAGATTCGTGCGTAATTGGATTATAAGAAATTTTACCTTGTGTTTGTACAGTCGCTTCTTGTTTTTTTACTTCTTGTACCTTTTTCTCTTTTGCAGATTCTGGGCTAGCATTATTTGTGTTACAGCCTGCTAGAATGGCAGACGTACATAAAGCAATTGCTGCGTATTTTCTCATAAAATCACCTTCTATTGTGTATTATGTTGCATACTTACATTAAAATCCCCACCTCTGTAAGAGAGGTGGGGATATACCCTTGTTCATCATATCATTTTTAGATATGGGATAGGTTAGTGACTTTGAATAGAGGTATTCTTTCGTTTCTTATTTGATTTGATAATGATATAACCTACTACAAAAATAAGAGGGATGATGAATACATAGATTGGCATTCCCCACACATAATAGCTTTTCATGCTTAAAACTAGTAAGTGTAAGAAGTCGAAAAGGGCGTGGGCTTTCATAATATCCTCCAATGTTTTTTACAAATTATAACATTATAAGTTTCTGATTTGTATATTTTGGTAATTAATTTAAGCTAATTTTAAAGTGAGAGAAAGGCTTGTTAATATGTAATTTTGCATATATGGATAGTTTTTATTAAAACATCAGGATTTTAAACTATAATAAGAAACGCTATAAATTTAAGTAAGAATGATGTACGGAGTGGAGAACAGAGATGAAGTATAAAAAATTAGTATATATCCTGCTCATATCGCTATTCATAGTCGGTTGTCAAAGTGAAACGAGTAAAGCGAATAGTGTGGAAGAGTATATTCCACAGCATCTTATGAATGCGGAAGTGACGGCGGATATTATGACATTAGAGATGGATCCAGATGCTCTTAAAAAGGTAGGGAATATTGGTCAAAGAATGAGAGAGCATCTAGTGAATAATATGGAATGGTATTTAAAATACGTAGAAGAGCATGCAGAGAAAAAAAGTTTTCCATATCATCCTAATTTCGGTGTTACAAAAGAAGAGTATGAGTTTGTACTAAATGCAATTGATCAAAGTAAATTGGTTAATACAAAGGATGGAAAGCTGAAATTCAAGAAAAAAAGTGACCATGAAGTAGAGATTTTTTCAAGTGAAAGTATAAAACTTCTTAAATATATAGTTATTGATACGGAGAAGAATACAGTAAAAACATCTCTAGGCGAATGTGAATATTTTGGAGAAATACTGGCATCGCCAGAACAGAAGTTAACTGGTCCTTGGCACGGAAAACAATGGATGTTAAAAAAAGATGACTTAATATATATGTTTTCTTTAGGGAAAATGGAAACAGGAAATAAATCAATTATTGATATTTCGGTGAAAGGTGAATATAAGGGAGAAATCCTTAATAAGGAAGAGGTATTAGAGTTTTCTTCAGTTTCTTAAATGATGATAATAAAAAAATCACCTTGCTGTCTAAGCGAAGGTGATTTTTTATTAAATAAACAATCCAGCGATTGTTGCAGATAAAATAGAAGCAAGTGTTGATGCAAATAGCATTTTCCAACCAAATTTAGATACGATGCTTCCTTGTTTTTCAGAAAGGGCACGGATTGTACCAACAATCGCACCAATTTGGCTAATACTTGCGAAGCTAATTAAGAATACTGTAACGATTCCAACTGTACGTGGAGATAATGTTGCAGCAGCGCCTTTTAAATCAAGGATTGCTACGAATTCATTTAAGACAATCTTCGTACCCATAATACCACCAGCTGGGATAATATCTTGAGTTGGAATACCCATTAAGAATGCGAATGGAGAAAGTATATAACCGAAGATTTGTTGTAAAGTAACAGCATATCCCATTGCACCTGAAGCAGCGCTAATTACGTAGTTTACAACTTCCATAACACCAATGAAGGCAATCATTAACGCAGCAACGATACCAGCTACTTTTAAACCATCAAGCGCACCGTTAATCATAGCGCCGATAAGGCTATCTCCGAATAGGTTTCTATCAAATTTTTGAACCACTTCGTCTTCTTTTTTCGTATCAACTGGTGTTAATAATGAACAAACGATTAAGCTTGAGAATAAGTTTAGCGGAAGAGCCGCTAATACATATTTCGCATCTAACATCATAACGTATGATGCTGTTACAGAGGCAGAAACTGAGCTCATTGCAGAACAACAAATGATAAACATACGGTTTTTATTAAAATGTTGTAAATCATTTTTAATAACGATTAACGCTTCACTTGAACCGAAGAATACAGAATTTACTGCGTGGAATGATTCAACGCGTGGTAAACCAGTAATTTTTGAAAGTGCACCGCCGACAATACGAACGATGAATGGTAAAACACCTAAATAACTAAAGATAGAAAGTAGTGCTGAGAAAAATACGATAATTAATAATACATTTAAGAAAAAGACAAAATCTCTTTGAATTCCATTAAAGAGAAAATCGACACCTGTCGTACCAAGTTTAATTAGTTTGTTGAAAACTTTACTAATGAAGATGATAATTTGCTGTCCGATCTTTGTGCCAAACATAAACCAACCGATTAAAATTTGGAAACTAATCATAATAGCAATTGCACGGAAGTTGATTTTACTTCTATTGTTTGACAAAGCAAAGCATAAACCTAAAACGACAAGAATACCGATAATGCTCATTACATATTGCATGTAGTTGCCCCTTTCAGAAGTTCGTATAAAGTTTTTACATAAAACGCTCGTTATATTACTAAAAATAAAGTAATGGAAGTTTCATGTCATACGTAAGATGTCTGACCTTTTTGAAAAATAAAAAAAAGACTCCTATTGATTCACTTTCATCTATAAGAGAAAGCTAATCAATAGGAGTCTTTTTTATACATAGGCTAATATTCATTAGTTTTCCCCATAGTCCAGCAATTTAAGGTTGCCGGGTAGAAACTCTCGATCCATATTATCGACTATATATGAGGTAACATCGTCCGTATTAAATTAGTAGTAGCGTAACATTAGTAGAGAACTATCGTCAATAGCTTTTTTTCTTCCAATAGAAATAGACCATATAAGTATGATAAAATGTAACGCAGTGTTATGAAAAAGAGAGGTCGGAAAATGAGTACAAAAATGACGCCACCAGTTGAAAAAAACGAGTTTATAGATGTAGTGTTTGAAGATTTAACACATGATGGTGCCGGTGTTGCGAAAGTGAAGGGATATCCTATTTTCGTAAAAAACGGATTACCAGGTGAGGAAGCGCAAATTAAAATTATTAAAGTGAAGAAAAACTTCGCGTTTGGTCGTTTAATGAAGCTTCATCAAGAAAGTCCATATCGTAAAGATGCAGAATGCCCCGTGTACAACGAGTGCGGAGGTTGCCAGCTTCAGCACTTAACGTACGAAGGACAATTAAAAGCGAAAGAAAAACAAGTACGTGACGTTATGCAGCGCATCGGCGGATTAAGCGATGTTCCTGTTCATCCTGTACTTGGCATGAAAAACCCGTGGGTATACCGTAATAAAGCACAAGTACCAATTGGAGAACGCGAAGGTGGACTTGTAGCTGGTTTCTATCGTCAAGGAACGCATGACATCATTAATATGGAATCATGCTTAATTCAGGCGGAAGAAAACGATACATTAATTCAAGAAGTAAAACGTATTTGTGAAAAGAACGGTATCTCGGCTTACAATGAAGAGCGTAACAAGGGAACACTTCGCCACGTAATGGCTCGCTACGGACAAGTAACAGGGGAAATTATGCTTGTCTTCATTACACGTACAGCTGACCTGCCAAATAAAGAAGCAATCATTGAAGAAATCGCAGCGAAATTCCCAGAAGTAAAATCAATCGTTCAAAACGTAAACACGAAACGTACAAACGTTATTTTCGGAGACAAAACGACAGTACTGTACGGATCAGAATATATTTATGACTTTATCGGTGACATTAAATTTGCGATTTCAGCACGTTCATTCTATCAAGTAAACCCAGAACAAACGAAAGTGCTATACGATAAAACGTTAGAATACGCAAAGTTAAATGGTAACGAAACAGTAATCGATGCCTATTGCGGAATCGGATCAATCTCCTTATTCCTAGCGCAAAAAGCGAAAAAAGTGTACGGTGTTGAAATTGTTCCAGAAGCAATCGAAGACGCAAACCGAAACGCAGCACTAAACAACATGACAAACGCTGAATTTGGCGTGGGAGAAGCAGAAGTAGTTATTCCTAAATGGTATAAAGAAGGCGTAATCGCCGACACAATGGTCGTCGACCCACCGCGTAAAGGCTGTGATGAAGCACTACTAAACACAATCATCGACATGAAGCCAAAACGCGTCGTATACGTATCATGTAACCCAGCAACATTAGCACGTGACTTAAAAGTACTAGAAGAAGGCGGATATAAAACGCAGGAAGTACAACCTGTTGATATGTTCCCGCATACGACTCATGTGGAGTGTGTAGCTTGGCTTAAGTTGGTATAATAGGAAAGCAGTTGATATAGAAAAAATCTATGCCATCTGCTTTTTGGTTTATCCCGCTATTTGCGGGCAGTAAGACCCCAACTTCAAAATTCAGCGAAAGCAAAGAAGTTAGGTGGGGGTTAGGCTGCCCGTAAAAGCCCGATTGGTGAAGGCTAATAATCAGTGGGGGATGAAGAAAACCCCCACTGATTAAAGTTTCACTTTATAAAAATACCATTCATAAGCGATTTTAGTTAAAATAAATATTACTGATTTTCACAAATTATAAATTGAGAGTTTGAAGATGTATTCATAGTGAGAGGATTTGAATTTGAAATGATAAATAATTTTTGGCGTGATTTACCACGACCATTTTTTGTACTTGCACCAATGGAAGATGTGACAGATGTTGTTTTCCGTCACGTAGTAAGTGAAGCTGGTCGCCCAGATGTATTTTTCACAGAGTTTACAAACTCGGATAGCTATTGTCATCCAGAAGGTATGAAAAGTGTACGTGGCCGTTTAATTTTTACAGAAGATGAACAGCCGATAGTGGCGCATATTTGGGGAGATAATCCTGAATATTTCCGTCAAATGAGTATTGGTATGGCAGAGCTAGGATTTAAAGGTATCGATATTAATATGGGCTGCCCTGTACCGAACGTAGCATCAAGAGGAAAAGGTAGTGGCCTAATTCTACGTCCAGACGTTGCGGCAGAACTTATTCAAGCAGCAAAAGCGGGCGGACTACCTGTCAGCGTAAAAACACGACTTGGCTTTAAAGAGTTAAATGAGTGGGAGGATTGGTTAACGCACATTTTCAAACAAGATATTGCAAACCTTTCTATTCACTTACGTACAAGAGAAGAAATGAGCCAAGTAGATGCACACTGGGAACTAATTCCAGAAATTAAAAAATTACGTGATCGCATTGCACCAAATACGTTAATAACAATCAATGGAGACATTCCTGACCGTCAAACTGGAATGGAACTTGCTGAAAAATACGGTATCGATGGCGTTATGATCGGACGAGGTATCTTTAAAAATCCGTTTGCTTTTGAAAAAGAGCCGAGAGAGCATAGCAGTAAAGAACATCTTGATCTTCTAAGACTGCAGCTTGATCTTCAAGATCAATATGCAGAAGTACTACCACGTTCAATCACAGGGCTGCATCGCTTTTTCAAAATTTATGTAAAAGGATTCCCTGGAGCTGCTGAATTAAGAAATCAATTGATGAACACGAAATCAACTGATGAAGTGCGTGCGTTGCTTGATAAGTTTGAAAAAGAATGTTGATGGGGACAGTGAAATTCCTTTGTAACCGATAACCCTTCTTTTAATAAAGTTTGTTTTCTGAAAGGTACAGCAGTGTAAACTGTACCTAATGTCAAATTATCTTAAGGTGCGAGATTGTAGTGGATATCAATCACAGCATCTTCAAATACCGTAATCTTCACAATGAAGCGTTGAAGAACTTGTTTCATATCTTGCTGGTCTTTAAAATTAAAAAACCTTTTACTATTTTTTGAAGGCTTGGGTGTTAATACCTAAGTCCTTTTTTCTTCTAATTGAAATTTCAGTTCTATTTTTCGACTTGTAAGGAACATTTGCTAATCAGCAATTAATTGATTCTTTTCTTTAAACCATTCCTTAGAGATGGTGCCTTCCGCATGTAAACTGACAGGCTGTTAAATTGATTACTCAGCTTTTCAGCTTCAAGTCTAATTACTTCTTTTAATAGTTCTGTTTGTGCTCTAGAAGCGTTTTTCTCTGCAATAACATAAAGTTTATTAATTTTAATTAGACCTTTTATACGCTGAATAACCGACCATTTCAAGCAGTTTCTTTTCCTCTATAATGTGACTTTCACAGAAACTGGAAGATTGTTTAACAGAGCTACCGCAAATATAGGATCCGTTTCTTTGATCTGATTTGAAGTGCCATAAAAAATTGAGAGCGATTTATGGATAGAAAAGAGTACAAGTATACATGAATTATTCATCCAATTGTTTTAGTTGTTATAAGGATTTCTTCGATTTGCATGAGACTACTCCGAGATAATAAAAATGCCTTCTTTTAAAATAATACAAAAATAAATAAATGAAATAAGATAATTTTACTCTTATCAAAATAAAATATGAGAGTAAAATTGTGAGGTTTTTATAAGTTAGGTTTTAATCTATGGCATAAGTATGTTGTTGACATTTGTGTCAGAAGAAAAGTTCTACATGCTACCTGAGGGATACTAGTTCCTTAATGCATAATAAATAGAACGATTATTAATGTTTTTCGATAATTAATATACCTGAGCACAAATAATTACTAACAAAATAAAAACTAATACCTAGTAGGAGCAGAAATTTTATCAATTTTTTCTTTCTATATGGAATTTTATTAGGATACTTATGTTTTTTATGTAAACGTTAGGCGAATATGGAGGCTGGGCTATAAAGCTTTTCATCGGAAATAAAAATCCTCCATGTTTCTTGCTGTTTATCTTATCAAGGTGAAGTAGCTGTTTGTGATTTAAGTAGTTTTTTTATGTATAAATTTTTAATTTTTTTCACAAGCACCTGAAGGACTAATAACATGAATACCATGTTGAACAGCAGATAGCGAAACATTCTTGCAGCAATTACTCCTTTCTAAATCATAAGGGATGATTTGTTAATATAATACATGTTAATTCCTACTGCATGTATTATAGCAAGAAATGAGGGATATGAAGCAGGAAAATTTATAGGAAGAACTTATTATAGTAAAATAAATCTGAATATCTTTAAAACGTGCAAAACATATACGCTTTGCTTGGATAGAACTAAGATATTATTTTAGCATATGTTAAGAGTTCACCATTCTACTAATAGCATTGTGTGCACTTTTATAAAAGGAATTGAATTTTTTGGTTCAAAAGGTAGGTATTCAAATAATAACTTAATCTTATTTGTGATTTGTTTTTTTAAGGTGAAGTTCGACCTTTTATGTAGAAAATGTAAAGGTGACTATCTTGGATGGTCCTTTTAAAGGGGAAGAAGGAATTATTTAATAGATAGATAGTCCATATAGCACTCGTATTTATGGGAGGTAAAAGATTTCTCGATATAGGTATCCAAATGTTGACATCGAAAAAGGGGAATGGTACCATTTAAATAAAATAAAAGTGAAGCTGATCATTATTGTGGTATATTGGTGTAGGTTTGACTTCATAGTACTCCATCGTAGTGTATATGTGAATATAGACGATTGGGCGAAGTTATGTCTATTAAAAAATAAAAAAGAAGTTCTGATAAATATAGTTGATAAATTTCTATGAGATAGTAACAATTTTATCATAAGTTGCCCGGCGGTTAAATCTGGTGCAATACAATTATAATAGTTAGAAGGTAATATATAACGTTTAATTCTCTAAGGGTGATTGCGAAAATTTCCTATTTATAGCTCATTTTTTTATTCAATACTAAAAGAAGTATAATACGACTCGCTTTACAGAAAATAAATTACAAACTGATATTCAGCGGAAAGTAGTATATACAGATAGACATCTAGAATTATTAAAGATTAGAGCAGATATAGAAAACGTTATTTCTGCATCAAGGAGGGGATTCGGAATTGATGATATCCCCTTTCTTGATTTAATTTTGTGAAAAATAAGGATGTAGTCTGAGATATTGGTATACAATTTCAAATCAGTGGTTAAATACAAAACAATATTGGTACCCAGGTGCCAATATTGTTTTGTAAATTTAGAGATATCCAATCGTTAAATCTTAATAAAATAATAGGTAATAAAATTAAAAGCTATGCTTTTTAGAGCGAATCATGAACTAAATGAAAAAGCGCAGTTTCTAATCCAACTCTTCGTCAGGGACTAGACTAAGTAGCAAATCTACAAATTTAGAAAATGATTTTAAAAGAAAGTTTTTCATCGTTTTTATCTAGTAAATTATTCGTAACACTAGATTTCTTAATTAATATCCTTTTTATAATTTTATGGTGTATAGGTTGGACTACAAATGAATTACGATTGTTTTTTATTTGAATATTTTGCGGAAGGTAGGAAAAGGGGATGGGTTGGCATGCACTTTTTGTTAACACAGGAGAAGAAGACAAAGTACGGAAGATGATCTATCAGTTTCTTGATGAGACGGATATTCATGTAATCGTACCTAAAAGGAGACTAACAGAGCGGAAGCAAGGGAAGAGTTACGAGATTATAAAAAAAATCTTTCCTGGCTATGTTTTTTTAAATACGCAAATGAACGTTGAAATTTACTATGAGCTTCAACAAATACCACAGTATTGTCGACTGTTGAATCAATATGACAATCATATAAAACCGGACAAAAAGAAGAGCAAGATTACAATGGGGAATAGCGTAGAAAATACAAATGACGTCTTCTCGTTTTCAAAAATTGATGAAGAGGAAATGACTCAAGTTTTGCAACTTATCGGAAACGGCGAAGTAATTGACTATTCGACCCTTTATGTAGAAAATGCAAAGGTGACTGTCTTGGATGGCCCACTAAAAGGGAAAGAAGGAATTATTAAAAAGATAGATAAACGGAAGAAAAGAGCCCGTATTGCACTCACATTTATGGGAGATGAAAAAGTCCTTGATATAGGTATTCAAATGTTGACACCGTAAAAGGAAAATGGTACCATTTAAAGAAAGTAAAAGTGAAGCTAATCGTTGCTGCGGTACGTTAGTATAGCTTTGACGTCATAGTACTCCATGGTAGTGTATATGTGAATATAGATGATTGGGCGAAGCTATGTCGATAAAAAACAAAAAAGGAAATTCTGATGAATATAGAGAACAACTGTGACTTATGGTCCGTTGCGATTACAGATAAACAAGAAAAGGGTGCGAGTGCGTATTTGTCCGTATTTCAAACAGCGGAGCTGAGTTCATTCTCACCGGAAATTCATTGCTTGCATCCCCTTGAACGTAGTTACTTTGATTCATTAAAAAGCAAGCGGAGAATCCAGAGCTACCTATCAGGAAGAATGGCCGCAAAACTGGCGGTCTCTATGAGTATACACGAGAATCGACTAGAAACAATCTGTATTGATCGAGGGTTATTTCAACAACCAGTGATTGTGCATCCGAGTAAGGGGAATTATCAGGTCAGCATTACACATAATGTCAAGCTGGCTGCTGCTATTGCCCACACGGAGCACGTACCAATGGGAATTGACTTGGAAAGCATCGACGAACGTTTACTTTCATTTTTTAAACCTTATGTAACCGACTTGGAATTAACGCTATGTCGTTCTCTGATATTTCATGATTCGTTGCTCTTTACAATATTGTGGACAACAAAAGAAGCCTTATCCAAGGTTTTGCGGACAGGGCTTACGGTTCCGATTCAGCTGTTTGAATTGAATCACATGGAAGAGCGACAAGGTTACATAATTAGCCGATTTACAAATTTCCCTCAATATGAGGCAGTTTCTTTCCTTTTTCAAAATGAGGTATGTTCAATTGTTTATCCGAAACAATTGGAGTTAAATAATGAAGTTATTCAACAGTTGTTTGTTAAAGCAGGCTGTAATACATAAATGAGAATAGAAGTGATGTTTTTCTGCTGCTGTTGATTTGATCTAACAGTGGCTTTTCTTTTGAGAAAAATAGCAAATTACTTTAAAATAATGAAGTTATTCAAAGATTATTTGTTAAAGTAAGCTGTAATACATAAATGAAAATAGAAAAGGTGTTTTTCTGCTGCTGTTAATTTGATTTAACAGTGGCTTTTTCTTTTGAGAAAAATAGCAAATTACTTTAAAAAAGAGGTACAAATCTATGACTTATGATGTGCGGGTATTGAGAGTAGGAAAAAAAATCATTAATTATGTATATATTATTATTGATCGTTTGACAAAGCAGGCAGCTATTGTCGATCCAGCTTGGGACATGCCTGCGATATGTAGTGAAATAGAAAAAAAAAAATACAAGTAAAGATGATATTGCTCACCCATTCTCATGAGGATCATGTGCAATTAGTTGAACCCTTAGTATCAAAATATAACTGTAAAGTTTACATATCGAGAAAAGAAGCAGATTATTATGGGTTCCAACGTGAGAATATGGAGACCTTAGAGGATCAAAGAATAATATTATTGGGGGATACATCCATTCGTTGTATTTTGACACCAGGTCATACGGTAGGTGGAATGTGTTATTCATTGTCGCACAGCTTGTTTACAGGAGATACGCTATTTATAGAAGGATGTGGCATATGTAATTCGGATGGTGGCGATCCCTATAAAATGTTTGAAAGTATAAAGAAAATAAAATCCATCATTGATCCGAATGTTTTGGTCTATCCGGGCCACTCTTTTGGTAAATCTCCTGGTTTATCTATGGAAGTGTTAATGGATCATAACCTATATTTTCATATAGATGATGTAGAAACTTTCGTGAAATTCCGAATGCGTCCTAATCAACAATTAAATTATAATTTTGTTTGATTATTAAAGGAGTGGGGATATGGAGCATAAACATATTATTTTTATGTTTTCAGGACAAGGCTCACAGTACTACCAAATGGGGAAGCCTTTATATGAGAATGTGGATACTTTTAGGAAATGGATGAATCAATTAGATCGTATTGTACAAGATTTTCTAGGAATATCTATTGTACAGCTACTTTATTACGAAAATAAGCCCAAAAACGAGATGTTTGATCGTTTGGTCTATACTCATCCTGCAATTTTTATGGTGGAATACGCATTGGCGCAAGTATTAATTACGCATGGGTTGACGCCTGATTATGTGATTGGAACAAGTCTAGGAGAATATGCTGCAGCTGCTGTTTCTGAAGCGGTGGGGGCGGAGGATATACTGAAATGTATAATCAAACAAGCGCAACTCATAGAGGCAGAAAGCCCTATAGGTGGGATGACAACTATTTTACATGATACCAGCCTATTTGACCGAACACCAATTATTTCAAAAAATAGTGAAATGGTTGCAAAAAATTATAAAAATCATTTTGTTATATCAGGTTTATTAGATTCGTTACAACAAATTGAAAGTTATTTGAATCAACACCATATTTTATTCCAAAGGATTCCAGTGAGATATGGATTTCACTCTCGTTGGATCGATCAAGTGCACCCTGAATTCTTGAAAATTTCGAAAGATATAGCCATAACTAAACCAAAAGTACCTATTATTTCGTGTGTAGATGGACAAATCGTTGATCATCTGTCACAGGGCTATTTGTGGTCTGTCATTCGCAAGCCTATATTGTTTCAAGATGCTATAAAAACATTGGAAAAAACAACATCAGGCGTGTATCTCGATTTGGGGCCAAGTGGAACTTTGTCTCATTTTCTGAAGCGAAATCTTCAACCCGAATCTACTTCCAAAGGGTTTCCTATTATGAACGTTTTTCATCAGGATACTCAGAATTTAGAAAAAGTATTACAAGGGTGCAAGCCAGTAAAAAAACAAATCTCAATTTCGAAAAGGAGAGATTATGATAGGATGTTAACTTATCTATTTCCAGGACAAGGGTCTCAGCAAAAGGGGATGGGTGGCAGTTTATTCGATGAATTTCAAGAAATTACGGACAAGGCCAGTAGCATATTAGGATACAGCATCAAAGAATTATGTCTGTCTAATCCCAATAACCTTCTTCATCAGACCCAGTACACTCAACCTGCTCTTTATACTGTAAATGCATTGAGTTATTTAAAAGCGATTTCGGATTCTGGTAGGAAGCCAGACTTCGTGGCAGGACATAGTTTAGGAGAGTTTAATGCTTTATTCGCCTCGGGGTTGATAGACTTTGATACGGGCCTCAAGTGGGTAAAAAAAAGAGGAGAATTAATGAGTCAAGCGACGGGCGGCGGGATGGCAGCCGTGATTGGTTTGACTCAGGAAAAGATACAAAACATATTAATTGAAAATGGACTAACATCTATTGATATAGCAAACTTGAATAGCTTAACACAAAATGTAATCTCAGGTTTGAAAACAGATATTATAAAAGCACAAACTGTTTTTGAATCTGCTGGTGCTTTCATGTATATTCCGTTGAACGTAAGCGGTGCATTTCATTCAAGGTATATGATAGAAGCAAAGAACAAGTTTGAGGAGTATATACAGAGCTTCAATATGGAGTCATTCAATATACCAGTTATATCCAACTTTACGGCAAGACCATATAGCTTATCAGAGAGTAAATCCAATATCGTTGAACAAATTGTCCAACCTGTACGTTGGATGGAGTCTATACAATATCTCATGGGCATGGGAGTTTATGATTTTACAGAGATTGGTCCCGGATCAGTTCTTAGTAAAATCATCGGAAAAATAAAACAAGAAATGCCGCCATTACAACTTGATGTTGAAAGAGAGTTCCGACTATGGCGTGAAAAGAACACCATGAAGCCAATTGGAGAAGCGTCCCATTTTGGTGGAAGGGAGGAGCAATATATTAACCAAATAGAAGTGATCCATAAGACAGTCGACGGGGTGAATAAAAGGAATCATTCATTCCAGCAATCAGAACAAACGTCTATAGAAGCATCCGGGATAGATGCTCCAGATAGAAATAGAATTACAGCCAAATCTTTAGGAAGCTCCGAGTTTAAAGAAGACTATAACCTGAAGTATGCTTATTTGGCTGGAGGAATGTATAGGGGAATCGCTTCAAAAGAATTGGTGATCAAAATGGCGAAAGCGGGAATGATGGGATTCTTTGGAACTGGAGGGTTGAGTTTACAAGAAGTAGAGGATGTAATCTCATATATTCATAGCCATCTAGCAGATGGACAACCCTACGGGATGAATATGGTACATCATTTGAAGAATGAAGAACTCGAAAATCAAATGGTTGATCTTTTCCTGAAAAGAGGTATTAGACATGTGGAAGCATCTGCCTTCCTGAACGTTACGCCTTCGTTAGTAAGATTCCACGCGAAAGGATTGAAGCGAGGTTCCGATGGAAAAGTGATTACCTTCCATAAGGTCATTGCCAAAGTATCACGACCAGAGGTGGCGGAAGCTTTTCTTAGTCCTGCACCAGAGCATATGATTCAGCAATTATTGAATCAAAACTTAATTACACCAGAAGAAGCTGAATTAACTAAAGAAATTCCTGTGGCAGATGATATATGTGTGGAAGCAGATTCTGCCGGACATACAGATGGTGGCGTAGCATACACCCTGATTCCCACCATGTTAAGATTAAGGGATGAAATGATGGAAAAGTACCCATATCATAAAAGAGTGCGAATCGGTGCTGCTGGGGGAATTGGTACACCTGAGGCGGCAATGGCGGCGTTCATGCTAGGTGCAGATTTTATCCTGACTGGCTCCATAAATCAGTGCACGGTAGAAGCAGGGACAAGTGATAAGGTAAAAGATTTGTTACAGCAAATGAATATTCAGGATACGGAATATGCACCAGCAGGTGATTCATTCGAAATGGGGAGTAAGGTACAAGTGCTAAAAAAGGGTTTGTTCTTTCCTTCTCGTGCTAATAAACTGTATGAATTATATCGGCGATACAATGGGTTACATGAAATAGATAATCAGACGTTAAACCAAATTCAGCAAAAATATTTTAAGCGCAGTATCGATGAGGTTTATCAGGAAATTAAAATTTATTATCCACTCCAAGAGATTACCAAGGCAGAACAAAATACGAAACATAAGATGGCGTTGGTTTTCAAATGGTATTTTGGTCACTCCACACGTTTGGCCTTAAGTGGAAGTGAAGAATCTAAAGTAGACTATCAAATTCATTGTGGTCCAGCGTTAGGTGCTTTTAACCAGTGGGTGAAAGGCACAGAGTTAGAGAATTGGCGAAATCGACAGGCTGACAGGATCGGTGTAAAACTAATGGATGCCACTGCTGAATTAATCAATAATCGATTTCATTCGTGGTTTGGTAAAAACAATCTTTATTAGGGGGAATATGTATGAGTAAGCAGGAGATTTTCGAATTAATTGTACGCATAATTTGTGAAGTAATACCGGAATTGGAGGGTCATCAATTTAACCCTGAAGACAAACTGGTCAACTTGGGTGCAGACTCTGTGGAGCGTGCAGAGATCATTACAAATATAATGGAAGAATTGTTACTGTTATTTCCCCGTGTAGAGTTGCATGGAGTCAAAAACATTGGGGAATTGGCAGAGGTAATGTATGAAAAATTGCAATCAGCATGATCTTTTTATCACAGGCGTGGGGGTATCAACCGCAATTGGTCAAGGGAAAGAAGCTTTTACCTCTTCGTTAATGCAAGGAAATCATGCATTTGGATATATGAAGCGTCCAGGGAGACAAAAAGAGACTTCATTTATAGGAGCGGAAATTTCTTCATTGTCTTTCCCAGACGAGCTTTCAAAGAAGTTGCTTCGAAAGGCATCGCTCTCAGGTCAAATTGCGATGATGACGCTTCATGAAGCATGGAAAGATGCAAATTTGGATGCAGCAGAGCCTGAACGTATCGGATTGATTATCGGAGGCTCGAACATTCAACAGCGTGAGATGTTGAAAATCTATCAATCCTATCAAGAACGAGCACTGTATATTCCTCCAACTCATGGGATTACTTTTATGGATAGCGATTTATGCGGTTTATGTACAGAACAGTTTGGGATTCGAGGACTAGCCTATACCGTTGGAGGTGCTTCAGCAAGCGGGCAACTTGCTTGTATTCAAGCGATTCATGCTGTTTTATCAGGTCAGGTCGATATTTGTATTTCGATGGGAGCGTTGATGGATATTTCCTATTTGGAATGTCAGGCGTTCCGTGGGTTAGGAGCTATGGGAACAGATCGTTTTGCGAATAAACCTGATTTGGCCTGTCGACCTTTTGATAAAAATAGAGATGGTTTTATATTCGGAGAATCCTGCGGCGCAATCGTGATAGAGCGGCGAGGAACTGCTGAAAGTAGAAAAGCAAAATCATACACAAAAATTTCAGGCTGGGCGGTTCAAATGGATAGTAATCGGAATCCGAATCCTTCATCGGATGGTGAAATGCAAGTGATTCAGAAAGCTTTGGAGAAAGCAGGGCTCTCATCGTATGATATCGATTATATCAATCCTCATGGATCTGGTTCGGTAGTTGGTGACGAGACCGAGATCAAAGCACTTGAAGATTGCCAACTGTCGCACGCTTTTATCAATGCAACGAAATCGATTACAGGTCACGGGCTGAGTGCTGCAGGCATCATAGAAGTGATTGCAACCGTGATGCAAATGAAAGAGTCACGTCTTCATCCAACCCGCAACTTGGAAGATCCAATTTCCCCTTTGTTTCACTGGGTAAGAGATGACTCTATTTCGTATCGTATGAAACATGCTTTAAGTTTAAGTATAGGATTTGGTGGGATCAATACAGCAATTTGTTTGGAGAATATTGTAAATACTTAAAGGGGATTAATAAACATGGTTTCTGTTGGAATAGAAGCAATGAATGTGTTTGGTGGGGCAGCCTATCTGGATGTAATGGAGTTAGCGAAACATCGTCAGTTGGCTGCAAACCGATTTGAAAATTTATTAATGAGTGAAAAGTCAGTGGCATTGCCTTATGAAGATCCAGTCACCTTAGGGGTGAATGCAGCAAAACCAATCGTAGATGCATTATCTGAGGAAGAGAGAAGTCGGATAGAATTGCTGATTACTTGTACAGAGTCAGGAATCGATTTCGGAAAATCAATGAGTACCTATATGCATCATTATTTGGGTCTGAATCGGAATTGCCGCTTGTTTGAAATTAAACAGGCTTGTTATTCAGGAACCGCCGGATTTCAGATGGCGGTTAATTTTGTTTTATCCCAAACTTCTCCTGGAGCGAAGGCTTTAGTCATTGCAAGTGATATTTCACGCTTTTTGATAACTGGAGGAGATATTTTGGAAGAGGAATGGTCCTACGCTGAGCCGAGTGGAGGAGCAGGTGCTGTCGCTGTTTTAGTCAGTGATACCCCCCATGTGTTTCAAGTGGATGTAGGGGCTAATGGTTATTACGGTTATGAGGTAATGGATACATGCCGTCCGATTCCAGATAGTGAGGCAGGCGATTCGGATCTCTCCTTATTATCTTATTTGGATTGTTGTGAACAGACATTTTTAGAATATCAAAGAAGAGTAGCGAATGCAGATTATCAAAAAACCTTTCAGTATTTATGCTTTCACACTCCCTTTGGAGGAATGGTAAAAGGAGCACATCGCTCAATGATGCGTAAGTGGTACAAAATGAAACCTGACAGTATCGCATCAGATTTTCAAAATCGTGTAGTACCTGGTTTGAACTACTGCCAGCGTGTAGGGAATATTATGGGGGCATCTGTGCTTTTATCACTTGTAAGTACCATTGATCAAGGAGATTTTCAAGAACCAAAACGTATTGGTTGTTTTTCTTATGGATCAGGCTGCTGCTCGGAATTTTATAGTGGAGTTGTAATGGCACGGGGCCAAGAGAGAGTACGTCGTTTTGAAATCGAAAAACAGTTAAACGAGCGTTATCGATTATCAATGGACGAGTATGATGCTTTATTAACAGAGAATAGTATGGTGAAATTTGGAACGAAGAATATTAAATTAGATCTCAATCTATTCCCAGGGGCACTGGATATACAGCGTGGAAAGCATATGTTGGTTTTACAGGAAATTCGTGATTTTCATCGGGAATATAGGTGGTTAGATTGACCTATCAGACATTGAAGGTTCGTTTTGAAGAGAAGGTATGCTTTGTGCAGCTATACCGCCCCGAGGCAAATAACACTATCAATGACCGTTTGATCGAAGAATTTCATCAAGTTTTGAATCGATGTGAAGCTGATTTATATACGGTTGTCGTTTTGGAGGGATTACCTGAGGTATTTTGTTCGGGAGCTGATTTCCAAGCTATCCATCAGAAAATAGCTAATGGAAATCGTACTGAGAGTGAACCCGACCCTTTATATGGTCTATGGCTGAGGCTGGCAACTGGCCCATATGTAACCGTTTCTCACGTTCGCGGAAGAGTGAATGCTGGAGGGATTGGCTTTGTTGCTGCCAGTGACATAGTCATTGCAAATTCAACAGCCCAGTTTAGTCTTTCGGAGTTATTATTTGGACTGTTTCCAGCCTGTGTATTACCGTTTTTAATTCGGCGAATAGGAGTGCAAAAAGGACATTATTTGACATTAATGACATGGCCGATAGACATTCAACAGGCTTATGAATGGGGACTGGTTGATGCATATGATACGAGAAGTGATATGCTGCTTCGTAAGCATATACGACGACTTATGTTTTTATCCAAATCTGGAATTGATCAATATAAGCAATATATGAATCAATTAAACGATTCACTATACCAATCCCAACCATTAGCGTTAGCAGCTAACAAGAAGTTATTTGTCAATCCAGATAATCTCGAACGGATCTATACATATGTAGAGACGGGGCGTTTTCCATGGGAGAGTGAGCATTCGTAGCATTAGAATCATCGTATGGATTGTTGTAAAAAAACTGAGTATTCGATATCAAAGTTAGGGAGGGCAGATCATTGGATAGTGTATTAAGTAATAAAAGTCTTCAAAGTGTAATCGCTAAGGTAAACTCAATGCCTATTGATAAGCAGCAAGCATTGATTGCACTCTTAAAAAAACAAGGGATTGACATTACCCCATATGTTGCTATACCCAAAAGTACATACGAAAGTGATAAAGATATAGAACTATCATTCTCACAGCAAAGGCTATGTTTTTTAGCGAAGCTGGAAGGAAACAGCGGTTATTACAACATTCCGCGAGCATGGCGGCTTAGCGGGAGATTGGATAAGCAGGCACTATTTTGGGCTCTTGAAAAAGTAATCGAAAGGCACAGTGTACTTAGAACTCGATTTGTAGAACGTGATGGTATCCTCTACCAATCTATTGATCAACCTAAGCGATTTAATATACAAGAAGATGAGGTTTCAGAAGGACTTCTAAACAAAAGATGTGAGGAAGAGGCAATCACCCCTTTTGACCTAAGTTCAGAAAAGCTAATTCGTTTGAGGCTGCTCAAATTGGGAGAAACCGAACATGTTCTCCTAGTTACCATGCACCACAGTGTATCTGACGGTTGGTCTTTGAATATTTTTTTAAATGAAGTTAAAAGTTTATATACTTCGTTTTGTAATGGAGGGGCTGTGCAGTTAAAGGCGCTTCCTATTCAGTATTCTGATTTTGCGCGCTGGCAGAGAAAGTGGATATCCGGAGATCTTAAGGAGAAGCAGCTTAACTATTGGAGAAATCAGTTGAAGGATGTTCAATCCCAACTGGTGTTACCAACAGATCGTCCACGCCCCGCTGTAAAAACTTACAACGGGTCTCATGTGGGATTCTTTTGTCCACCCGAGTTACTTTCGAAATTACATCAATTAAGCAACAAGCATGGGGTCACTCTATTTATGACTCTATTATCCATATTTAAGGTCTTGCTCTGGAATTATACCCAACAAACAGACTTGACCGTTGGAACCCCGAGTGCTAACCGAAATCGATCCGAAATTGAAAATCTGATTGGCTTTTTCGTAAACACTCTTGTATTAAGGAGCGATTTATCTGATGATCCAACATTTGTTAATCTTTTGGATCAAGTGAAAACAACGGTGATGGATGCTTATAGTAACCAAGATATCCCGTTTGAATCGGTTGTCGATGCATTAGATCTTGAACGAAGCATGAGTTATTCTCCATTGTTTCAGGTCATGTTCGTATTACAAGAGTCGTTGCCAGTGTATGATAACCAATTGGTTGAATTAACGATTTCGCAAGTTGATTATGATTATAAAATTGCCAAATTCGATATAACACTTGATTTGCAGGAAACGGAAAGTGGACTTTATGGTCATGCTGAATACAATAGTGATCTGTTTGATCGTTCAACGATACAACGATTTATTCAGCACTATTTGAGTTTACTGAAGCAGGTGGTAGAGAACTCTAATCGTAGAATTTCTGAATATGAATATATAAGTGAGCAAGAACGAAGTCAGTTATTGGTTGAGTGGAGCCAAAAGAAGAAATATGACGATGCCCGGTGCTTGCATGAGATGTTTGAGTATTCATGCGAAAAAACACCAGATCGTATTGCAGTGACATTTGAAAATCAGACGTTGACTTATCGGGAGTTGAATGAGAGAGCGAATCAGCTCGCCCATTGTATTCAATCCAGGGGAGTCCAGCCTGATGATTTGGTAGGATTATGTGTTGAGCGTTCACTGGAGATGGTCGTCTCTATCCTTGGCATATTGAAAGCTGGAGGTGCTTATGTCCCTATTGATCCAGATTCTCCAGTAGAGCGAGTTCGCTATATTTTGGAGGATTCAGGAGCAAAACTATTGCTGACTCAGGGGAAATGGATCTCACAGTTGGCGGTAAGCGATAAGCATGTCCTATGTCTCGATGCCCATGACTTCCATCAATATGATACTGTCAATATTCCTTCTTCATCCTTTGGGCTAGAACCTAAACATCTTGCGTACGTGATCTATACATCGGGTTCTACTGGTAAGCCGAAGGGTGTTTTGGTAGAACACCGAAATGTCACTCGTCTACTACATGCGACTGAGAACCAATTCGGGTTTACAAGTGATGATGTATGGACCATGTTTCATTCATTTGCATTTGATTTTTCAGTTTGGGAGCTATGGGGTGCGTTGGCTTATGGTGGACGTGTTGTCGTAGTACCGAAAATTACGACGCAGTCTTTGGACGATTTTTATACATTGCTTGTAAAAGAGAAAGTCACTGTTTTGAACCAAACACCAACTGTGTTCGAACAACTGGCATCAATCGATGCAGATAGAAATGATCAGCTTTCTCTTCGATATGTGATATTTGGTGGAGAAGCATTGAAGCCCGCAATTCTCAAACCTTGGTTTGAAAAATATGGCGACGAGCCCATTCAATTTATAAACATGTACGGTATTACGGAAACAACTGTTCATGTTACATATCATAGGCTTCGTAAGGGGGATGCCTATAGCAATCAGAAGAGTGTCATTGGGAAGAAAATACCGGATTTGACACTGTATGTGCTTAACGAGCAGATGATGCCAGTTCCGATAGGAGTCACGGGGCGTATGTATATTGGAGGAGACGGGGTAACAAGAGGTTACCTGAACCGACCAGAATTGACAGCACAGCGTTTTATTCCTAATCCATTCGTTGATAACGATGGGGCTCGAATGTACGATACAGGTGATTTAGCATGCTGGTTGCCGGATGGAAATTTGAAGTTTATTGGAAGAGCAGATGATCAGGTGAAGATAAGGGGATTCCGAATTGAACTTGGAGAGATAGAATCCCGATTGTTGAAGCATCCGATGGTAGAGGCATGCTGTGTGATCGCGCGCGAAGATGTTTCTGGCAATAAGATGCTAGTGGCATATCTCGTACGTTCAGATGATAGTGATACACAAGACCCAAGCTTTAATCATGAGTTAAATGGATTTTTGAAGTTAATGTTACCGGACTATATGTTACCGAGTGCATATGTGATACTTGATAAATTACCCGTCACATCCAATGGAAAGGTCGACTATAGAGCTTTGCCAAAACCAAGCATTGACGGTTTTGGCTCAAAATTATATGTTGCACCTTCTTCAGAAACGGAAATCACTCTTGCTCGTATTTGGAGCGAGCTATTAGGCTTTGAAGAAAATAAAATTGGTATACATGATAACTTCTTTGCATTAGGTGGCCATTCGCTTCTCATTATGAAATTGATTGCAAATCTGAAAACTCACGGATTAAATTGTGATGTTCGGACAGTGTTTACAGCTCCTTCGCTGGAGGTGCTTGCTGCCTCCCTTAATCAGCAAAGGCGTGGAGAAGTCTATCAAGTGCCGGAAAATAGCATTCCTTATGGATGTGATTACATTACTCCCGATCTGTTGCCATTGATTGACTTAAGTTTAGAGGAGATTGAAATCATTCGTTCAACAGTAAATGGAGGTTCGCGAAACATACAAGATATATATCCTTTAGTGCCGTCACAAGAGGGGATCTTGTTTCATCATATGATTGACGTTGGGAAGGATCCTTATGTCATACCCGTGCTTTTCCGTTTTCAATCCAAGGAAAGATTGGATCAATTTATTGGTGCTTTGCAAACGGTGATTAATCGCCATGATGCCTTACGAACAGGGTTTATTACAGCGGGCCTGACTAAGCCTGTGCAAGTGGTTCATAGACACGCAGCGTTGCCGATAGAGTCAATTATGCTTGATGCAAATGCTGACGCAGAAAAACAAATGTTTGAAAAGTTAAATGAGCCTACGCTGATAAATATTGCACATGCTCCCTTGTTGCGCCTAAAAGTATCACATGATTCTAGCTCGAATGTATGGTATACATTATTTTATATGCATCATTTAATTGAAGATGCGACGTCTCTGAAGTTGATCTTTAATGAGATGCTGGCTCAATTCACTTCTATGGGAGATGCACTTGCTGAACCAATACCATACAGAAATTTTGTAGCCCATACACT
This sequence comes from Bacillus sp. RC252, assembly GCF_044909215.1. NCBI lineage: Bacteria > Bacillati > Bacillota > Bacilli > Caryophanales > Bacillaceae > Bacillus > Bacillus sp. RC252. Next base: position 139,595 of record NZ_JBIYDV010000011.1, on the reverse strand, counting down.
GCATCGTCTAGCAGCCTATGATGCAGAGGCATTTTTTCGAAAAAGACTTGGTGATATTACTGAAACCACAGCTCCGTTTGGGTTGTATGATGTACGTGGGGATGGGAGTAATACTAATAGTCTCAGGTGTTCACTTCCAAAGTGGCTTTCAGATGAGATTCGAATACGGGCAAAAGAGATGCATATTAGCCCAGCGAGCATCTTTCACGCTGCTTGGGCATTGGTTGTTGCTAGTTGCAGCGGACGTCAAGACGTCGTATTCGGTACGGTATTTTCTGGACGTCTACAAGATGTGGTAGGTGTAGAAAATATGGTGGGGAATTTTATTAATACGCTGCCAATCCGTCTTTCCCTTGGAGGGAAAAGTGTAAGTGAATCGGTACGAAATGCAGATGCAGAGCTTAAAGAGCTGATACAATATGAACAATCCTCTCTGATCCTTGCTCAAAGCTGCAGTAGTGTAAACAATGAAGTTCCTTTATTTACAGCTATGTTGAATTATCGTCATTTTGAAGAAAATTCACAAGCTGAGGGGAATGGAGGTATTCGTGATTTTGGGGTGGAATGGCTTCATTCACTAGATCGTACGAATTATCCTTTTGGCCTGTCAATAGATGACCTGGGAAGTGAATTTTCATTGAATGTACAGGTCGACAATTCGCTGTCAACTGAGATGATCTATTCTTATATGGAAACTGCACTTCAGGGAATAGTTAGGGGATTATCTGATAGCAAGTCCGATATACTTTTATTGGACATCGATATCTTGTCCGCTAAGGAACAAAAAACCCAGCTTGTTGACTGGAATCCCGAAACCAATCCCTATCCTTCAGAGAACAGTTTACGTGAGTTGTTTGAGGAGCATGTCCGTTCCACACCAAATCGAATTGCTGTGGAGTTTGGGAATGAAGTGCTCACCTATGGTCAGTTGAATGCACTTGCCAATCAGGTAGCTGATTATTTATTAGATCATGGCATTGAAGCAGATACGTTAGTTGGGTTGTGTCTTAACAGGTCGATAGAAATGGTGGTAGCTATGCTAGGCATTCTGAAGGCTGGAGGTGCCTATGTTCCAATAGATCCAGATTATCCCGTTGAACGGATTAACCACATTCTGAATGACTCAGGATTAAAGATACTGATTACAACAAGAAACCTAGCAGAATGTTTACCAGTTTCTACTCAATTAGTAGTCTATATGGATGCAGACAGCAAAGATTCCTTGTTCGCATATCGCTCTACAACAAATTTATCTGCCAAGCAGAGTAGAATTAGACCGGATCATCTAGCGTATGTGATATATACCTCTGGATCGACAGGTAAGCCGAAAGGGGTGCTCGTTGAGCAACGTGGGGTCGTAAGGCTTGTACGTAATCCAGATTACTTTAAGGCCGATAATCATACCGTGATGCTTCAACATATGTCCATTTCATTTGATGTGGGGAGTCAAGAAGTGTTAATCCCCCTTTTAAACGGAGGTAAGTTGGTGATTTTCCCAGGTGATTCCAAGGATATTCATCAAATCATTGATTGCATTCATCATAAAGGCGTAAATATGATGTCGTTGTCAGCGGCATTTCTCCCTGCATTTGCAGAGGCTGTTCAAAAAAGACCTGTAGGTTTAGAATACCTTGGGGTAGGGGGAGAATCTTTCTCTGCACGTGATGTGAAGAGGATTTACGATTGTTTGGATGCTATTACCATCGTCAATGCTTACGGTCCCACTGAAAACTCGATTGCCTCTACTTGCTATGAAATACCGAGAGATGTCGATCCGGATAGCATTATTCCGATAGGTCAACCGATTGCCCAAACGGAGGTATATGTTGTCGATAAGAATTTGCACCTTGTACCCACTGGGGTGATTGGAGAGCTATGTGTTGGTGGCGTTGGAGTGGCTAGAGGATACTTGAACAATCCTGATCTAACGATGGAGCGATTTGTTTGTAATCCATTTAGTCAAAAGGAGAATGATCGATTCTATCGAACAGGGGATTTGGTTCGCTGGCGTTCAGATGGCCAATTAGAGTTTAAAGGCCGTATTGATCACCAAGTGAAAGTACGGGGATATCGAATTGAGCTAGAAGAAGTTGAGAATGCACTTGCGGCACATCCTGATGTCAATAATGCAGCTGTTTCTACGCATTCAACTGAAGGTGGTGACAATAGGCTAGTAGCACATCTCGCTCCTACTTCCAGATATCTTGATAGATTGTCTAAGCTACATAATGATGATCACCTTAAGCGATGGACCACGGTATTTGATGATCAATATGCAGATGGTTGTCAAGAGGAAAACGATGCAGTGGATGATTATATCGGCTGGAATAGTAGCTATACAAATGAGCCAATACCGCAGGAACAAATGCAAGAGTGGGTTTCTGGTACTGTAGACAGAATCAAGTCGTTGAATCCGAGAAAGCTGCTTGAAATTGGCTGTGGCACAGGGCTATTACTCTATCGATATGCTCCGATATGTGATTTTGTACAGGCGATTGATATATCCGCTTTAGCGCTATCCGGCATTCAAAAGCAACTTGAACAAAAACAATGGAATCATGTTAAGCTAGCACAAAGTGATGCGCTACATTTAGAAGCATTTGCAGCGGAACGTTTTGACACGGTAGTGGTAAACTCTGTCATTCAATATTTCCCGAATAGGCTCTATCTTGAACAGATGATTTACAATACGATTCAATGTATGATGCCTGGTGGGAAAATATTTATTGGAGATGTTAGAAACCTAGATTTATATGAAGTTCACTTATATGGTGTTGAGCGTAGTCAAATCAATTCTCCAACGAAGTATGAGACGATGGCAAGCAGAATTTACAAACGAGCACAACAAGAAACGGAATTACTGGTTAGTCCATCATTCTTTACATCCCTGACAGACCACTTCCCAGAGATTGAGCGTGTGGATATTCTGGTCAAGAAAGGCGTCGGCGACAATGAAATGTTAAGTTATCGATATGATGTCGTACTGACAATGAAAGATAGATCTTACGGAAATACTTATGAAAGCCCTGCTATCGAGTGGTATGCTTTCAACCATCTAAAAGACGTTTATAGGTTGATTGAATCAAATGCTCACACGGCATTTGGAATATCCGGGGTAGTCAACGGTCGAGTTGAGGAGGATGTAGAGTGTTCTGATAAAATATTACGTTCCGGTGCAACGGGAGTCATACGTTCTATTAAGCGAGGACAGCGCTTGACAGAACGTGCTGCTAATCAAATAAAGAGTCTTAACGATTTGATCCAGTTCGCAGAGAAACAGGGCTATCGTTGTGAATTAACATGGTCACAGGCATATGTAGCTCACCTCGATGTTATCTTTGCAAAAGGATGTATGCCAGTGGTTCAGGCAAGAGACCCATATCGTGTAAAGAAATTTACCAATTACCCGCAGATTGGATCATTAAGACAAACTTTATCAAAGGTACTTAAAGAATATTTGTCAAGTACATTACCTGACTACATGATTCCAAGCACCTATGTGATACTAGAAAAGCTTCCTTTGACACCGAATGGTAAGGTTGATCGATCTAGTTTACCTCAACCAGATGATGCTGACTTTATGAAAGTTGATTATGCTGAGCCGCGTAATGAAATAGAGAGAATGATATGTAATCTGTTTCAGGAATTGATGGATGTCAATCGCGTGGGAATATATGACGACTTTTTTGACTTGGGGGGGCATTCGCTAACTGCTGTACAGTTGGTCAGTCAATTGAAACAGTTGCTAGGTAGAGATCTTCCATTAAAGTTGATATTTGAGAATACGACAGTCGAATCGATTGCAGCTGCGGTCCAGTCACAATCGCTACTTATTGATGATAAGCCATTAATCACATCTAAGCGTACAGATTATGGAGTTTCACTATCCCATGAGCAGCAAGAACTATGGTTCCTGTACAAAGATAATGATTTTGTCCCTAGTCAAGAAAATGTACTTAGTGCCTATTCAGTAACAGGTAAGGTCAATGTAGAGGCGCTTATTAGTAGCATCGGCGAAATTGTTAGAAGACATGAGATTTTACGTACCAGTTTTATTGATTATGGTGGGGAAATAAGACAAATTGTAAATTCTCCATCAGCATTTAAGCCACAGATTATTAAGATGGAAACTAAATCGCAATTTATTGATTTGTGTCAAGAAGAAAAACATCGTTCTTTTAACAGAAAGGATCGCTACTTATTCCGATTCTATTGGATAGAACTTAAAAATGATGAACAGTTCGTTTTAATTTCTCGTCCTTGGGGGTTATTTGACGGATGGTCGACAGGCCTGTTCATGGGGGAACTTGTGGTTCTGTATGAACATTATGCTCATGCTCGTTCCTTAGATTTGCTTCAACCTGTTATTCAATACAGCGATTATGTTATATGGCAACAATCTGTCTATTCCAATACACTTCTTGATAATCAGGTAGATTACTGGTGTGATAATTTGGAAAAATGTGCTGGGGAATTGCATTTTACTTCGGATATTATTAGCAATGAGCTGAGAAACTCAGTAGAGGAGAGCTTGGAATTCGCCTTGCCTGCAGAGTTGGTGCATGTACTCAAGCAGTTCTGTAGGCAAAACGATGTGACGTTGTATATGGTACTTTTATCTGCCTATTCTATACTCTTGACGCAATATACAGATCAACGGGATATTTGTATTGGATCCCCTGTCTCCAAAAGGTCCCGTCCTGAGCTGGAAGAAGTTATTGGATATTTTGTAAATATTGTCGTGATGCGACTCCGTATTACAGATGAAATGCGATATAGTGAACTGGTTTCCTTGACTAAGAAAGTCGCTATCGAAGCATTTGAGAATAAGGACGTTCCTTTTTCTCGGGTGAAAGAAACTTTATGGTCAGAATCAACAATTGAGAAACAGTCACCATTATTTAATGTGATGTTTAATTTGATCCGAATTCCTGAAGCAAATCAAGAAATTTCGAAATTAACATTAATGCCTATAAAAACGAATAAAGATACGACTAATTATGATCTGAATCTAGTGCTACACGAGACCTCTACCTCTATCCAAGGATATATGGAATACAATACTGATCAATTTAATCAAGATACAATCAAATCGATGGTTGGCCAGTATTTAGAGATTCTCAAAAGGGTGGTAGAAGAACCGGATATAATACTGTCGAACCTTGTATTAGAGTCCGATTTTGATTCAGATTCAATAAGCCGGAGGTGATAGAGATTGAATAATCGATATGAACATGAGGAGGACAATATTTCGTCCGAAGTGGATGCCTCCCTACTCGAAGATGGGCGACACCATCTTCGAGCCAATTGTGAGAAGTGTTTTGGATTGTGCTGTGTAGCATTATGCTTCTCTGCTTCAGATGGCTTTCCAATTGATAAAGAGGCAGGTCAGCCTTGTATTCATTTACAATCAGGCTTTCGTTGTAAAATTCACGAAAGTCTCCGCGGACGCGGGCTAAAAGGTTGTACAACATTTGATTGTTTTGGTGCAGGACAGAAGGTTTCACAAGTTAGTTTTGCTGGACTAGATTGGCAGAAATCTCCCGATAATAAGGGGAAGATGTTCAAAGTGTTTACTATTATGATGCAGCTTCATGAATTGCTTTGGTATTTAGCAGAAGCATTGACGCTGAAACCAGCATACCTGATTCATGATCAGATCAAATATATGTTTGAAGAGATAGAACGACTTACCAGTCTTAGTCCAGATTCACTGTTGGAATTGGGTATGGAAGAACATAAGGCTTCCGTTGATGTTCTCCTCTTAAAAACAAGTGAACTTGTACGAGCCGCAACTCGTCGAAGTCAAAAAAATCATACAGGACAAAAAAGACAATCTGGTCTTAAAAAGAAAATTGGTCCTGGGGCAGATCTTATCGGAGAAGACCTTAGAAAAATCAATCTTAGAGGAGCAAATTTACGAGGAGCATACTTGATTGCAGCTGACCTCAGGGGAGCCAGCCTAAGAGGAACTGATTTTATTGGGGCGGATTTTCGAGATGCAGATCTTAGAGGAGCAGATCTGTCCGACAGTATTTTTGTTACCCAATCTCAGGTTAACGCAGCCAAAGGTGATCGTAGTACGAAATTACCTTCGTCACTTGATCGTCCGGAACACTGGAATAATACCAATTATTTAGATTTTCTTTAGGGGTGAAAAGATGTTAACTATTTTAAATAATTATTCACACGGCTATGTCACCATCCCAGTTATTCTTGCCTGTAAGAAACAAGGTCTTTTTAATAAGCTAGGTACTGAAACGCCTACACCTTTTACTAAATTAGCAAAAGAGCTTAAAGCGAATCATGGATATCTTCGGGTGGCGTTGCATATGCTAGAATCTTTAAATTGGGTTTACCGTAACAACAATGATGAATATATTCTAACCCCAGCGTCGAAAATTTATCATCAAATTCCGAGGGATATCGTGGAGCTGATGACGTATCCAATGGATAACTATTTCAAGCAGAAACAAATATATAGCCTTGAAAAATGGATTAAATTATCTGGTGAGCGTTGGAATATTTCGAACCCGATGTTTGCTGAATTTCTTGATGGCATGCTTGTGATACCACTTTTAATTGCATTGAAAGAGAACGATCTGTTTTCCAGCAAAGATCGTTTGAATGAAGCTGAATTTTCAAAATTAAAACCTGTAGTACGTGAGGAAATCATTTCATTATTTATTAATCAAGGCTGGTTGTCAGATAAGGAAGGAGAGATGAAATTTACTGACACCGGTCGTTTTATTTTGGACAGAATTTTTATTACAGCAACAGTTGCTTCTTACAAGCCGATGCTATCCAACATTTCTGAAGTAATATTCGGTGATTACAACTCCGTTTTTGAGCGAGATCAATCGGATCATGAGTCACATGTAGATCGTACTCTTAATGTATTAGGTAGCGGTTTTCAGCATAAAAAATATTTCTCGGATATGGAAGAAATGATTCTTTCTATATTTAATCAAGAGCCGGTTGCTGAACAGCCTAGATACATTGCAGATATGGGATGTGGAGATGGAACGCTTCTTGAAAAAATCTATACCATCATTAAAAATAAATCATTAAGGGGTAAAGCTCTTGAACAATATCCGATTAAACTTGTGGGTATTGATTATAATGAAAAAGCTTTGCAAGCAACGACCAATACATTGAAAGATATCGATCATATCGTGTTAAAAGGAGATATCAACGAGCCTGAAAAGGTGATTGTTAATTTAAAAAATATAGGTATTCATGATACTGAAAATATTTTACATATCCGTTCATTTCTAGACCATGATCGTCCATATCTTCCTCCTGTTGATATTTCAGCAGCAGAGCAACGATCTAATATTTCATCAGAAGCCGTTTATGTTGACGAGAGTGGGAATAGCATTCCAGGAACATTCGTAATGCAAAGTTTAGTAGAGCATCTCAACAGATGGTCGGCTGTTGTAGGTAAGCATGGATTAATTGTATTGGAGGTACATTGTCTACAACCTAAGACCATAAGTAAATTTATTGATAAATGTGAAAGTCTGCATTTTGACGCCTATCATAGATTTTCACAACAGTTGTTAGTCGAAGCGGATAGATTTTTAATGGCTGCTGCGGAGATAGGCTTGTTTCCTAACCCGGATACATATAATAAATATCCAAAGACCCTTCCATTTGGACGAATTACGCTTAATCACTTTATGCGAAGAGAATACTGTGTGAGGTATGCGCGAGAAAAGGATTTACCAGCACTGGAATTATTAGAGAACAAATGCTGGGATCCGGGGATGCGAACCTCCTCTTTCGTGCTTAGAGATAGAATAAAACATTATCCTGAAGGACAATTAGTGCTCGAACTAGATAACCAAGTAGTTGGCGCGATATTTTCTCAACGAATTGTGAACGCAGGAGATTTGATGTTTCACTCGATGGAGACGGTGGATAAACTTCATAGGAAAGAAGGAACGATTATCCAATTATTAGGATTGAATATTCTACCTGAAATGCAACATCGTAGTTTAGGAGATCAATTATTGGAGTTTATGTTGCAGCGTTGCAGCCTGATGGATGGAATCGAATACGTTATGGGTGTATCAAGATGCAAAGATTATCACAATCATACTAACATTCCACTTGAAGAATATATTAGAATGCGAAATGAACAAGGAAGATTAATCGATACAACATTAAGATTTCATGAAATGCATGGTGCTCAAATTAAGAAACTAGTACCTGACTTTCGTACTCATGATAGAAACAATGCTGGATATGGTGTATTGATTGCTTATGATATTGCTAAACGTAAACGTTCAGCTCTTCAAGTGAAACCAAAATATACAGAAGTAGTAAACGAAGCTTATAGGAATGAGAAGAAACAAACAATTCTAAATTTTATCGAAAATACAATCACGACGATTCTAGGTAATACAAAAAAAGAAGGCTTTTCCTTCGATCGACCATTGATGGAAATGGGGCTGGATTCGGCGGATTTATTAGAACTCAATGAACAAATTAGTTATCGATATCAGATTCCGCTCAAACCTACTTTTTTCTTCAAGTATAATACGGCAGGGCGGATTATTTCTTATTTACAGGAGCATGTAGATATAGAGGTTGAAGTGGATATCGATATCAAGGAGCCAGCCACTTCGAGTCAAGGAGTTCAGGATGATCATGTTATAAGCAGTGGCAAACCAAGAGTTACGGAATCTCCTTCAGATGGCCCAAATGATGGTGTTGCAATTATCGGAATTTCTTGCCGATTGCCAGGAGGAATAGACCATCAACAACAATTATGGGAATTGCTTAAAGAAGGTAAGGATGTCATTGGTAAGATGCCTTCAGAAAGATGGAACTGGCCAGACTCGATAGATCCGGAACACAAGCATAAGGGAATCAATATGGGAGGATTTTTAGAGGATATCACCCATTTTGATGCCTCTTTTTTCCGTATATCACCTAAAGAAGCGGAATTGATGGATCCGCAGCAACGCATACTTTTAGAGCTTAGTTGGGGATGTATTGAAGATGCAGGTTATTCATCCAAAGCATTGTCAGGCAGTAAGACAGGGGTTTTTATTGGTGCTAGTGGATCGGATTACAACAAATTTCTTGATAAGAAGATAGATGAAATTGAAGCCCATTTTGGCATTGGTACTTCTATGGCGGCTATGGCCAACCGAATATCGTATTTCTATGATATAAATGGTCCAAGCCTGCAAATGGACACAGCTTGTTCAAGCTCATTAGTTGCAGTTCATGAAGCTGTGAAATCCATACAGCGAGGTGAGTGTGAGCAAGCATTGGTAGGCGGTATACATATTATGTGTTACCCATCCAATAGTATCGCTTATTACAAGGCAGGAATGTTGTCTAAAGATGGAAAATGTAAAACCTTTGATCAAGACGCGAATGGTTATGTACGTGGTGAAGGAGCGGTAATGTTTCTGTTAAAGCCGTTAGAACAAGCCCTTCAAGATCAAGATTTAATCTATGCTGTTATTAAAGATTCAGTAACTAATCATGGTGGTCAGTCAGGTGGACTAACTGTTCCCAATCCCGAAAAACAAGCGGATTTATTAGTCGAAGCTTATCAATCATCGAATGTCAAACCGGAAACGGTAAGTTATATTGAAGTGCATGGAACGGGTACCTCGTTAGGAGATCCAATAGAAATCAGTGCAATCAAAGACGCATTTTCTAAGTTGTCAAAGGGAAAAGTGGAAAATCAGGAACCATACTGTGGATTGGGATCGATTAAGACTAATATTGGTCATTTAGAAGCTGCTGCAGGCATAGCCGGATTACTCAAAGTTGTCTTGAGTATGAGGCATCAAATGCTTCCTGCTTCTTTAAATTTCAATCAATTAAATGCCCATATCGATCTTTCAAAAACACCTTTTTATATCGTGAATCAAAATCGTCCATGGAAACTACTTAAAAGTCAATCCGTACGGCGGGCAGGGGTTAGTAGCTTTGGCTCGGGAGGTACTAATGCGCATGTGGTACTGGAAGAAGCTCCCGTCGTTACAAGTCAAACGAGCACAAATTTATCAAGTTATTTGATTTGTTTATCTGCAAAAACTGAACAGGCGTTGCAACAAAGAGAGATAGACCTTCTACGTTGGTTAGAGATGGAAGGCAAACAATTTCATTTAAAGGACATCAGTGCAACTTTACTGTTGGGTAGGGAACATCTTGCGATGAGATCCGCTTATGTGGTCAAGGATGTTCAGGAATTGCAAGCCAAACTCAAGGAAGCACTAAACAATGGTCATGCCGAAGGGTACTCGAGGGAAATTAAGCCGGGGGAAAAACATCAGATAGACCCTCTTTTGGAGCAGGTAGGACGGACAATTTTAAGTGAATTGTTTACAAGTGAAATGCAGGACACGACCGTCTATGGCAAGAAATTGATTGCTTTGGCTAATCTATATGTAAAAGGATATGAGTTTGATTGGAAAAATATTTTCGAGAATGAATCTTTTTCTCGTATCAGCCTACCTACTTATCCTTTTGCTAAAGATCATTACTGGATAACAGAAGAGAATGTTCATAAAGAGCGCGAGCGAACCATGCGCTTTTTGAAGAAAAAATGGGAACATGTCCCTGCTAATTCCATCAAAAATTGGAATAGACCCATTGCCATATTAAAAACAAATGAAACAGAAGAGTTAGCATATGAGCTTGCTCAACATATTCCAAATTATAAAATAATAGATTTTCATGATCTTGTATCACATCTTACGCAATCGGAAGAAGAATGGAAGAGTTATGATGGGGTAATTGATTTGATCGGCTGTGGAACGGACAGTATAGACTCTCTGGAGTGGATTCCATGGCTTCAAAAATTGATTGAATACGGACATAGAGAAGGCTTGATGTTGTTAGGTGTAACGAAAGGGTTAGAGTCTTATCAAAATTCAGAAATCAATTTGGTCGGTGCTACCCGAGCAGGATTATATCGTATGTTACAAAGCGAATATGGACATCTTCGCTCACGACATATGGATGTTGAATCAACAATGGATCATCGTCTCTTGGCGAAACAGATTGTTTCTGAGTTCCTTATGGATAATGAAGATGCAGAGGTTTGTTACCGGAACGGCGAGCGATATCGAGCTTATTTACAGGAACATCAAACAAAAGAATGGAAAGACACAAAGATCATTTTTCCTGAGGATCAAGTGCTATGGATTACTGGAGGAACCCGAGGTCTTGGACTTTTATGTGCCCAACATTTTGTGAAAAACTACGGTGTAAAGCACCTAGTTCTGACAGGAAGGGACGTATTCCCACCGAAAGAACAGTGGGAATCGCAAGTTAGAGAGAATACCTCCATTTCGAAAAAAATTCAGGCGATTCAAGCTCTAGAAGCTCAGGGTGCACAAGTTCACGTTTTGACTGTATCATTGGCAGATGAAATGGAAGTACAACAAAGTGTACAAGAAATGAAAATGATCCTGGGACCGATTGGGGGTATTATTCATTGCGCTGGCATTGATGATCAAGAGAACCCTGCCTTCATTCGAAAGCCAATTAATCGGATTCAGCACGTACTCGAACCAAAAATCACCGGACTCGATATACTCTGCAAAAGCTTAAGAACTGAGCCTTTGCAGTTTTTTATTTTGTTTTCTTCGGTATCTTCGATCATTCCAACATTGGCTACAGGAAAAAGTGATTATGCAATTGCCAATGCTTATATGGATTATTTTGCAGAAGCAAACAAACCAAAATGTCCGATTGTGAGTATTCAATGGCCAAACTGGAAAAACTCAGGAATGGGAGAGGTCAAAAGCAGGGCATACCAAGAAACTGGTCTGCTGAGTCATACGGATGCGGAAGGATTACAGATGTTAGATGAAATTCTCTTAAAAAAGATAGCACCTGTCGTTCTACCAGCAGTGGTTCAAATGGATTTGTGGAAACCACATTACTTGCAGAAACGAAGAAATCATCAAATTTTTTCTGGAATTCAGGCACATATAACTGAACCGATAAAATTGAAAAATGCATCAACAGAAGACATTTTGGATGTGACGCAAACTTGGTTGATTTCGTTATTCTCTAAAGAATTGAAAATTGATCCATCAAACATGAGCGTTAAGGTACCGTTTGTAGATTTTGGAGTTGATTCAATCTTTCTTGCCCAAATTTTGCGTGTCATCAATCAAAGGATCAATAAGGATATAGATCCTTCCGTTATCTATGAATATACAACCATTGAATTGCTTACAGAATGGCTTGTTCGCGAGTATTCTTCTTCGCTAACCAAATCATTTCATCCTAAACAGGATTTATTGGCATCTAAGATGATAGACCAGAGAGAGGGCAGGAAGATGATGAAGGAGGTTAAGGGATCCTATAGTAAGGTATCAAACTCATCAGATATTGCAGTTATAGGACTTTCCTGCCGTTTTCCGGGAGCGAATAATATCGATGAATATTGGAAGTTATTATCGGAAGGTCGTTCGGCAATTCGTCCGGTCCCTCAACAGCGCTGGGGTTATTCGAATTCATTTTATGCGGGATTACTTGAGCGCATCCGAGATTTTGATCCGAAATTCTTCCTCATTCCAGAAAATGATATCAAAGCGATGGATCCACAGGCGTTGTTATTGTTGGAAGAAACGTTGAATTTATGGTACCACGCAGGCTATACCCATCAGGAGATAAAGGGGAAATCGGTTGGAGTCTATCTTGGTGGTAGAAGTCAGCATCGCCCAGATGAATCTAGTCTTCTTCAGGCAGTGAACCCGATTGTAGCATACGGACAGAATTATTTGGCAGCGAACATATCTCAATTTTTTGATCTTCGTGGGCCTAGTATTGTTCTCGATACGGCTTGTTCCTCAGCACTCGTAGCAATGAAAATGGCAATTCAAGCCTTGTCTAGTGGCGAAATTGAATCTGCTGTCGTAGGGGGAGTTAATTTATTGAATACAGACGAAACCCATCGGATACTTCAACAACGTGGAATTCTTAATTCAGGATCATCTTTCCATGCTTTTGATCAGCGAGCCAATGGAGTCGTGTTAGGAGAAGGAGTGGGAATGGTTTTATTAAAACCCGTTGAGCAGGCGTTAGAGGACGGAGAACAAATTTATGGCATCATTAAAGCGGCAGCGATCAATAATGATGGGCGAACTGCAGGTCCAGCAACACCGAATATACAGGCTCAAAAAGAGGTGATGCAAGCAGCTTTGACCAAAAGTGGAAAAAAAGCCAAGGAGATTAGCTTTGTTGAAGCGAATGCATCGGGCTCAGAGGTTACGGATTTACTCGAACTCAAGGCGATTCAATCGATATACCGATCAGATTCAACTTCATCTTTAGGATTGGGTTCTATAAAGCCAAATATTGGGCATCCCCTTTGTGCCGAAGGGATTGCAAGCTTTATTAAAGTTGTTCTGATGTTGCACCATCGCCGAATCGTTCCTTTCTTATCTGGAAACCAGATCCCGAAACATTATAATTTCGAATCTTCTCCGTTTGATTTTTGCCGAAAAAGCAGTGACTGGATCAATACACCCCGAATTGCAGCAATAAACTGTTTTGCCGATGGGGGGACGAATGCGCATGTTATTTTGGAAGGATGGGAGGAGTATTCGTCACGTAAAATCATACGTAATCCGATCCAACATCCAAAACTAAATCGATATGAGATCATCGATACTCATGCAAAATCTCAAGATGTATCCTTCGTAAAATCTGACAAGGAAATCGTTGTTAAGAAGTCATTGGGAATCGATCATCCAATATTAAAAAATCATAAAGTTTATGGTCAGTCATTACTACCGGGATTGGCTTATATTGATATGTTATATCAAGTGTTTGAAGAAAGAGGTCATTCATACAATCAACTTGAACTGCGTAAATTAACGATTTTCAACCCGCTCATTGTCGGACAAGATCATCCGATTGTGCTGAGTATTCAATGTTCAAAGAAGACCGAGGGATATTGGCAGATTCAAGTAGAAGGTCAAGAAGGGCACAACGGAGGAAAACAACCTGAAAAGAAACTATATGTGACAGCTGAGATGCACCACATTGAGGTAGTAGATTTTGAGGAGTCTATTAATTTAGATGAGGTAAAGTTGTATTCAAAAAGAATGATGCGCCTTGACGAATTATATGAACGAAGTCGGGGACAGGAATTAGTTCATAGTGGTTTTATCAAGGCAGAAGGAGAGGTTTATGAAGTAGACGATTCGACGATTGTAGATATATCTATTGGTCAGGAAGCCTTAAATAGTGGAGAGAACTCAATGTTTCACCCTACACTTATTGACGGAAGTGCTGTCGGATCAGGATTATTTCCTGCAATGTTGGAAGGGGAACCGAGGTTATTCCTACCACTACATTACGAATCTTTTCGTGCCACGGCGCTATTACAGAAACATTGTATTACGCGAATTCAAACATCGTCTGTGCAACAAAAGAATGAACTCCTTAATTTGACGATGGAATTTTTTGATGAAACAGGAAAGAAAGTAGCGGAATTAAAGCAATTCATTAATAAATTAGTTCGAGATGCTGGATTGATTGATTCAAGTCGTCAGAAGGAGATGACAGAAACAATAAAGCCGCAAGCAATAAAATCCGTTTTATCTCCATCCAATCAGTTAACTAAGAAGTCATTTGCAGTCCATAGGGAAGTATCGATTGAATTTGAAACCTTTTTACAACAATTGTTTGCAGATAAATTACAGAAATCGGTCGATCAAATCGATATACAAGTAGGTTATTATGAAATGGGTTTGAAATCCCGAGGCTTATTAGAAGTGGTCGCAGCCATTGAAGCCAAAACTGAAATGACCTTGTCTCCGACGTTGCTATTTGAATATACAACAATTGCTGAACTATCCGCTTATCTTGCGGAAAGCTATAGCTCTAAATCAATAGAGACAGAAGAACTGTCTGTTGAGCAAGCATCGGTCTCTGATTTCGAGATAAAATCAGAGCATAGGGATGAAAATACCGATATCACAACTAATTTTAAGCAGGATATTGCCATTATTGGGATGGCGGGACGGTATCCTGGAGCAAGCAATCTTCAACAATTTTGGATGAACTTGAAGGCAGGAAAAGATAGTATCAGTGAAATTCCGAAGTCTCGCTGGGATTGGCAACGATTTGACGGATTAAAATCACCTTCAGAAAAAAATATGTCAAAATGGGGAGGCTTCATCGACGATCCAGATTGCTTTGATTCTCAATTTTTCCGGATATCGCCACGAGAAGCAGAAATGATGGATCCACAAGAACGTTTATTCCTAGAAGCTTGTTGGGAAACGATGGAAGATGCGGGCTATACACCTAAGACATTAGTTAAACCCCGAGGAAAGAATAAACGACGACCTGTGGGGGTGTTTGCGGGGGTAATGCATAAAGACTATGCTTTTATCGGAGCAGAAGCGGCATCAAAGGGGCAGGCATTTTCTTTATCATTGAATTATGCGCAAATACCAAACAGGGTCTCCTATTTCTGTGATTTTCATGGTCCGAGTCTTGCGATCGATACAGTGTGTTCTTCTTCGCTCACTGCAGTACATTACGCATTAGAGAGTATTAGACATGGTGAATGTGAAGTGGCTCTGGCAGGAGGAGTTAATCTATCTTTACACCCTAATAAATATATGTCCTACGGAATGATGGATTTACATTCCAGTGATGGCTATTGTCGTACGTTTGGCAAGGGAGGAGATGGATACGTTTCAGGTGAAGGCGTTGGCGCAGTCCTTCTTAAGCCATTAAGTAAGGCAATAAAAGATGGGGATCATATTTATGCGGTTGTTAAAGGTAGTACCATCAACCATGGAGGTACTGTAAGTGGAATTACGGTTCCAAGTCCGGTTGCACAAGCAGATATGATTGCGACGTGCTTAGAGAAAACAGGGATTCATCCGCGTACGATTGGTTATGTTGAAGCTCATGGAACAGGAACTTCATTGGGAGATCCCATTGAAATTCAAGGGTTAGAGAAAGCCTATCGTGAATATACACAAGATCGACAATTCTGTGCGATTGGTTCTGTAAAATCAATTATCGGCCATGCGGAGTCTGCTGCGGGGATTAGCGGTTTACATAAGGTTGCACTGAATCTGTATCATAAAACATTGGTCCCATCGTTACATTCCGATGAATTAAATCCTTATATTCAATTTGAAAAATCACCATTTTATGTACAGCGCCAAACTGAGGAGTGGAAACAACCGGTAATTATGGAAAACAATCGCGAAGTAAAATATCCTCGTCGGGCTGCTTTAAGCTCTTTTGGTGCCACCGGATCAAATGCTCATGTGATTCTAGAGGAATATAACCCGAAAGTAATGGAGCGCTCCAAGGAAGTGGTAATTTCAAAAGATCGACCTGCCATAGTTCCGCTCACTGCCAAGAATAGAGAGCGTTTACTAGCTTATGCGGAGAAATTGCTAGAGTTTCTGAAAAATCAACCTTCTCATTCCAAAACCGAAAATAGAATGCAAGAGGAGACGGCAGAAATTAGTGGAATTCTAGAGCGAAAGATTCGTAGAATTATTGCCAACCTCATTCATGTGCAAGAAGATGCAATCGATTTAGATGAAGACTGGGATGAGTATGGGATAGATACAATACAACTCAAGGCGATCCAACTAAAAATTCAAGAGGAGCTTAATCTCGAGTTCCAAATGCACGATCACAGTCAATATACGATCACAGCGATAGTCGAAGAGCTCCTATATCAGCATCAAGAAATGATTGTTACACATGATTCTATGATGTTGAACAAAGGAATCGAACTGACAGATTTGGCCTACACTTTACAAGTGGGGCGCCAAGCATTTGAAGAACGAGTATGTTTTATCGTTCATAATATTCCAGAACTCATTTCAAAATTGGAAGCCTTTATTGAGCATAAAAATCCGATTCAGCATTGCTATCAAGGGCAAGCTAAACCAAATAATGATATGGTCAATCTGTTTATAACTGATGAAGATTCCCAAGAATTAATTCATCAATGGATTGTAAAAGCAAAACTTGAGAAATTAGCAAAATTATGGACGACAGGCATAGAGATTGATTGGAAATTATTATATAGAGAAAGTAAACCACATCGAATAACTCTGCCGACCTATCCTTTTGCCAAGGAAAGCTATTGGATACCCGGAATTGAAATAAATAATATTGATAAAGAAAGTCTGAATGAAATTCAATCCAGCATTCCATCATCTGAACGTTCTTTCAAATATTTGCAAAAAACATGGAAAAAATCTGATATTACAAGATTTGAAGAAGTAAACGGGGATGTTGTGATTTTTCACAATTATTCTACGAAAGCGATTGCTCAGCTGATTGGTAGACAATTCGACAATGCCTTATTACTCCAACAAGGAGAATCAAGGAAGGATTGGCAAGAACTAGTGAAGGATTGCACGATTTGGGTGAATGTAGCGGATATTGAGGAATGTACAATGTCCCTAGAGTCAATTCCTTATTTGCAGCACTTGGTAGAGTTAGGTAGAACGAAGAATCGTATGAAGCTTATCCATGTTACGAAAGGGCTTGAATCATTCCGAAACGATGATAGCAATATGAATGGTGCAGCATCAGCAGCACTTTATCGATTGATTCAGAGTGAATATCCCTCTGTGAAAAGCCGTCATGTTGATCTCGATCCTAAAGAAGAAAATTTAGAATCGCTAGCCCAAATTATTTTGCAGGAGATACAAGCTCGATCGAGTGTTTTGGAAGTTTGTTATCGAGAGGGTGTACGCTATCAATCTATTCTTTCTGAGATAGACATCAGCCAAAAAGAACGGAAAATACTCAAATTTAGCGATAACCAAGTACTCCTTGTGACAGGTGGGACAAGAGGACTAGGAATGCTATGTGCGCATCATATGGTGAATCAATATGGAGTTAAAAAGCTAGTGTTGACAGGTAGAGATAATATACCTGACAGAAGCAAGTGGAAACATTCAGAACAATTTTCTGAAGCAATGAAAGAAAAAATAAAATCGATTCAAAAAATAGAAGAACAAGGTGTTATGGTTAAGGTATTATCCCTTCCACTGGATGATGTGGAAATGATCAGGTCTCAAATCTCGGAAATTGAATCTTCCATGGGACAGATTACCGGGGTCATTCATGCAGCAGGATTATCCGATACTATTAACCCTGCATTTATTCGAAAGGATAATGAAAGTATAGCGCGTGTATTATCTCCGAAAGTGATAGGTACTGAAAACTTGATACGTTGCCTTCAGCCAGAACATTTAAAGTTTGTGATTTTATTTTCTTCTGTATCAGCTAGTATCCCGACGCTCGGTGCAGGGCAAAGCGATTATGCAATGGCCAATGCGTTTATGGATTACTATGCACAAGCCAATAAATTGAAGTTGCCAATAGTAAGTGTTCAATGGCCAAGCTGGAAGGAAACGGGATTCGGAGAAATCAAAAGTCAGGCGTATATCGATACCGGAATACAGAGTATTACAAATGCAGAAGGGTTGAGCATACTGGATAATTTATTGCTAGGTGTTCAAGTACCTGTAATTATGCCAGTCGTTATCAACGATCAAAATTGGTTGCCAGATTACCTGATAAATAAAGATAATCACCCTGTCACCCAAGAAACACCAGTCAAACAGAAACAAACTCATATTATAATGGAGAAAACAGGGGTTGACGAAGTTCAACGTGCTATTTCATTCTTGCAGCCAATATTTGAATCAGAGCTGAAGTTAAAGCCAGGACATCTTCATGGTGAAGCGTTATTTGCTGACTTTGGTGTTGATTCTATTTTGATGGCTCAAATATTGCAAAAAATAAATCGTACCTTTGACATTCGGATTGATCCGTCTATTTTGCTCGAGCATTCAACGCTAGATTCATTCGCCACATGGTTTTCACAAAACTATTTAAAAAAATTGAAAGCTCGTATTTGTGAGGAGGATGAGCCTCAAGAAGGCGGGACACACAGAATATCTGTTCAAGCAGAACCGCTTGAACAACCATCTAAACAACCACGAGTGGAAAAAGAGGAGGAAGTACGCTCTGTTGTTAACGAGGATATTGCAATAGTTGGTATGGCATGTCGTTTTCCTGGTGCAGAGAGTCTTTCAGCATATTGGGATTTACTATCTAAAGGTCAAAGCGCAATCCGAAAAGTGCCCGAATCTTGTTGGGGTACTAAAAATAATTACTTTGCTGGATTGGTTGATCATATTTACGGTATTGACCCACAGTTCTTTATGCTTCCCGAGGATGATGTGAAAGCGATGGATCCACAGGCGCTCGTATTGTTAGAGGAGAGCTTGAAAGCGATATACCACGCTGGATATAGTCATCATGATCTGAACGGAGCAAATATTGGTGTCTATATTGGGGCGAGGACAATCGAAGGTGCAGACCGTTCACAGATGGAGAGTGTCCGTAATCTGATTAGAGTAGTAGGACAAAACTACTTAGCGGCGAACCTTTCTCAATTTTTCAATTTTAGCGGTCCCTCTGTTGTGATTGATACGGCATGTTCATCTTCCCTTGTAGGATTGCAGGTCGCAATCGATGCGTTGAAGGGAGGATCGATAGATGCTGCATTAGTAGGTGGAATTAGTCTATTGAACAGCCCTTATATACATGAAATTTTTTCTCGACGAAAATTGCTTCAGCCAGATGGAGAGATTCATATTCTTGATCGTCGAGCATCAGGCGTCGTCCTTGGTGAGGGATGTGGAGTAGTTCTTGTCAAAACGCTGTCACAGGCAAAACGTGATGGTGATAAAATTTATGCTTTGATTAAAGGGATGGCAGTGAACAATGACGGTAGAACGGCCGGTCCAGCGACACCAAATATGAATGCACAAAAAGAGGTCATGAAAACCGCATTACAAAAAAGTGGTAGCAAGCCGAAGCAAATTGGTTACCTTGAAGTAAACGGTTCTGGATCGGAAGTGACAGATCTTCTGGAAATCAAGGCTATCGAATCGGTTTATCGGAATCAAACGATGAACCCGCTATTCTTAGGGTCTATGAAACCGAACATCGGTCACCTTCTATGTGCAAAGGGGATTGCCAGTTTAATTAAAGTAGCATTGATGATTGAGAAACAATCCCTTGTGCCTTTCCTGTCGGGTAAGGAGCCTTTAGAGCACTATTCCTTAGAGCGGGCAAATTTCAAGTTTCCTGACCAAGCAATAAATCACGATATCCATTATGCTGCAATAAACTGTTTTGCAGATGGAGGTACAAACGCTCATGTGATTTTAAAGCATCACGATACGGATCAATATACACCAACTCGTCAACCTTTGCTAGTTCCAGAAATGAATCGTGTCGATGCTAGAACACTCGTGCCGATCCATACTAGCTTACAGACTACAATAACGGAAGAGAAAGTATATAATCACAGCTTTTCACAATCGAATGTATGGAGTGATGTGCTGTCTGTAGAGCACCCGATATTGAAAAACCATACCGTATTTGATACGTGCACGCTACCTGGTCTTGCTTGGATTGATTTGCTATACCAGTGGTTCACGGAGAAAGGTTCAGAATATCGCTCTTTGGAGTTGAAGAACCTGGTCATTTATCGTCCACTAATTGTGAATGATTCAATAAACGTGCATTTGTATATTCAGGCAAAAAGGAGCGGAAATGATAGTTGGGATATTCAAGTCACTGGCTCGGATTCACAAAGTGAGCATGCAACGGATGAAACAGTGTATATAACGGCAGAAATGTATCGGATAAAGCCTGTTACTTATACGGAAAAAGTAAAAGTGATTGAGATTCCCACTCTTGCAACGGAAACCATTCCAATAAGAGATATTTACACAGATTATGCTCACAATAGTTTAGTTCATACCGAAGTCATGAGGACGAACGGGAACGTAATGGTTGGTGAAAGCGAATATTGGGTGAATATTTCTGTTGATGAGAGCAACCAATATCTGTTCCATCCGGCATTACTAGATGGTAGCATTGTTGGCGTAAGTGGTATGTTACTACGGAAAATATCTGGGAATAACAAGATGTATTTGCCGTTATTTTATGAATCATTTTATGCAAACGAGGCTCTCGGAAATACTTGCTACGTACGCATCAGGCATGCGGAGATAATTGTGACTGGGGATATCATGACAATGTCATTAGATTATTTTTCATCCGATGGTCGAAAAGTTGGTGAATTAAAGAATTTAAAAATCAAAGCGGTGCGAGATCAGGGCTTTATGGAGAAAAATCAAAATGTATCGCAGCAATCGATTAATATAACTCAACAACATCATATGGAATCTTCACAACAGTCTATTGAGTCACAATTAAAATCGATGATCGCATCCTATTTGAATGGGAATGAACAAGAAATTGATCCCCATAAAAGCTATTATGAGCTGGGATTGGATTCAATTATGTTGTTAGACATGATGAAGCGTATCAGTTCCTTACTTGGTATAAAACTTTCACCAACTCTTGTATTTGAACACATGACAATAGCGACGTTAAGTGGGTACCTAAGATGCAACTACCCAACGGAGATTGAAAAGGCTCTTAGCAAAGAAATTGCATCAGATTTGGGTAAAGGCACTCGTAAACATATTGAGGCTACCGATAAATACATTCCTCCCACTGATTTGATGGCAGGAAGAACCACACACGGACGTAGCAAAGTGATTTCTGATCCGTCTAATCACTCGTTGAATATGAAGGATGTTGCGGTTATTGGCATGGCAGGAAGATATCCGAAAGCCAATAATATCGAGGAGTTTTGGAAAAACCTCTATGCTGGCGTTGATTGTATTACAGAGATTCCGACCAATCGATGGGATAGCAGTCAATTTGAAGGAGTTGTTTCACCTTCAGGAAAGCCAATGTCGAAATGGGGCGGGTTTATTCAAGATGTTGAGTGTTTTGATGCAAGGTTCTTTAATATTTCGCCAGATGAAGCGGCATTAATGGATCCGCAAGAGCGACATTTCCTAGAAGTATGCTGGGAGGGAATCGAAAATGCAGGCTATACACCTGAAAACATTGTGACCCCAACAGGAGAGCTAAACCGCAGATTGGTTGGGGTTTTTGTTGGTGTGATGCATCATGAATATGGATTACTTCAAAGTGAAAATTCACAAAATAACAAAAAAATTCCATTGTCGCTCAATGCTTCAGTCATTGCCAATCGGGTATCTTATACTTGTAATTTCCATGGACCATCGATGGCGATTGATACGGTTTGTACGTCTTCTCTTTCCGCCATTCATTTGGCGCTTGAAAGTATTTACAGAGGGGAGAGCCAGGTTGCCATTGCTGGTGGTGTGAATTTATCATTGCACCCGAGTAAATATCAAAGCTATGGCATGCTTGATATGCACTCCAGTGACGGACGTTGTCGTTCCTTCGGTGCTGGCGGTGATGGATATGTATCGTCTGAAGGTGTAGGGATCGTCATTCTTAAGCCACTGGATCAGGCATTAAAGGATAAGGATGATATATATGCTGTAATCAAGGCGAGTGCAGTCAACCATGTGGGGAAATCCAGCGGTATGCATGTACCAAGTCCAATCGCTCAGGAGTCAGTCATTAGAGATTGTTTAGATAAGTCTAGAATTGATCCTGAGACCATTGGTTATATGGAGGCACATGGTACAGGCACAGTACTTGGAGATTCTATTGAAGTAGAAGCCATGACAAGGGCTTACCAGGAATATTCTAAGAGCAAAGGTTATTGTGCTTTGGGATCAGTGAAGTCCAATATCGGACATGCAGAATCCGCATCAGGTATTAGCGGAATTACACGTGCCATATTGCAATTGCATAATAAAAAATTGCTACATTCATTGCACAACGGGAAGATTAATCCTTATTTGAACCTTGAAGCATCACCATTCTATCTACCAAATCAAGTTATGGAATGGTCACATGAGAGAATTCGAAAAGGAAATGTACGTAGGGCTGCGTTACATTCCATCGGTGCAACCGGATCAAACGCTCATATCATTTTAGAAGAGGCTCCTGAGGTTAAGGAAGATTTCATTCGTGATGCTGGTGGCTTCCTTATTCCTGTGTCTGCCAATAGTCGGGAAGCACTGAATGAATACATTAAGAATTTAATTGACTTTATAGATGCGAACCCAACGCTTTCGTTATCGCGCTTTGCTTTTACACTTCAAACTGGCAGGATAGCATGTACGGAGCGCTTTATTACGTTGGTTCATCATCTGGATGAGATTCGCGACGTCTTTAGCGCTTTTCTGAATGGTCAGGAGCATATTTCAAACAGCTGGTATAGAAAAGACGTTGAAAAACCTAAAGAACAAGGATTATTTGATGATACAGAGGAATTGCAGCGAATAGTCTCGCAGTGGATAGAGAATGGTGAGTTAGATAAAGTCGCGGACCTTTGGGCTAGAGGGTATTCCATGGAATTTAGCGCTTTATACAAGGAATTGCCAGGACGTATACATTTGCCTACCTATCCGTTTGCCAAAGAAAAATATTGGGTAACAGATAGTTCCGCAAGCGTAGCGAATGCGTCGATTGCATCCCCTTTAGAAGAGGAGGAAATGTTAGAAATTGTATTTGTGCGTGTAGAAGGTGATCACTCAAAAGATCTCACTCAGATGCACTTAAGTCAAGATAAAAAAGCTATATTATTTTGCCGTAAACTAGTATCAGATGCTTTAAAAATTCCATTGGATGAGGTCCAAAACGAAGAAGGATTTTTTGAAATGGGATTATCCTCAGCTAATATTGTGAGTATGACAGCAGAAATTGTCGATAAGATTGATTCCTATATATTACCTAGTAAGCTATTTGAGTGTAAGAATGTATCGGAATTATCCAATTTCTTAATTAGGCATTACCCAAGTGCTTTGGATAAACTCATTGTAGTGAAGCAAGATGGATCTTCTTCCGAGTCAGTATCTACTATGGATAATCGTGTGGAAAATCAAAAACAGGAAGTGCAAGAACCCGATCATAAGCTACTGAATGCATTGAGAAGACTCGAGGACGGTTCTATGGATATTGATGAAGTGTTGACGTTAATTTATTAATGAAGGAGATATGTTCAAATGGATCTTGGAAAGATAGGTGAGCTTATCGCCCAGTATAAGGACGACAGATTAGATAAATCAGATATAAAAAAAATACTTTTACAACTACAAAACCAACGCAAGGAACTACAGCTGTCAGAAGCTCAAAAAGGTCTTTGGGCCATACAGGGATCGAATAAACAATCAGCGGCATACAATATTCCTTTGTGTTTTCGGGTCGATCATTTGGATTTATCGTGCTTTACTAAGGCATGCCACTTCATGATGAAGCAGTATCCGATCTTGAATGCAGTGTTTACAATGGAGGAGGGTTCTGTTTCCTATCAGATTGACCCGACAAACAAAACGCTAAGCTTGACGATAGAGGATATTTCTGTGAATTTGGAAGAAGAATTAATCAATCACATTCATCAGAGCGTGCAAGTTCCTTTCGACTTAGAAAAAGGTCCATTATTTCGTGTGACGATATTCGGTACTTCTGATAGTGAAAGAGTGATTCTAATTACAATTCACCATATTATTTTTGATGGAGGTTCTGTCCCTATATTTCTTCAAAAGCTGTACGAGACATATAACGCCTATAGAGAGGGGGATGAACCAACAATTGAGACGGTAGATGCAACATATGATGATTATGTGAAAAGGGAGAAATCTCTAATTGAGGAGAAAGGTGATGCATCTTTAGATTACTGGCAAGAGAAGCTGAAGCAATCTCTACCTCGCTTGAATTTGCCGTTAGATAAGCCTCGTTCAACAATGAACGAGGCTAATACATGGAGTCAGAGATTGGATATGACTCAGGTTGAGCGACTTCATCAGTTTACGTCAAAGCACAAAGCGTATGTATGGAATGTTATTTTTGCTGTTTATAATCTATTATTGCACAGATATTCAGGGCAGAACGACATTGTGGTCGGGATGCCCGTGAACCAAAGAAGTGAGAAACGTTTTGAGAAGTTGATAGGGTTGTGCATTAATATGATGCCAGTGCGAAGCCAAATCAACATCGAAACATCCTTTCAGAGTTATTTAAACACACTCCAAAAGGATGTCATGGATGGGATGGCATGCATTTATCCATTCCCGTTATTGGTAAGAAAGTTGAACCTCGGTTATGACACTAGGATGTCTCCAGTCTTTCAAACAGCATTTACTTTTCAAGATGTACTTGATCCGTTGTCGGAGAGCGAGTGTGGATTCGTTTTGATGGATGAGGTACATCAGCAAGGTGAATATGACATCACTCTAGAGGTAGTAAATAAGCCTGATGGGATGATGTTGAACTGGAAATATAATAAAAGTATGTTTGAACAGTCTACCATCATGCGAATGGGAGAACATTTTATTAATATATTAGATTGTATTTTAAACGATCCGATGAAGAAACTCTTTGATATCAGTTTGTTATCTCAAAATGAGGTTGACCTGTTGGTAAATGATTGGAACAACACGAAGATGGATTACCCACAGGCGGAATGTATTCATCAGATATTTGAGAGAAAGGTTCTCAGTAAGCCGAAAAACATTGCGGTAATTGATGGTTCTAATTCAATCACCTATGAAGAGCTCAATCAAAAAGCTAATGCCCTTGCTTCGAATCTTAAGTTGCATGGGGTTGAACCTGGAAGCCTTGTAGCTGTCTGTGTCGAGCGCTCATTAGACATGATTGTTGCGTTGTTAGGAATTTTAAAGGCAGGGGGAGCATATGTCCCGATAGATCCAAATATACCGGTAGAACGTGCTGGGTATATTCTTAAGGATTCACGTGTAAGTCTAGTTATCGTACATTCCAAAACAAGTAATCACTTATTTAATGTTCTCATGCAAGGGGGAGGGGTATTAGAAAACGTACGTCTTATTGATTTGGATAAAAAAACTGATGAGATGTACTGCACTTTGCCAGAGGCGGAAGTATCTTCGATTCATCAGGGGTTGGATAGCCTTGCATATGTCCTATATACCTCTGGTACAACGGGAACGCCAAAAGGGGTATGTGTTACACATCAAAGTATATTGAATACACTATATTTCCTTGAACAGGAATTTCCAGTAGGTAAGGAAGATAGATATCTCCTTAAAACCAACTATATGTTTGATGTGTCCATTACGGAACTATTTGGGTGGTTTGTTGGGGAAGGTTCAGTTGCTGTTGCACCACAGGGAGCTGAACAATCACCGAAAAAGCTAGTTGATTGTGTCAAACGGTACGATATTACGCATATCAACTTTGTTCCATCTATGTTAAGCCTGTTTTATGAAGCTGCAAAGGAAATCGATGAACATAGGGATTACCAGTCTTTGAAATACATGATGGTTGCTGGTGAAACTTTTCCCAAAGAGCTTGCAGATAAATGTGTTTCCCTTTTTAATCGAGCGCGAGTTGAGAATATTTACGGTCCGACGGAAACTTCGATTTATGCTGCTTATTTCTCTTGTGGAAAAAACGGAAAGAGCAATAATGAAGATACAAGCATCCCAATCGGAAGACCCATCCCAAATACAAAGCTATACATTTTAGATAGGGAAACGAACAGACTTGCACCAATCGGGGTTTCGGGCGAGTTGTGTATCGCTGGAATAGGACTGGCGAAGGGATATCTAAATAACGATGAACTCACTAACAAAGTTTTTGTTGAGAATCCGGTTGTCCCTGGAGAAAAAATATATCGTACGGGAGATTTGGCATGTTGGCGGTCAGACGGTACTATCGAATATTTGGGACGTCTTGATTTTCAGGTGAAGGTGAGAGGATTCAGAATTGAACTTGAGGAGATTGAATATCATCTTGCCTGTCATCATCAAATAAAAGAGTGCGCAGTGATTGTAAAAGGTTCAGGAGATGCTGTACAATTGATTGCTTATTATGTAACAGTAGATGATAGCAAAAAGATTAATAACGTAGACCCACAAAATCTGAAAAAATATTTAGCTAACAAGTTACCAGCTTATATGGTTCCCGATTTCATCGTACAGCTTGAGCATTTACCGTTTACCCCTAACGGCAAGTTAGATAGAAAGCACTTAATGAACCGAAAGATTACACTACATAAAAATACTCAGTCTGCCAGCAGAGGAGACGAAATTCAAAAACGTGTTCTAGATATTTGGAAAGAGCTTTTGAATATTGAGGATTTGGAAGTGACAGATGCCTTCTTTGAAGCTGGAGGCAACTCGCTACTCGCCGTAATAATGGCAGAAAAAGTAAGTAAAGAGTTCAACGTTATCTTTGATTCGACAGACCTGTTTAAATATCCGAATGTTGAAGCAATCAGTAACTATTTGAATGAAGAGAGTGGCGAAGCATTTTCTTTTGGGAAAAATAAGGAGTTTCATCACGCGCAGGAAGAACCGTCAAAACAGCACTATCCTGATTATTATCAGGATAGTGTAGCAATAATAGGAATCTCCTGCCAATTTCCAGGGGCACAAAATTATCAGGAGTTTTGGAATAATCTCATGGAAGGAAAGAACATGACGACCTTTCTTGATAAGGAATCCTTACAGCAGACGAATATTCCTTCGGATGTACTGGAGAACCCAAACTTTGTTCCTGTTAGCTTAGATCTTGAGAATAAGGATTACTTTGATGGAGAGTTTTTTAAACTGTCACCGAATCATGTAACACATATGGACCCTCAATTTCGACAGCTCCTAATTCATTCATGGAGGGCTGTGGAAGATGCAAGTTATTATCATAAGGATATTGCCAATACTGGAGTCTACGTGAGCGTGGCTAATCATCAATATGGTGCGCTAAGCCAAGCTCAGTTTCGAACGGAGGATGTGACTGAAGACCCTGAACAGTACTTGTCATGGGTGTTGTCACAAAATGGATCAATTTCCTCGATGATATCTTATCAGCTTGGATTTACTGGGCCGAGTTTATCGGTTCATTCGAACTGTTCTTCTTCGATGAGTGCACTTGATCTGGCTTTTCATAGTTTAATGAGCGGTCAGATTGACTATGCTATTGTGGCGGCTGGAGCAATCTCCCATATAGATCATAAAGGATATATTTATCAGCCTGGACTTAATTTCTCTAGCGATGGGCGTATTAAAACTTTCGATAAGGATGCAGATGGAATGATTGCTGGTGAAGGAGTTGGAGCAATTCTATTAAAACGTGCTAGTGATGCAATTGAAAGTAATGATCATATCTACGGCTTGCTGAGAGGGATTGCTACCAATAGTGATGGGGGTGATACTCCAGGGTTCTATAGCCCGAGCGTTAACGGCCAGATGCGTGTAATACAAAAGGTAATCGAACAGACGAAAATTCAACCTGAAACAATTTCTTACGTAGAGGCACATGGCACAGGAACCAAGTTAGGTGACCCGGTTGAATTTAAAGCGTTGTCTGAAGTCTATCGTCGCGATACCACGAAAACTTCATTTTGCGGTATTGGATCAGTCAAACCGAACATTGGCCATTTGGATACTGTAGCAGGTCTCGCTGGATGTATAAAGACTGTACTTGCTTTACACAACAAGCAGTTAACACCAACGATCAACTATGCAACCCAAAATCCAAAAATTAATGTAGAACAATCACCTTTTTATATTGTGAAGGATCAGATGGAATGGTCGGCTAATGATCATCCGCGAAGAGCAGCAGTAAGTTCTATTGGGCTTGGTGGTACAAATGCACATGCTATTTTTGAAGAATATGTTGAATCGCCAGCAGATAAAGATGGCGATGTGAATCTTCCCAACGATCTAGTTATTTTGCCTATGTCTGCTCATAAGGAATCGACTTTAATTAAATATGTCCAAGCGATGTTTGAGCATATACAGACCATAACGATTGACATGGATGATTTCAAATCCTATCAGTTTCTACGTAACATCGCTTATACGTTTCAGATTGGGCGTGCACCAATGAAGCATAGAGTTGCATTTATCGTCCATAACATTGGTGAAATGCAGGAGGCAATGCAGCATTTTTTCGATGGTACGAAATCATCTTTCTTTGTAACAGGCGTTCGGGATAGTAAAGGGAATCATGCTTTTCTCGAAGAAAAGGTCACTGATTTCACATTAGAAGATCATACGGTTGAATTGGCCAAGGCATGGACGGCAGGGGCAAACATAGATTGGAAGCAATATGTTCAATCTCATCCTTATCGACGATTGAGTTTACCGACCTATCCATTTGATTTAAAGTCATATCCATGGCCTAAACGTCTAAATAGCACAGAACAAGCTAGTCGAGGAGAAAAAACAGACGAACTTGTAGATGCAAGGTTATCAGAATATAGAATACACCCTCTTGTCCATCGTAACGTGTCGACGTTTGAGAAAATTCGATATCGATCCTTTTTTACAGGGCGAGAGTATTTTCTGAAAGATCATGTAGTAGCTGGTCAAATCATAATGCCGGCAGTTGCAATGTTAGAGATGGCACGCGTGTCCATCTCCAATGTTACAGAAGATGAAGATAATCTGGAACGAAATGTTCAGCTTAGAAACATTTCTTGGGTAAGACCGATGATAATCCCGGAACAAGGGAAGGTAATCGATATCGAATTAGTGCGGACAAATCTGATAGGAGGTAAAGGTGACAAAATAATATTCAAGATTGTTGATAGAGAAAATCATGAGCAGATTCAATATGCTGAGGGGGAGGCAATACTCTCATCTCCTAGAAGAGAATCGGTTGTTGATTTGAAGACTCTATTAAACCATACCACCGATCCTCGAATTGAAAAAGAAACTTGTTATGATTATATGAAGCTTGCAGGTGTAGAATATGGCGATACATTCAAGGTAGTCGATGTAGTTTATCGTGGAGAAGAAGGAGGTTCACAATATGCAATTGGACATTTGAAGTTGTCAGATTCATTATCTGAAGTGTTCAACCAGTATCATTTGCACCCAAGTATATTGGATGGGGCGATTCAGAGCTCTATTGGATTGCTCTCAGATTCAGAACTTGCTAATTTGAAAAATGATCCGTCTGGCAAGAAAACAGGGGCAATCACTATCCCATTTTCGCTCCAATCTGTTGAGATCTACAAAAGCTGTAAAGAAAAGATGTATTCTATCGTTCGGGATGCAGATCCGACCAAGACAAGTGCGTTCGCTAAGCTGCTTGATATCGACTTAATCGACGAGAGTGGTGTTGTGTGTGTGCGGATGAGAGGGATGGGATATAGAAGTTTATCTATCCATAAGGATAAACAGAATATCTCACAGGACTCGAAACTAAACACAATCATTCCTGTTTGGAATCCGATCAAAAATACAACCGTATCTAACAACGGCGTAGAATCTAGGATATCGAATACGGTTGTGTTTGATATGACGGGCAACCGATTTGAAGAAATCAAGCAATGGAATCGTCATTACGGGCGTATCCTAATCAATCCAAATGATACGATTGATGATCTGTATCTTAAAATAAAGGAACAAAATGTACTCCATATCCTATGGCTTGCTCCTAACGAAACAAATCTTCAACACGGAAATGCTAGTTTAAAGGAACAGCAACATTCTGGAATGATTTATCTATTTCGCTTAATTAAGGCTTGTTTGCGTGCAGGTTATGGTGTCAAGAATTTGCGTTGGACCGTGGTCACATTTTCAACTCAAAAAATAAACGATCATGATAAGATAAATCCAGTTTATGCTGGAGTACATGGTTTGATCGGGAGTATGGCTAAGGAATATTCTCATTGGGATATTCGACTTGTGGATGTCCCGAGGGATATGCCTTTACCATTGGACAAAATTATTGCTCTACCCTTTTCCGCTCAGGGAAAAACATATGCGTTACGAAATGATCAATGGTTTACACAAGGGCTGCTGGCTGTTCAAACACAGCCAAGTACTGAAACAGTATATCGGCTTCGGGGAGTGTATGTAGTGATTGGTGGAGCTGGAGGAGTTGGTGAGCTTTGGACCCGATACATGATTGAGCATTACCAGGCAAGTGTGGTCTGGATTGGACGCCGCCCGATAAATAAGCGTATTCAGGAACAACTCCAAGATATGAAAGATTTTGCTGCCAAGCATGGGGTGGATGTACCATTTTATATTTCTGCAGATGCTCGTGACAAGGAACAATTAACACGCGCATATGAGAAGATTCGTGAGAGGTATTCCCATATCCATGGTGTCATACATTCAGCTATTGTTCTAGCTGACCAAAGCCTTGGAAATATGGATGAGGAACGTTTTGTATCGGCAACTTCATCCAAAGTAGATACAAGTATTCATATGGTTGAGGTATTTTCAAAAGAAAAATTGGATTTCATTTTATTCTTTTCTTCCATTGAGACATTTGTTAGGGAAGCAGGACAAGCAAATTATGCCGCTGGATGTACTTTTATCGATTCCTATGCACACGCGTTGGATACTGATGCTAGTTGGTTCAGTTGCAATGATGAAGGGGCAGACTACAAAAAACCACTAGTGAAAACGATGAACTGGGGATACTGGGGAACAGTCGGTGTCGTCTCGGACGCCTTCTATCGGGAACGAATGGCTACCTTAGGTTTTGACTCATTAGAAGCAGAGGAATCGATGGTTCATCTTGAGAGGCTGATGTCTGGACCTTTTCAACAGGTTGCACTTGTGAAAACGTTGAATGATGCGGGGCTTAGACAGTTGAATATCTCTGGAAATGCTCATCAATTGGTCATAAATATTCCGAATGCAATTGAAAATCAGAGCGTATTGCGTAACGTTGTAGGGGAATCAAAACAGATTGACATTCTTACGGATTCATTGCCACCGAAATCGATGCACGATATTACCCTGAACATCTTATGTGTAATACTGAAGAATCTATCAAACAGCTCTTCAACAGGGGATGCATGGATAGATTTGAGCCGTCTGTATCAAATTTTTCCACCTCCATTCCATCGCTGGATAGAGGAGAGCAAAAGACAACTCTTGCTTGGTGGTTACGTCAAGCTTGAGGGCACGGACCGATTAATCCCCAACGAGAAGAACGATATTCCTATAAATGAGCTATGGTCTCAATGGGATAGGGAAAAACATCAGTGGCTGAAAAACATGTATCTCAAGTCACATGTGCAATTGGTGGAGAATTGTCTGAAGGAATTGGAAAATGTCCTGCTCGGGAAGAAAAAGGCCACGGATATTTTGTTTCCAAATTCATCGATGAAAGTTCTCGATGGAATCTATAAAGGAAATCCAGTTGTTGATTACTTTAACTTACAGTTAAGCAGTATTCTTTATAATGTACTCAAGTCGAGGTTAGAAGATGATCCAAGTACAAAAATTCGTATTCTTGAAGTAGGCTCGGGAACAGGTGGAACGACGGCTTTCGTATTAGATGTTTTGAAGCCATTCCAGCATTCCATAGACGAGTATTGTTTTACCGATATATCTAAAGCGTTTCTAATCCAAGCAGAGAATACGTTTTTAGAAGGAAATCCATTTCTAAAAACTAAACTTCTTAATATTGAAGATAAA
The DNA here is from genome assembly GCF_044909215.1 of Bacillus sp. RC252. Lineage (NCBI taxonomy): Bacteria > Bacillati > Bacillota > Bacilli > Caryophanales > Bacillaceae > Bacillus > Bacillus sp. RC252. The sequence goes on along the minus strand of NZ_JBIYDV010000011.1, from coordinate 107,136 downwards.
CCAACAGAACAAGGATTTGATGCAGGTTATTATGATATTGTGATTTCCACGAATGCACTACACGCGACTTCTGATATTCACAAAACATTACGTAATGTTAAGTCTGTGATGAAGTGTAATGGAATTGTGTTATTGAACGAAATGTGCAGCAACAATATTCTTGCACATGTGACATTTGGACTGCTCGACGGATGGTGGTTATATCGGGATGAGGAATGGAGAATACCTGGAAGTCCTGGGCTTACTGGCGAGTCATGGATTCATATTTTGTCTGAGCTTGGATTTACCCATGCTACTCTCCCAGATTCCAACGCGAAACGCCTCGGACAACAAGTGATTGTTGCAGCAAGCGATGGTATTCTCATAGACAGCGATTTGAAAAACAGCATCGTGATTCCTTCCAATAAGGATGTGACTTCTGATAGTAATGATGTCATGATAACTTCTGTTGTCCATTCATCTTTGGCGGGTGTTTCCTTGAATTCGAATGAGGATCAGTTCATAGAACGTACTCAAAACTATTTGAAATCGTTAATCAGCGAAGCACTCAATGTTCCAGAATCAGAATTGGATGTGGATCGCGATCTTGAAGAATACGGTCTTGATTCGATTCTTGTGGTTAAAATAAATAACGTGCTTGCAAAATCGTTCGATGGTTTGGATAGCTCACTTTTGTTCGAATATAACTGTATATCTAAGCTTGAGAACTATTTTATATCAGAAAGATTTATCGAACTGCAAGCGCTATTAGACAATCACTGTTCATCGAATGAAAATGGGGCGATTGAATTGGAAGTAAGAGAACGATGTGTCAATTATTTGAAGCAAATCATAAGCAAAGCGTTAAAAGTGGAGTGTTCTGACATTGATGATGACTGCAGTCTGTTTGAGTATGGTCTTGATTCAATTTTGGTCGTGAAAATTAATAATGATCTGGCAAAAGATTTTAGCGATTTTAGCAATTCCCTTGTTTTTGATTATCCAACAATTACGGAAATGGTAGATTATTTGGTTTCCTCAAGAAGGAATGAGCTAATAGATGTATTAGGTTTAGCGTCCAAATCTACAGATACGGATTCTTTGCATTTTGGCGACTCTTCCATAAATCAAAACAATTTGTTATCTGCGGAGTCTCCAATCGTACGTGATGTGAAAGATCCTTCGATGAAGCGTGATATCGCAATCGTAGGATTGGATATACGTATGCCTGATGCGGACAATGTCGATCAATTCTGGGAAAATATCGCGAACGGCATCGACAGTATTAGGCCGTTGCCAGACGACAGATGGTGGTATGACGATACCCTGTTAGAAAATGAACATGGAGGTTTCTTAGAAGACGTTGCCTGTTTTGATGCACCTTTTTTCGGTATTTCCGAAAAGGATGCAGCAATGATGGACCCTCAGGAAAGGGTGTTCATAAAATCTGTATATAGAGCTATCCAGGATTCGGGATATACACCAGAGAATCTTGCTGAAACGAGAAAGATTGGTGTGTTTGTTGGTGTGATGAATGCTACCTACAACGGAAGGGCTGCGTATTCATCGATTGCAAATCGCACTTCTTATTTATTTGATTTTCAGGGTTCAAGTATGGCAATAGATACAGCCTGTTCATCATCCTTGACAGCAATCCATCTTGCTATGGAAAGCCTACGAAATGGGGGAAATGAATGTGCGATTGCTGGAGGAGTGAATCTGCTTTTGAATACAGATCACTTTAAGCTATTATCTGATCTTCAAATGATATCGAAAGGAAAACAATGTAAGCCTTTTTCGGAGTACGCTGATGGAATTTTGGTCTCAGAAGGCGTAGGTGCAGTTGTGTTACGACCTTTAGATAAGGCGATTGAAAATGGTGATCATATTTATGGCATCATCCAAGGTAGTGCGGTTAATGCTGCAGGAAGAACGCATAAGTACAACACCCCAAATATAAATGCAGAAGTTGATGTTATTGTCGAAGCGCTGAAAAATGCAGGTATAGAGTCTAATGAAGTAAGCTATGTTGAAGCACATGGCACGGGTACTGCTTTAGGTGATTCGATAGAAGTATCTGCGCTAAAACGTGCTTTTCAAAACGCCTCGGATGAAATCGGACGATGTGCGATTGGCTCTGTTAAGTCAAACATCGGTCATAGCGAAAGTGCGTCAGGTATGGCTTCATTGGCAAAAGTGCTGATGCAAATGAAGTATCGTAAGCTGGCACCAACGATCCATTGTGAAAAATTAAATAGCGGGATTATATTTTCTTCATCTCCTTTTTATGTACAGCGACAATTAGAGGATTGGATTCCTTCCATACAAAAAGATGGTAAAAAGGCTCTTGTTGCCGGTATTTCGTCCTTTGGGGCTGGAGGATCTAATGCACATTTGATCATCAAGGAATATCAACCTGAACGGGAATCTTTACGTATTGATCATGTTCGTCGTGTTTCACAGCCAGTACTGATACCATTGTCTGCTCGCTCTAGAGATAGACTTGAGGTGCTTATGAAAAATCTAGCGAGTCATTTAACTTCATGTGATGCGAGTCTCGAGGATATTGCTTATACGCTGCAGGTCGGACGTGAACATATGGAAACCCGTATTCTGTTTATTGTTTCAACCGTTGAGGAGTTAATTAAAAAACTACATTCAGCTTTGAACACTGCATTGCATGATTCGGTAACGATTGACCAAGTGGATCAACTGGAAAGAGAGTATGCAAGAGACAAGTCAGCACAAAAATTGATCATGAATGCAATGGATTCGGATAAATATGAAATGATTTCATCCCATTGGCTTCGAGGTTATCCAGTACCATGGGAAATCGGGTATTGGTCTGAACGACCGAACAGAATTAGTCTGCCTACCTACCCTTTTAATAAATTATTTTATTGGGAACCGGAAAGTCCAAAAAAACAAGTGATGGGTCAAGGAGAAATCCCGTTGGAGACCAAACCTCCTTCTTCCAAAAATCAGGTGATTCATGAGGAACAATTGAAACAGATACAGCCACCGGAATATTATTCATACGAAGTACAATCAAACACGTATGCATTTATGCAAAAGTTTCTAGTACATGCAATTGAAGAGGAAATAATCAGCAAAGTGCCAACCGGTGATTATGAGACAAATTTCATTGATTTGGGACTGCCTTCAAAAGCGATGATTCGCATTACACAGCAGATTAGGAAACATATTGATCCATTGTTTGATTCGGCGCTGATGTTTGAGTATCCGACAATCAATGAATTAGCCACATACTTGAGTGAAATATATTCTGACCAACTTGAAGAGCTTGCTGTAACTACTGAAGAGGATCAATCGATTGTACTTGACAGGTCTACAAGAGAGACGATGGAAGAGAACATTATGTGTCCACTATCTTCTTCTCAAAAGGGAATCTGGGCGTTACAAAAAGGATTACAGAAATCTAGTTCGTATAACGTGCCTTTGTGTTTTAAAGTAAATCAACTTTCTCGTGAAGCGCTGGAGGAGGCGTATCGATACACACTTGCTAAAAATCCTGCTTTGACCTCTGCTGTACGTGAAATGAATGGTGAGCTGGTCATGGTTGAAAATTTTTACGGTGAACCGACAATTCCTGAAGATGACCTAACACATTTAAGTCATGCGGATGCATTGGATTACGTCAAAAAACAATCAAAGGAGCCATTTAGTCTAGAAGGAACGATTTGTAGACTTAACGTCTACCATATATCCGATAATGAATCACTCGTATTATTTAATGTTCACCATATCGTGTTTGATGGACAGTCATCCATTGTATTCATGAAGACACTGTTCTCTGCTTATGAAGCAGCGATTTTTGGGAAATCCCTTCCTAAGTCAGATTCGCATGCCCGTTATCGTAATTTTGTAATGAAAGAACAGCAACTTGTAGCAAATGAAGAAGGGAAGAACAGACTTCATTATTGGAAAGAGCAATTACATGATGCACCTGCTCCAGTACAGTTATACACTGACCAACCACGAAAGGATATAGTTTTTGATTCAACGGGTGCTACATTATCGTACCGACTTTCGGATCAAGATAGTTTCGGAGTGGCTCAAGTTGCTCGTCACTTAAATGTTTATACATCTACCGTTTTCATGGCCATGTTCAATATGCTGTTGAAAGTCTATTCTAAGCAAAAAGATATTGTGATCGGTATGCCTTTAAACTGTCGCGAAGAAGAAGATGAACAGAACGTTATAGGAAATTATGTAAATATGATTCCGATTAGATCCCGTTTGGAAAAAAGGGATACGTTAGAATCATTATGTAAGAATTTACAGCGAACGATCATTAGTGCTGTATCAAGGAGTTACCCATTTCCACTTCTGGTACGGGAACTTGGCATTCCTTATGATGTAGGTTATACGCCATTATTTCAAATTGTGTTTATGTACCAGGATTGGATGGATACAGATTCCTTAAATACACATGCTTTTCAATATGTCGATGGAATTCATCAGGAAGGTGAGTATGAACTGGTTCTTGAAGTGATTGAGCCTGCTAATGAGAATAAAAACTATATTTTGAATTGGAAGTACGATGCTGACTTATATGATGAAGAAACCATCAGCAGAATAAATAAGCATTATCTTCAGCTGATAAACCAGTTCCTTCGTGACCCTGCTCAACGAATAGATGATGTTTCTGTCATGTCTGAAGTGGAATTGGAAATCGTATTGAATCAATGGAATGACACGAGCAGTGAATATCCGCGAGAGATGTGTGTCCATGAGCTTTTTCGAGAAAAGGCACAAGAGGTACCCATGGAAACCGCTTTGGTATATGACGATTTTCACCTAACCTATGAAGAATTGGATACAAGAAGCGACAAGCTTGCCTCTTATTTAAAACATTGTGGAGTCGGTCGAAACCAAATGGTTGCAATCTTTATGGATCGATCGGTGGAGCTCGTCATTTCGATGCTTGGAATTCTAAAATCAGGGGCTGCCTATGTCCCGATTGACCCTGGATTTCCGAATGAACGAGTCGCTCATATCTTGTCTGATTCGGACGTCAGAATCGTTCTGACAAGATCATCACTGTCCACAAATATACAGTCGATTATGGACAATTTGGATAACGACTCGAATGAACATAGAGTGCTTTCTATCGATCAATATGACGCTGAAGAATTAAAAAAATCCAAAGAAATAATGAGGGGCGAGGAATCTACAGGAAGCGATCATCTGGCATATGTTATTTATACATCTGGAAGTACTGGGAAGCCCAAAGGGGTTAAAGTTCACCATCAGGCGTTAACGAACTTTTTATGTTCCATGGCGAAATGTCCTGGTCTAGGGGCGAATGATATCATGCTGGCGGTTACAACACATAGTTTTGATATCGCAGCATTGGAATTATTTTTGCCGCTCATTCAGGGGGCGACTTGTTTTATCTGTGATTCCGTAACAGCAAAGAACGGAGAGGCCTTAAAAGGTTTCATAGAAAAGGTTTCTCCAACGATTATGCAGGCTACACCATCTACTTGGTCAATGTTGTTCCACTGTGGATGGCGCAATCGTGAGAAACTCAAAATGCTGTGTGGTGGCGAGGCGATGTCTGCGTCACTTAGAAAACAGATTTGTGATTCCGGCTCGGAGGCATGGAATCTTTATGGACCAACTGAAACGACCGTATGGAGCACTGTCAGTCGAATAACTGCGGATGGTCCGATAACCATTGGTAAACCGATCGATAATACACAAATATATATACTTAATGACCAGGGAAAACCAAATCCTATTTTGGTTCTTGGAGAGCTATGTATTGCAGGAGATGGAGTATCTAAAGGATATTTGAATCGCCATGAATTGAATGAAGAGAAGTTCGTTGACAATCCTTTTGGGTCTAGCAGTAAATTGTACAAAACCGGAGACCTAGCACGCTGGAAACCGAATGGCAGCATTGAATATTTTGGACGCATTGATTCTCAAGTAAAGATTAGGGGCTATCGCATTGAGCTTGGTGAAATCGAGACGCAGCTTATGCATCATCCAGCAATTGCACAATGTGCTGTAATTGATAAAGTTTTAGGAGAAGAAAACCAACTTGTTGCTTATTTTATTTGTAAACCTACTACCTCGGCAGATATAATTATAGAGGAGGAAGATTTGAGAACATATCTTGCTAAAATACTGCCTGGATATATGATACCTGCTTATTTTATTGAGCTTGATAAGCTTCCGCAGACACCTAATTTCAAATTAGATAGAAATCTTCTCAAGCAGAGATCGATTTCACTTGAGCAACCAATGGGTCACCATCAATCTGATGGTGACGCTGTAAACACTGTCCTCGATATTTGGAGTGGTGTGTTGGGGATAAGAAATATTCGTTCAAATCAGGGCTTTTATGAAGTTGGAGGCAGTTCAGTGTCGGCTGCGATCGCTGCCAACAAGATAAGCGAGACATTCCAAGTTCCTTTCACTGTGACGGACATGTTTAAATATCCTAAGGCGAAAGATATTGCCGCATATTTGGGAAGAGAAGAAAACCAAGTGGAAAATGAAAAAATAACGAGAAGAATCCCAGCAGATCAAATGACCTCTAGGGAGATGAACCAACGTCATAAACTGCCTGATTACTATCAGTCCAGTGTTGCAATCGTCGGTATATCGTGTCAGTTCCCTGGAGCAGAGAATTCCCAACAGTTTTGGGACAACCTCGTAAATGGTGTTGAAAGTGTTCAGTTCTATTCACAAGAGGAATTGAAAAAAATGGGCGTTTCCCCTAATATTTTGAAGGATAAACGTTTTGTTCCCGCGCAGTCTACGATTGGAGGGAAATATGATTTTGATACTGATTTCTTTAAAGTGTCGGCGAAGGATGCTGAATTGTTTGATCCACAGTTAAGGCTGTTGTTGAGTAATTCGTGGAAGGCCATCGAGGATGCGGGGTATGTGCCGTCTGATATTTCAGATGCCGGGATCTATATGTCTACCAGCAATTCTCATTACCATTCCGCACTTATGAAAAACATGGATAAACAGGATTCGGAAGCTCTGGTCAACTTCTTGCTTTCGCAAATGGGGACTATTCCAACAATGATTTCGTACAAGTTGGGCTTAAAAGGTCCAAGCATGTTTGTTCATACAAACTGTTCGTCTTCCTTAGCAGGGATGTCTGTTGCATTTAACGCAATACGCTCGAAGCAGTGTACGCAAGCGCTGGTTGGTGCTGCGACGGTTCATGCCAAGCCCGGTGTTGGATATTTACATGAGGAGGGGCTTAGTTTATCTTCAGATGGTCATTGCAAGACGTTCGATGCAAGTGCTGATGGGATGATCGGAGGAGAAGGTGTTGCAGTTCTGCTTCTTAAAGATGCAGTGAAAGCGATTGAAGATAACGATAACATTTATGCGATTATTCGTGGCATCGGCATCAATAATGACGGGAATGACAAGACTGGTTTTTACGCACCAAGTGTTTCAGGACAATCAAATGTCATCAAGCAAGTGTATAATGCAACCGATGTTCACCCGGATACCATTTCATATGTTGAAGCACATGGAACCGGTACAAAGCTTGGGGATCCTGTAGAAATTGCAGCGTTAAGTGATGCCTATCGCGAGTACACCAATCAGAATCAGTATTGTGCCATTGGATCGGTCAAAAGTAACATAGGTCATTTGGATGCTGCTGCTGGTTTAGCTGGATGCATCAAGACAGCATTGGTGCTTCGTAATGGCTATGTGCCGCCATCCATTCATTACAAACAACCAAATCCGAATATAGATTTTGAAACATCCCCATTTTATGTCGCAGATCACGGGTTCAAGCTAGAACAAGGAGATTTCCCTCTAAGAGCTGCTTTGAGCTCTTTTGGTATTGGCGGAACAAATGTACATGCGATTTTGGAGGCGCCTAATATGGATATGGATAACAGACAAAAGAGAATAAGTGACGAAGGTCAGTTCATTATCCCCCTTTCTGCAAAGAAACAGGAGAATCTTAACCAGTACGTTTCTGATTTGTTGAACTATCTTCAGTCCTCGCAGGAAGAAATCAATCTGAATTCGATGGCATACACTTTGCAAGCGGGGAGAGTTCCGATGTTTTGGCGGGTTGTTTTTGTTGTTCGAAATATCCAGGAACTTATCGAGTCCCTTAAGTTATTTATCGATCGAAAACCAGATCATTGTTCTTTTTCAGGGTGTATAGACAATCTTAGTACTCTGATTAGTGATGAAGAAGAACAATTGTTGTTGAATCATTGGTTAGATACAGGAAATGTCATGAGGATTGCAAAGTGGTGGGCAGAAGGTGGGAATGTACAATGGTCCCGTCTGTATGATGGTCAGAAACCAGTTCGGGTAAGTCTTCCTACGTATCCGTTTAGTAAAGAACACTATTGTATTCAAGATGAAAATATTACGAAAGATTTAATCAAACCTGTACCTTCTGTCAAGGATTCGTTTTCGATTAAGGCATTCGAGGAGGCTTGGGAACCATTAGCATTAACGCAATCGATGATAGTAGAGGAAGAAAACAAATCTATTATTTGTTTTCTTCATGATCCTGCATCGCGTAATAAATTTGCTGAAATCATTGCTATGATAGCCCCGTCATTGAATGTCATTTATGTGGTTAAAGGGAATGAATTCCTTCGTATTTCGGATACGGTGTATTCCTTAGATCATAACAATCCAAGTACTTTGGAGCATTTATTTGAGGCTCTAGTGATAAGTCATTTGGACGTCAGTTCAATAGTCTATATGTGGCCTGTTGAAGAGAATCGAGCATTATTAGATGTGTCATTTGTGATGGGGATGATGCAGTCTATTGCCCGCTCAACGCTTCAAATTTCTGATGTTATCATCGCGGGAGCATATGGTGAAGATGTAGAACAAGCCTCTCTTGATTGCTTGATAGGCTTAGAGAGATCAACCAAACAGGTGCTTCCAAATATTACGGTAAGGGTAGTTATGAGTGAAAATTCCACTGATCTCAAACATTGGTCGCAAATGGTAGTCCAAGAACTACTTCATTCCGATCGTACCAGCGTGTTATATCGAGGTGGTATCAGATATGCAAATGTATTACGTCCAATCGATATTAATACGGATTCCGCTTCACCGTTACGCACTAACGGTACCTATGTTGTTTCAGGAGGTACGGGTGGTGTTGGTAGGAAGCTGGTGGAGTATTTGGTTACATCACATGACGCTCAAGTCATTCTGATTGGCAGAAGTGAGTTTGATATCTCCAATTCGGAATGGGTTAAACGTCTAGACGGGAAGTCCGATCATATTACTTATTGGCGTGCAGACATTAGCGATACCAAGGTATTACGTGACCTGTATAAGGATTATAAAAAGAAGCATCTTCCTGTAAATGGAATTTTCCACCTAGCAGGTGTTGCCGAGAGAACCTTACTTACGGATAAGACCTTGGAGGATATAAATAAGATTCTCCATCCTAAAACGATGGGAACGTTAGCTATAGAAAAGGTTTTTGGTGCAGAATCTCTTGATTTTATATGTCATTTTTCATCCATTGCATCCGTTTTAGGTGATTTTGGCAGTTGCGACTATGCTGTTGCAAATCGTTTTCAGTCAAGCTTGGCTCGTGCTAGACAGGTGAAATATATCAAGCCTTATCCTGTGTACGCCATCAATTGGCCGTTTCTTGAAGACGGTGGAATGGGAGCATTGGCTCGCGAAGAGAAAGATAAGCAACTGCTAGATGTGTATTTAGAATCTAGCTTACAGAGACCCTTAGATTTTCATCAGATGATGAATCTATTACTTGCTACTCTCCGAACGGAGTGTGCAAGTCCAGTTATATTATATGTGAAAGATGGAAAGGTAGAGCAAGTGATAGGAGAGTATTTATCAAGTGATACCAATTGGATTCCTACTAAGAAGAGTGTTTCGCTCTTATCTAGTGATCAGATTGCTACATCGGAATTTGCCATTCGCTCTTCGGTGGTTTCTATTGTGAAAGAAATAGCAAGCTCATTGTTAAACGTATCAACGGAGAAACTGGATACCGAAAGAATCTTTGCAGATATCGGTTTAGATTCTATCCGAATTGCACAATTCGCGAGAATACTTTCTGAGAAATTGAGTGTAACCATCTTACCTTCTATCTTCTTTGACTATACAACTTTATCCGAATTGATTGGATTTATTCTTGAGAAACATTATTCGGAGATTGAGTCGATGCTGAAGCATGAATCGGTACCAAAGAATGAAACAAAAATTTCTCGCGTATCTCAACAATCAAAATCACTTCCTCTATGCGAATCTATCAATCAAGAGGGGCATAATCAGTCGAGGGATAAATATCGAATGGCTGAAGAACCGATTGCAATTATCGGAATGAGTGGTTTGTTTCCTGAGGCAGATTCTGTTGAACGCTTTTGGGAAAATCTTGTTCAAGGTCGTGATTCTATCAAAGAAGTTTCCAAAACTCGGTTTGATGTAGAGGCGTATTATTCTGAAAAAATTACGCCAACAACAACGAATTGCAAGTGGATGGGAAGTATTGATCAGGTTGCAGAGTTTGATCCATTATTTTTCGAGATTTCACCAAGGGAAGCGAAAATAATGGATCCCCGTCAGCGCCATTTGTTACAGGAATCATGGAAGGCACTTGAAGATGCTGGATTAGGTGAAGAAGAACTATCTCACAGCAAAGTCGGTGTTTTTGTCGGCGTTGAGCCTGGTGACTATCACCTTGTTTCTGACGGAGGTACAATGACTTCGAATAATGATGCAATACTTGCTTCAAGACTATCTTATTTTCTAGATTTGAAAGGGCCAGTTTTGGCAATGAATACAGCTTGCTCATCAGGCTTGGTTGCTGTACACCAGGCTTGTGCGAGCTTGCGGGCAGAGGAGTGCGATATTGCAATTGTAGCGTCGGCAAATTTTGTACTATCACATGATTCCTTCATTGCGTTAAGCCAGATGGGGATGTTATCCAAGGATGGGAAGTGTCATACCTTCGACCAAAGCGCTAATGGCATGGTTCCTGGTGAGGCTGTTACTGTTCTGGTGTTAAAACGTTTAACCAAAGCTGAACAAGATGGAAATGAGATATATAGTACTATCATAGGTAGTGGTATTAACTATGATGGAAGAACGAATGGGATTATGGCACCTAGCGGACATGCTCAGCAAGAGTTGATTGAATCTGTCTATCAAAAATATAATATCGATCCTGAGGATATAGGGCATATAGTGACACATGGCACAGGGACGAGTCTTGGTGATCCTGTTGAAATTAATGCTTTAATCCGTGCATTTAGTGGAGTGAAAAGCAAAAAAGAGTTTTGTGCCTTAACAGCTACTAAGCCCAATATTGGTCATACGTTTGCTGCATCTGGACTTGTCAGTCTGATTTCATTGTCCGAATCTATTCGACATGGTGTTATTCCTCCTTCGCTTAACTGTCAGAATGAGAGTGAATATATTCAGTGGGAGAATAGTCCGTTTTATGTGAATAAATCCATGAAGAAGTGGCCATCGACTAGTTCGAACCCACGGATGGGTGCTGTTAGTGCATTTGGTATGAGCGGAACGAATGCACATCTCGTCATTCGACAATATGAGCCAAAAGCATATGTTATCCCGGCTCAAGTACCTTGCTATTTGTTGGTATTGTCAGCTAAGACCAAAGATGCGCTTAAGGGACGAATCACTTCCATGATTGGCATGTTTGAACGTAAGGAAATTAATGCATCCACGCTGAATCGAATCAGTGACATGTTAGTGAAGAAAAGGCATCACTTCAGACATCGATGTGCGATTGTGGTTACCTCTGCCAACGACGCGTTGCAATGTTGGAGAAACGCACTTCGTGGCATTTCAACAGAAAGAGTTTATGTTGATGTGGTGGGGCGTGATTTCGTCGCCGATCCTTCAATGATTGACGAAATGAAACGAAAGTCTAGGCAACTAAACGAGAAAGACATCCAACCAGAAACGTATATTCAATGGGTATCGGATATGGCCCGACTCCATTCCAAAGGATACGCATTGGAATGGAAGAAAATCGATCAGCAAGCGATCGTAAAATGTAACAAGTTGCCTCCATACCCCTTTTCAACGAAACGGTATTGGAGTGGGGAAATGTTCGATATGACGAAAGAAGTCCCTTCAAATAGACCAAAGGCAGTCAAACCAGAAACAAATGAGAATAACAATAAGGTATTGCTCGTTCCTTTGAATGATTATGAACGCAAGGCGTCTTCTTTTAAAGGACAAATGGAAAAGCCGAACAATATATCTTTAGTTCCTTTGTTAAAATTCGAGTCGAAACCCATCCCAACACAAGTGAAGATCGTTAAGAAACATGACATCTTAGAGGATCTAAAGTCTGCAGCAGATATCGGTTTCCAAGGAATGGTTCCAACCCTAAATAGAACGGGTGTAATGGTGGAACACCTTATCCCATATTCCAGTGATTTTGCTGGATATGCAGGTAATTGTGGCGGTGAGGTTCTTGATATCGGATGTGCTTATGGAGTAGCATCGATTGCCGCTTTGGAACGCGGTGCAACAGTTTTTGCAATGGACCTTGAGCAAAAGCATTTAGATATTCTCGAGCAGCGAGTCGAAGATTATTATCGGGATCGGCTCACCCTGAAACAGGGCAAACTCCCCGATGTTGATTTTGAGGATGGTCGGTTTAGTGCCATCCATGCTAGTCGAGTGATTCATTTCTTAAGTCCTGATGACGTGAGACTTACTCTAAGAAAGATGTATCGTTGGTTAAAACCTGGAGGGAAAATTTTTCTTAGCACGGATTCTCCTTATTTTGGCTATTGGCAAGCCAAAGCACCGGAATATGAACAGCGCAAACGAGAGGGCGATCCTTGGCCAGGCTTTATTGAAAATGTGGGAGCTTATTTCGATCCTTCTGTTGTGGCAGGTGGACCACACCTGATTAATGTATTGGACCCAGATGTATTTGAAAGGGAATGTTTATTAGCGGGCTTTATTGTTGAGAAACACGGTTATTTTGAAGCTGTTGGCATTGATCAAAGTGCCCAGCATTCGCATGCATCAGGCATGGAGCATGTAGGCATTATTGCACGTAAGCCACCATTGCAAGAATACCAAAAGTACAAACATCGAAACACAACTCTGTCAAAGGACGGGGTTCAAATCAGTTATGAGGTATCGGGAAGAGGTTCCAAGGCGATTGTTCTAGTCCATGGTTTGGGATGTAATTCAAGCTTTTGGGCTGAACAAGTGGATTATTTCAGCAACCATTATTGTGTTGTCAATATAGACCTGGCTGGTCATGGAGATTCAGGCAGTAATCGAGAGCATTGGACCATTGAGGCGTATGCAAATGATGTAGCATCTGTGGTCAATGCTCTTGGGTTAACCCATGTCATCATGATTGGCCATTCTTTAGGTGGCCCAATCATTGTTGAGGCGGAATACCTCTTAAATGCACACGTCATCGGTCTTATTGCAGTGGATAGTTTGCATAATGTGAAACCAACTCCGTTAACCGATGAGAAATTGGAATGGGTCGTTGACTTCTTTTTGGAGAGTGAAGAAGAAGTTAAGGGTATGTTTCTTCCCGATGCAGATTCCTCTCTAATCAAATTCGTTGAATTGGTAAGGAACTCGGTTAGCAAGTATATTCTGAAATCATCATTTCGCGAAATGATTGTGTATATGCAGACGGTGAAAAGTAGAATTCGTAAACCTTTAACATTAATTAATTCATCATCTTGGTTGCCAACCAACATTGATGCTGCCAAATGTCATGATATTCACGTTGAATTCATAGAAAATGTAGGCCATTACAGTATGCTCGAAGCACCGAAGATACTCAATCATCAGATTGAGAACACAATTGCAAAGTATATTAAAAATATCATAAAAGTGGAAACAAATGGGGGTAGAAAACAACATGAATCTTAGGGAGCAAGATGTTTATCAGTTTCTACGGAGCAGTTTGGCGAAAGAATTAAATATTGAAGAAGAATTGATCCAGGCCGATGTTCCGTTTGTTGAGATGGGCTTAGATTCGATTATTGGTGTAATGTGGCTGAGAAAAATCAATTCACATTTTGGCATATCATTGCCTGCAACCAAGGTGTACAGTTACCCAACATTGGGAGAATTTCATCACTATATGTTGTCCCAAATGGAGAATTCAAAGGAACCATCAGTTGTTAATCATAATGAATCTGAGAATCAATTATTGACACCATTAGGAAGTCATAACAATCAAGACAGAGAAGGACTAGAAGTGAGTAGTAATTTGATGGAACAAAAAGATACAGTGTCAGATGCTTCACTTCTACTCAAGATTGTATCAGAGCTAAAGAAAACTTTAGCGAAAGAAATGGATCTAGATCCAGATATGATTGACGAAGATACTCCATTTACGGAACTAGGTCTAGATTCTATTTATAGCGTTATATGGATGCGAAATTTGAATAGTTTATTTCAGCTTTCACTTTCCATTACTAAGGTGTATAGCTATCCGACAATCAGGTTGTTCGCAGTGTATCTAATTCAAACATATGGGGATTTGATAGACAAGTTTTATACTGAAGTGATGAAGACTTCTACGAACGATATACAAAGTGATCTGTCCCAGAACAATAAGCCAACCGTGCATATTCATGAGAGCACGGTTCAGCTCAATGAACAACACGAAATGATAGCCAATACTAAGGTAGCCGTTACAAAAAAATCACAGAATGACATGGAGGACGACATCACGAAAGAGGCTCAAGGATCACAAACCTGTGATATTGCGATCATTGGAATGTCTGGGAAATTCCCACAAGCTGAAACGTTAGATGAATTTTGGAATAATATTTTAGATGGTAAAGATTGTGTCACTGAAATACCTTCTTCTCGTTGGTCGGTAGACGATTATTATGATCCAAAACCTAATGTACCGGGGAAAACATATAGCAAATGGATGGGAGTGCTGGAGAATGCGGATAAGTTCGATCCGTTGTTCTTCAACATATCACCGATAGAAGCGGAATACATGGATCCTCAACAGAGATTGATGCTGCAGGAGAGTTGGCGATGCATAGAGGATGCAGGATATGATCCCTCCTCCCTATCAGGTACAAATTGCGGAGTATATATTGGTTGTTCTCAGAATGATTATGGCGATGATTTGGATTTGACGGATTTGAATTCTCACCAAAATCTGGGTAACAATAATGCAGTTTTGGCAAGTCGTATTTCCTATTATCTCAACCTACGCGGACCATGTTTGTCGATTGACACATCGTGTTCCTCTTCATTGGTCGCAATCGTTACCGCTTGTGATAATTTGTTGTTAAAAAATATTGATGTAGCGCTAACTGGTGGGGTATGGGTCATTCCAGGTCCTAATCTCCATGTGGTAATGAGTCAGCTCGGCGCATTGTCCCCTGATGGTCGTTGCTTTGCCTTTGATAGTCGAGCGAATGGATTCGTACCAGCTGAAGGTGTGGGTGTGATTATGCTGAAGCGGCTTGAAGATGCTCGTAGAGATCGAGATCATATCTATGCGGTAATCAAGGGATGGGGGGTGAACCAAGATGGAAAATCCAACGGCATTACTGCGCCTAACGCGGATGCACAGGCAGCGCTTCAACGGAGCATATATGAAAAGTTCAATATAAACCCTGAAGATATTCAGCTCGTTGAGACTCATGGGACGGGTACAGCACTTGGTGATCCTGTTGAGATTGATGCATTGACGAACGCATTCAACAGTTATACGGATCAACGCCATTTCTGTGCATTAACTTCAGTAAAGAGTAATATTGGTCACACGGCATGTGCTGCTGGAGTCGCAGGGGTTATTAAAACGGCATTAGCGATTAAAAATAAGGAGCTTCCTCCGACAGCAAATTTCACTGCTTTAAATCCACATCTTGATCTTAGCGAAAGTCCTTTCTTTGTTAATGATAGTCGAAGAAAGTGGATTCAGAAGGAAGGGGTGCGTCATGCCGCAGTGAGTTCTTTTGGTTATAGTGGAACCAATGCACATGTAGTACTGTCTGAAGAACTGGATACTGAGGAATTTTACCCAAGTAATCATTCTTATCTTATCGCACTTTCTGCAAGAAATCGAAAGCAGTTGGAAGTGCAAGTAAAAAATATTTTATCCTTTATTGAGCAAAGACCGGATACCTCAATCGGGAATGTAAGCTACACCTTGATGATTGGCAGAAAACAAACCCGTAACCGACTCGCTGTAATCGTAAAGAATCTATCTGAGTTGACTATTGAACTTACGAAATGGCTAGAGGGAGACCGAAGTAGTCGAGTTGAAACTGGCAATGGTGATCCAACACCTTTAACCGAAGCTCACCCGGAGTGGAAGACGTTTCATAACAGTGCAAGAGAATGCCATATGATAACGAGTGAAGCTCTTTACAACAATGCGATTTCTTTGATTGCTAAGCTATACCTCCAAGGTTATACGCTACCTTTTGAGCAATTATTTAATCATGAGAAGCACCGAAGAATTTCGTTGCCGACATACCCATTTTCCGAACAATCGTTTTGGTTGAGTCATAAAGCACGTGAATCCAAACAAAACCAGGAATACCAAGAAAGTCACCTGCATCCATTGATTCATAGAAATACTTCAATGGGGGACAGGCTTAGCTTTCGTTCTACCTTTACAGCCAACGACTTCTTCATGCGTGATCACAAAGTCAATGAGACCATGGTTGTACCTGGTGTCGTATATATAGAAATGGCTCGTGAAGCGATACAACGGATCATTTCGAGTACTTATGATAAAAAGTTGAAACAATCGGTGAAAATACAATTGAGGCTACAAAATGTCATTTGGCTTCAGCCTGGGACTTTAACTGAAAACGAAATTTCATTAGATGTGCGTATCATGCGAAAATCGAGCGATCGGTTTGAATATAAGATAGTTGATGCAGGAGCGAAAGAGCAGGAGCTTATTTATAGTCAAGGTGTTGGGAGCCTGGTCTCCCAATCTCCTTCAATAGTGGATATTTCTGAGCTATCAAATATTTATACAGATCTTGTACTTTCCGCTCAACAATTTTATGAAATGTACAAAAATATTGGTCTTAACTATGGGAAATCACATCAATCCGTGATTGAGTTAAGCGTGGGTCAAGATGAAGCCTCCTTTCCAGGAGTACTCGCTAAATTAGAGATCCCCCGCAGCAATGACATTAAAGATATAGGGTTTGTGTTGCATCCAAGCATCATGGATGGTGCTTTGCAGGCAACTATGGCATTAGGTCTTGTAAGTCAAAGGGACATTGAATTTGATGGAAAAGCAAGGCTTCCGTTTTCCCTTGAAAGTCTGGATATATATCAACCGACACCGAATCAGGCTTACGCATGGATTCGAAGGTCTGCTGGTTGTATACAAAACGAAGGTTTCCAAAAAATGGATATTACCATATGTGATGTTCAAGGTAATATTTGCATTGACATCAAAGGAATTTCAACAAGGGAATATGAGGTCTCGGGACGTCGTCATGATAATGTGTCGTTCATTGCTCCTGTTTGGACGTCATCTGATCTTCTAATAAATCAACAATATACACTAGATAAGCAAAATGTATCCCATAGAGTCGTATTTATCGGTTCTATTCATCAAGGAATGCTGGAGAGTATCCGACATGTATTGCCTCAATCGATAGAGCTAGATTATTTACAGTTTGATGGAAATACACAAAGCGAGCGTTATGAAAATGTAATTCAGCAGATGATCTCTGCCATTAAAGGATTCGGTGAAAACGAGAGTACGCGAAAAAAATTGCTACAGGTTGTTGTTTTAGTTGATGAATCAAAGACGAACTGGGTATATAGTGGAATATCTGGATTCCTTAAGACGTTATCCATGGAGCATCCTTCGATTCGCACACAGTGCATCGGTTGGTTCGATCCGTTCGACTCTCAAGCCTTTAAGAACTTGATATTCTCTTCGGTACTACAGCAGGTTAGAGATTTGAAATACGTTGGAAATACGGTTTACTTCAAAAATTACAAAAAGGTGTTAGATGACAAAAAGGAGGGGCATTCGAACGTATTGCGTGAGGGAGGAACTTACCTTATAACAGGAGGACTTGGTGGATTGGGGCATATTTTTTCTCATTATATTGCCTCCAATATTGTTCATGGAACAGTGATTTTATCCGGACGTTCAACAAGGGACCACGGTGCCGAGGAAATGCTAGATTCCCTCCGTGAAAAAGGTATCAAAGCAGAGTACTATCCTTGTGATATTTCGCAATTGGATTCAGTGGAGAGGCTGTTTACTCACATAGAATCCAGTTATGGAGAACTAGCCGGAATTATTCACGCAGCGGGGGTTATTCATGATGGTTTAATCATGAATAAATCAAGCGATACTATTTATAAGGTGTTATCACCAAAGGTTGCAGGTATTGTGAACCTAGATGATGCAAGCAGAAGTCATCGTCTTGATTTTTTTGTTAGCTTTTCCTCCAATGTCAGTGAGCTTGGAAATCCTGGGCAATCTGTTTATGCTGCTGCTAATGGATTTATGGATGCATATGTTTCCTGGCGTGCAGAATTGGTTAACAGCGGTCAACGCTTCGGGAAAACACTTTCTATCAACTGGCCGCTTTGGGCTGAGGGAGGCATGAGGGTAGATCAGTATATCGAAGATCAAATTCGTGCACAGGGGCTTATTTCACTAAGCTCGCGCGAAGGTGTTGAAGCATTTCGAACAGCATTAGGTTCCGAATTCAACCAACTATGTGTGTTCTCCGGTGATTTATCTAAGGTAATGGAAGCCTTTAATCTTTATTCTACTCTGACAATGGAGGTAAAATCGGATTCCATTACAGTTCAACCTACAAATGGAAGTTGTTTCCTGAATGAACAGCAGTTGTTGCAACAAATACAGGTTGCATTGATAGATCTCGTGACGGAGCAACTGAAGGTTCAATCTGATGATATTGATCTTAGTGTTGAATTTAGCGAATACGGGTACGACTCAATCAGCTTAACCAAGTTTGCCAATATGATCAATCAAAAATATAATATTTTGCTTACACCAACCATATTTTTCGAGTATCCAACACTTGGTAGCTTTGCAGAATATTTATGTAACGAGCACGAGGCTACACTTGCAGTTCAGGAAGGTTTCAATCAAAATATGAGCGAATTAACATGCGATGGATTAGAGTCTGAAGAAATAGAGACATTCGTTGACTCCTCTTTCAGTGAGGCTCATCAAACCGAAGACCAAGTCTCGGATCATTTGGATAAAAACAATCATCCATCGAAGAATGGTCAACGTGTTGCCATTATCGGAATGAGTGGTAGTTTCCCTCAAGGGGATGATTTGGACCAATTCTGGGATAACTTATTGAATGGGGTAGACTGTATTACTGAAATCCCTTCGGACCGCTGGGATTGGCGTAAATTATATGGAAATCCAAAATCCGCTGAAGGAAAAACCAATGTGAAGTGGGGCGGCTTCATGAACAGGATAGATCTTTTTGATCCTCTGTTTTTTAGTATTTCCCCACGTGAAGCAGAATCCATGGATCCGCAGCAACGATTGTTAATGACTCACGTATGGCGCGCGCTAGAAGATGCTGGATATGCACCGTCAAGCTTAGGTGGATCGAACACAGCAGTTCTGATTGGAACTGCACCAAGTGGTTATGGTAATTTGATGGTAAAAGCAAGTAAACAAGGCGAAAGCTATGCAGCAACAGGCATTTCAGGTTCTATTGGTCCTAATAGAATTAGCTATTTGCTAGATTTGCATGGTCCAAGTGAGCCGATTGAAACAGCTTGTTCTAGCTCTCTAGTTGCTATACATCGTGCTGCTGAACTTATACGCAGCGGTGAAGTAAATATGGCGATTGTCGGTGGAGTAAACACCATCGTAAGCCCCGATCTTCATATTAGCTATAGTCGGGCAGGAATGTTAAGTGAGGATGGACGTTGTAAACCATTTTCCAATCAAGCGAATGGTTATGTAAGAGGCGAAGGTGTTGGTATATTAATTCTCAAGTCTCTCGAACAGGCTGAAGTTGATGGCGACCACATATACGGTGTGATTCTAGGAAGCGCGGAAAACCATGGAGGTCGCGCCAATTCACTGACGGCTCCCAACCCTAATGCTCAAGCGGAGCTGATAAAAGCTGCACATCAGCAATCCGGGATTGACCCAAGTACGGTGACCTATATCGAAGCTCATGGAACTGGAACTGAGCTTGGTGACCCCGTTGAATTGAATGCGCTTAAGAAAGCTTATAAGGATTTACATGAAGAGAGCGGAAGTCATTTAGGTACAGTTTCGGTTTGTGGGATAGGTTCCGTAAAATCAAACATTGGTCACCTTGAACTTGCTGCTGGCGTAGCTGGCGTAATCAAAACGGTACTTCAGATGAAACACAAAACGCTCGTAAAGAGTCTTCATACTGAAACATTGAATCCGTATATTGAGCTGGAGCAGAGTCCTTTTTATATTTTACAGGAGAACCGTCCATGGGAAGTGCATCAGGGAACCAATGGTAAAGCAGTTCCCAGAAGGGCAGGAATTAGTTCTTTTGGATTTGGTGGGGTAAACACACATCTTGTACTAGAAGAATATGAAAAGGATGTTCAGAGTGAGAAAGGGAAAACCCAAAATCACAATGGGCGTTCGGGTTATCCGATCGTATTATCAGCACGTTCCGGAAAACAATTGATAAAAATATCTAAAAATTTGCTTGACTTTATTCAGAAGAATGGATTGACGTACGAAGATCTTGGAAGTATAGCGTTTACACTCCAGGTTGGAAGGGATCCGATGGAGGAAAGGTTGGCTACTGTCGTTTATGATATGAAAGATCTTAAGCAAAAACTAGAATCCATATGTGAAGACGTACCTAATTATGCTTCGTGGTATAAAGGTAGAGTGAAGCTAACAGGTGTAGGGTTGTCTAAATTTAACTCGGATCAGGATCGACTTAACGCAGTCGCGGAATGGGTAGTAAATAAGCGTTATGAGCCTATCCTTAATCTATGGGTTCAAGGGCTCCATTTTGATTGGATACGGATTCATACAGATAATCAAAAGTTAAAAAGGATAAGTTTACCAACCTATCCATTTGAAGAGAAAAGCTATTGGGTGAAGGGCATTTCTCAAATAGGTAACTTGTATGAAGATTCGACAGTCGCTGCCACGAATGAGACCAGAATTCATCCAATGATTCATCAGAATCATTCGAGCTTAAAAGAAGTCGCATATTCCTCTCACTTTAATGGGAATGAGTTCTTTCTATCTGACCATATCGTGAATGGTCAAGCAACGCTGCCCGGTGTCGCTTATTTAGAAATGGCAAGGGAAGTATCTATTCGCGCAAGTGGAGCAACACAATTTAGAGCAGTATCGTTATCCCGATTGGTTTGGCTCAAACCTGCTGTAATTGCTAATAATTTACTAGATCTGCGGACTCGCATCCGATCATTAAATAACGATGAACTAGGCTTTGAGATTTACGGAGAGGCTAGCAATGAGGATTTGGTACATTGTTATGGTAATGCAAGATTTATTGACTCTACCACAAATAATAAACCAATGTTAGATGTGGGGAAATTGCTAAAATCCTGCAACTTACAACATGTGACGAGTAAAGCAGTTTACGACACTTACGAGCAACTCGGAATTGACTATGGTTCTTCTTTCAGATCAGTGGCAGAGATAACATGTGGTGTGGATGACAGAGGATTTCCTCAGGCAATAGCTAGATTATCTTGTCCAGAAAATGTTCGAAATACATTATCTGAATTTGTTCTACATCCTTCGGTGATGGATAGTGCACTGCAGGCCACGTTGGCGATGAATATTAGTTTTGTTTCAGAACAGCAGAGCCAACAAGGAGTAAGCGTACCATTTGCACTCGATGTAGGTCATATTTATTATCCAACTCCTGGTGAGGCTTATGCTTGGATAAGGTACAGTGAAGAAAGCGAACCAAATCATGCTGTTTGTAAGTTAGACATCATAGTGTGTGATGTTGAGGGACGTATATGTGCGGAATTGAAAGGGTTGAGTTCGAGAGTATTGAAGGTTGACGAAGATTCTCAAAAAAAATTGGAGTCTGAACTAATTGCCTTTTCAGTCGCTCCAGATAACAACTCAGGTTCCTCGTTTCAAGAAACTGTAGTGCGTTATTTTCAAAAGCAAATCGCTGATGCCCTTTCGCTACCTGTTGAATGTTTAGATGTAGATTTACAGATGGAGCGGTATGGAATGGACTCCATGATGGCGATGGATCTTACCGATCATCTTGAAAAAACTTTTGGTCCATTATCTAAAACGATCTTTTTCGAGGTTCAGACTGTACGTGGGTTGGCAGAGTATTTCATCAACGAGCATGGAGATCGTCTTATCACGATTTTAGATGTTACAGATTCACTTTCTGTAAATGAAGAGGAAAGAGATGATTCTCAAGAGGAGAAATCGATTTCCTACTCCTCTATGAAGGTGGAGATAACTCCCGAAAGTTCAACAATTCTCAATCAAACGAGGGGCGGAGAAAATGATATTGCCATTATCGGTATCAGTGGACGGTATCCTCAAGCAGATACGCTTGAGGAATATTGGGAAAATTTAAAGTCAGGAAAAGACTGCATTAGTGAGATTCCTTCAAGCAGGTGGGATTATAACGAATATTATAGTGAGAACAAAGATGCCCACGGCAAAAGTTATTGTAAGTGGGGAGGGTTTATCAACGGATTCGATCAATTCGATCCATTGTTTTTTAATATATCTCCTCGTGAAGCAGAGTATATGGACCCTCAAGAGCGTTTGTTTTTACAAAGTGTATATGAAGCGATTGAAGATTCAGGATATACCCGTGAATCTATCGCAACGTCTTTTTCTAGAAAAGGTGAGATTGATCATGGGAACAGGGCAATTGGTGTCTATGTAGGCGTGATGTACGAGGAGTATCAGCTTTACGGCGCTCAGGCGCAAAGTAAAGGAGATTATATTGCGCTTTCGGGGAATTCATCAGCGATTGCTAATCGTGTATCCTACTATTTTGATTTTCACGGACCAAGCATGACGGTGGATACAATGTGTTCATCTTCACTTACTGCAATTCATCTTGCTTGCGAATCGATAAAAAGTGGTCAATCCAGGGTCGCCATTGCTGGTGGTGTGAATGTTAGTGTTCATCCTAATAAGTATTTGATGTTGAGTCAGGGGAAGTTTGCTTCAAGTAAAGGGCGCTGTGAGAGTTTCGGGAAAGGCGGGGATGGCTATGTTCCTGGAGAAGGAGTAGGGGCATTAGTTCTTAAACCATTGTCACAAGCGATTGCGGATGGTGATCATATTTATGGTGTGATTAAAGGGACAGCCATAAACCATGGAGGCAAAACAAATGGTTTCTCTGTACCCAATCCAAATGCGCAGAGTAATGTCATTATAAATGCGTTAGAAGCATCAGGAGTCCATGCTTGTGATATTAGTTATATTGAATCCCATGGTACGGGAACCTCATTAGGTGATCCTATTGAAATTGCAGGATTAATGAAAGCATACCGTAATTTCAATAGGGAGGTGATTCCGGGCAGTTGTTCCATTGGGTCTGTTAAATCAAACATTGGTCATTGTGAAAGTGCCGCAGGAGTTGCAGCTGCAACGAAAGTATTACTTCAAATGAAACACAAAATGATTGTTCCGAGTCTGCATTCTAGCACATTAAATCCCAATATCGATTTTTCGAAGACACCGTTCAAGGTGCAGCAATCCTTGGAAAACTGGGAATGTCCGAAGCGTATTATTAACGAGAAAGAGGTTGTACTTCCACGTATAGCAGGTATATCTAGTTTTGGTGCTGGAGGCTCGAATGCTCATGTAGTGATACAAGAATATACAATGCCAGATGATGAGGATGAGACGATGAACAATTCAGATCCTGTTGTTATTGTGTTATCTGCAGCAACTCAAAAACAATTGATAAGTCAAGCGGAAAAATTGAGGAATTTCCTATCAAAGGAAAATACGATTGAACTTGTTAGCGTTGCATATACGCTTCAAGTAGGTAGAGAAGAAATGATAGAACGAATAGCGATGGTTGCAACAAGCATCGATGAGGTCATTGCTAATCTCAATTCGTTTATTCAGAATCCTACAATGGAAGGGAAATGGAGTAGAGGTTCTGTCTTTTTTGATAGTGAGAAACCAAAGAGACTACTTGCAGATGAACACCCAAATGAGGTCATTGTAAATTGGATAAAACAGGGTCAATACAATAAAATAGCAGATTTATGGGTAAGTGGAGGATCATTTGATTGGAAGAGCTTGTATGAAGGTGAAAGAAAGCCGAAACGCCTAAGTCTTCCCACTTACTCTTTTGCTCAGGAAAGATATTGGGCAGTCGATCAATCCGTCCTAAATGGAAGGATGTGGACAATCAGTTCTGACATGGGTCATCCGCTTATCCATAATAATGTTTCAAATGCCTTCCAAGTTAGTTTTTTATCAACATTTACGGGAAATGAGTTTTTTCTAAAAGACCATATTGTACAGGAATCACCCACCTTACCGGGAGTAGTACATTTGGAAATGGGGCTGGAGGCAGCCAGACGAGCACTTGACGTGGAGAATATTTTCTCAGAAACAGATCAGGAAATGCTTCGTCGTGTTCAACTTCGGGACATCCTATGGCTCAGACCTGCAATGATGTTTGGTGAACCGCTAAATCTTCGGACTAAGATCAAGGCAATAAGTCAAAATAAAGCGGAATTCTCTATATGTTCTGAGACAATGGATGAAGAAGAACTTCTTTACAGCCAAGGTGTGGTGATTGTGGACCACGTTACAGATGCTCATAAAGTGAATTTGAATGAGTTGATGAATCAATGTAACGATGGAAGATTTACAAAGGATGAGGTTTATGCAGAGTTTACACAAAGGGGATTCTCTTATGGACCTGGATTCAAAGGTATCGATGAGCTCCATATAGGCAAAGATGAGAACGGGCTGAGGGTAGTAATAGCTCGACTGTCCATCCCGCCAGAACTTGTTGGGAAGATGCAAGATTATATTCTTATGCCGAGTTTACTGGATGGTGCATTACAAGCATCCATTGGGATTGCCATTTGCCCTGATGAAAAAGTTAACTCGGATTCTAATCTGTTCTTACCATTCGCGGTTGAATCTATGGACGTGATTCGTACCATACCGGAGACTGCTTATGCATGGATTCGTTACAATTCCAACAGTCATTCATCTGATACAATACAGAAACTCGATATCAGTGTACTAGATAGTGAAGGAGGCATATGCGTGGATATTACAGGTTTCAGTTCGCGACAGGTGAGAAGAAATGTCGAGAAGGATAGTGATGTAGAAATATTGTCTGCCGAGTGGGAGACAGTCCCTGAAGCTCAAGAACCTGCCGGGTTTGAAGAGCACCAAGACTTTGAACGAGTGGCTATCGTTATAGGGAATATAGACGATGAAATGAAGAATAAGGTAGAGTTGCAGCTTGGTGATCTGATTACTATGAAATATGTTTCATTAACTGATGATTCACTGGATTTTCAATATCGGTCAGTTACGAAACAATTATTTGAAATGATTCAAGAGTTGTTAAGAATTGGTACGAAACGTGCTATTTTTACTCAAGTTGTCACGTTAACGAATGTTGGTACTGCATCAGAATGCTTTACAGGGCTAGCCGGATTGCTAAAAACTGCCGAACAAGAGAATCCCCGATTTAAAGCGCAGTATATTCATGGTATTCAACATAACGAATTAAGTAAAATTGGTGATATTTTACATTACAATGCTGCACGACCTTCCGAACAGGATATCCGTTATGACAAGGGTGGACGCAAGATAAAGAGATATCAAAGTGTGGATATTGACTCTACGGAAACTGTTCCTTGGAGGGACAAAGGAGTGCACTTGATCACTGGAGGACTGGGTGGTCTTGGTTTGGTTTTTGCACAGGCAATCGCGAAAAGTACATCTGAGTCTACGATTGTATTGATCGGTCGTTCTAAACCCGGAGTTGAAGCGCAACAACGAATCAATGAAATTCGATCATTGGGATGCACCATTGAGTTTATCCAGGCTGATATTACGGATAGAGATTTAATCAATCGGGTGATTTCTGATATTCACAAGGCATATGGCGGGTTGAACGGCATCATTCATAGTGCGGGTGTGAATAAGGATAATTTTATCGTCAGAAAGACCACTGATGAATTCGATACAGTGTTGGCGCCTAAAGTCACGGGATTAATCAATGTGGACCAAGCCAGTTGTAACGAACCATTGGATTATTTTGTATGCTTTTCATCTGTGACAGGTGCTCTAGGGAATATCGGACAGGCAGATTATGCCGTTGCCAATGGGTTTATGGATGGATTTGCGGAATATCGAAATGGTCTTGTGGAGCAAGGATCACGTAAGGGAAAAACAGTTTCAATTAATTGGCCATTGTGGAGATATGGAGGGATGCAAGTCGATACTTCGACACTCTCTAAGCTCAAGAGCGTAGGAATTATCCCACTGGAGACAGAAGATGGACTGAGTACATTTAACCGTTGCATTGCGTCCACTAAACCAAATGTTCTCGTATACTCCGGGAAGCAATACGTACTTGAACAAACAACAGTGGATTCAGCAAGGTCTAACGATATTTCAGGTGCTTTGGAGGTTGCTGTTGCCAACCCCATCGAGGATAACATCTATTTAAGAGAAAGGTCTATAAAATATTTTAAAGAACAGATTTCACAAGGACTAAAAATCTCAGTTAATCGACTGAATATCGATACACCTCTTGAACAATACGGGATGGATTCAATTGTCGGAATGGGGATTATCTCACAGCTTGAGCAGAGCTTTGGGCCGCTATCTAAAACACTGTTTTTTGAGGTTCAAACCATTAGGGAATTGTCGAACTATTTGCTAGAACAACATCGTTCGAAACTGAACAAGCTATTTGACGTTAAAGTAAAGATGATGGATTCAGGTTCATTGGCACCGACTATCAAACCGGACAATAAAAAGTCCTTACTCTCTACCATGGTTGATGAGAAAGAAGAGAAGCCAACCATTCCAAGGCAAGAAAATCCATCGGATGTGGCAATTATCGGTGTTGTAGGGCGTTATCCTAAAGCACAGAATATAAATGAATTTTGGAACAATTTGTTAAATGATAAAGATTGTATAAGTGAAATTCCAGAAAATCGCTGGGATGTGAACAATTATTTTGATCCAGATAAAGACGCGGTTGGTACAGCTTATTGTAAGTGGGGGGGATTTATTGAAGGTGTAGACCAATTTGATCCTCAATTTTTTAACATCACACCACGCGATGCGAAGTTTATGGACCCTCAACAGCGTTTATCATTAGAAATGGTCTGGGAATTACTTGAAGAAAGCGGGATTACGCAATCAAAAATAAAAACTCATTATGATCGTCGAGTAGGCGTTTATATGGGAGCAATGTATCAGATGTATCAGGCAGATGAATCTGATATCGTTGGTCATGCTTTGACTTCGGTGTCCTCATACAGTCTGATTGCTAATCGATTGTCATACTATTTTGGCTTTGAAGGTCCTAGTGTTGCTGTCGATAATATGTGCTCCTCCTCTGCTATGGCAATCCACTTAGCGTGTAATGCTTTAGCGCAGGGTGAAGCTAAATTAGCGATTGCTGGCGGTGTGAACCTAAGTATTCATCCTCACAAATATGTAGCGTTGAGCCAGTCTCAAATGCTCGCCAGCAGTATAGAAAGCAGAAGTTTTTGTGCAGGAGACGGGTACTTGCCTTCCGAAGGTGTAGGCGTTGTACTGTTGAAACCACTTCGTGATGCAATAAGAGATGGGGATAACATTATGGGCGTGGTTAAGTCGAGTTCGTCGATGCACAGTGGACAAGCCAATGGTTTTATGGCTCCGAATTTCAAGACCCAGGTGAAAGTGGTTGAAGATTGTCTCGAACGTGCGGGCCTCGAACCTCATGAGATTGGATATATTGAGGCGGCCGCTAATGGTGCTGCGCTTGGTGATGCAGTAGAGCTGAACGCATTAGCCCAAGTGTTTAAGAACATAAATCAACCTGTTCCGATAGGATCAGTGAAGTCGAATATCGGTCATCCAGAGGCTGCTTCAGGAGTTGCCCAATTAACGAAGGTATTGCTACAATTGGAGAACCGGACGATTCCATCAATCGTTCAAGTCGGGCAGATCAATCCGAATTTGGATCTTGAGAATCTGCCATTCAGGTTAACAAGAAAATTAGAGGCATGGAATGAAGCGGCAAGGGGAGAGCTGAATTATCCAGATACTTCTCCGAGGCGGGCATTAATCAATTCTATCGGTGCAGGTGGCAGTTATGTGAGTATAATCATTGAGGAATATCAAGGAAGTAAAATCGTCTCTCGATCTGAAACCGAATTTGAACCACAACTTGTGATTTTATCTGCAAAAGATGATGCAGCGCTAGACAGAATGGCAGAAAATGCACTTCACTATTTGGATGAAAATGAGAATGTATTTTTACCAGACTTAGCATATACTTTACAGCTTGGGCGCAACGAGTTTCCTTATCGTCTTGCATTTTGTGTTTCTTCAGTGGAAGAGGCAAAAAATTACTTAACCAGTTATATAGAAGAGCACCAATCACAAGATTGTCTGAATCAGCCCTTTTTTAAAGGGAATGCAGAAATAGATTTTGCTCCATTGGAGGCTCTTGTTTCCGGTCGACGAGGAGAGGAACTGATTCGGGGATTAATTAATGATCGTGACCTGGAACGACTTGCTGCACTTTGGGTAAAAGGGTGCCCGATTGATTGGAATGGACTACATCAGCAGTCGGTACGTAAGATTATTCCATTTCCGACATACCCATTTGAACGCAGTAGATATTGGCACTCAGAGACTCATGTCTCGAGAACATCGCAGAGAGGGAGTTCAGCAACGGCTAAGCAAATCTCGCACAAAGTGGAATCCAGTACATCTGATTTTATAACTTATTTAGTCGGATTTTTTAGCGAGTACTCTTGTATGAAGAACGATCAGCTTCCTCTTGATAAGGATTTGCATGCGTTAGGAATAGATTCGCTCGGTTGGTTAAGACTTCAACGTAAAGTTGAGAAGGATTTCGATATCCAATTGCGGTCCACTGAATTGCTCGAATTGATGACAATTAATGCTTTGGCTAAACATCTAGAAGACAAGATGCCCCCGCGAAAATCAAAAGCACGAATCCATACGGATCTAAATATGGATTCGTTTGAAGAATTGGCTGAAGAATCTACCTCGGATGTGTGCATTGTGCCTAATGTGCATCATGCCAATGAAATAGAAGAAAAGAAAAAAATGCTGGAAGGTTTTAAAAGTGGTAAAATCGGGCTTGAAGATATTAAGAAAAAAATACGCCAGTAAGGAGTTTAGCAAATGAATGAAAATGAACTTTTGATGGGATTCAAAAGTGGAAAATATACCGCTGAGGAAGTATTGGCTTATTATCAAGAGTTAGATAAAGAAAATTCAAGATACACTTTGTCAGAAGGG
Source organism: Bacillus sp. RC252 (assembly GCF_044909215.1). Taxonomy (NCBI): domain Bacteria; kingdom Bacillati; phylum Bacillota; class Bacilli; order Caryophanales; family Bacillaceae; genus Bacillus; species Bacillus sp. RC252. The sequence continues at coordinate 77,639 of NZ_JBIYDV010000011.1, read as the reverse complement.
CAGAAAGGTTTGTGGATGCTGCACAAACTTGAACCTGAATCTGACGTGTATCACATTCCAATATGCTTTCGGGTTCGTAACCATATAAATATGGAGAAACTGAAACAGGCATTCGGTCAGGTTGTTACCCGACATAATCAACTCGCTTGTGTCGTTGTTGAAGAAGAGGGGGTACCTTATTTGGTACCCCAACCCTTCAACCCTGGATCATTTCTATCGTCCGTAATCGGAGAACTGGGTAAGGACGAGTTAATATCACTACTAAATCGAGAGAAGAAAAAAACGATTGATTTAGCTCGCGATTCTTTCATTCGAATGCATGTTTATAGCGTTTCTTCAACTGAGCATGTTGTTTTGTTTGTTGTTCATCATCTCGTATTTGATGGAGCGTCAACTCCTGTATTTCTGAAGGAACTATTTTCAATCTATGAAGCTCTTGTAAAGAATAACGGTAACGTTGAACTGAGTGAAAAGATAACATATGGGGAATTTCTTGAATGGGAACAGAATTACCTTTCCGGTAAGAGAAGTGATGAAGACAGGCAATATTGGTTGTCTAAACTCGAAGGGGAACTTCCATCTTTGAATCTCGATATTGAAAAACAAAATGAAGGCAGGGCTAGGGCTAAAGGAGAAACTTCTGCAGTAAAGCTTACGGATACCGAAAGCAGTGACATAAATTTATTTTGTTCAAAACACCATGTCAAGCCTGCAGCGTTCTTCCTTTCCCTATTCCAATCATTGCTGCAACGATATACTGGAGAGAATGAATTGATCATTGGAATTCCAACGATGGGCAGACCAGAGTTGGAGTTCTATCAAGCGGTGGGATATTTTGTAAATACTTTGCCGTTACGTAAGGTTGTGGACCAAGATGCATTTTATTCCGATTATCTAGCCGAGTTGAATTATGCTCTTGCAGAAGCAATGGATCACTCGCTGTATCCATTCCCGTGTATGATTCAGGATCTGAACATTAAGAGAAATGCACAGGTGCCTCCAGTATTTCAAATCATCTATACCTATCAGAACAAAGGTTTGTTTCAGTTCTCCTTGGATACACCAGCCCTGGGCGAAATAGAGTTTATTGAGGAGATTGGTCAGGAAGGAGAGTTTAAGCTATCGCTGGAGGTGTATGAAGAAGAGGATCGTTTTGCATTATGCTTGAAATATGATGCAAATCAATTTGATACACAGGATATTACATCGATGATGAATCACTACCAAGTCCTTCTTTCAGCAGTAATTGAGAATCCCCATAAGCCCATAGGTAGCTATAACTATCTGGCAAATAAAGAACGTAACCAGGTGTTAATAGAATGGAATCGTACAAGTTCCTCATTTCCTTCGGAGCGTTGTTTACATGAACTATTTGAGGAACAGGCTATGACAAATCCTGAAGCGATTGCTTTAGAATTTGAAGGGGAAAAAATGAGCTATCGACAACTGAACGAGCGAGCAAATCAGGTGGCCGCATATTTGTGTCAATCAGGCGTCAGAACGGATACGGTCGTTGCGCTTTGTGTAGAGCGATCCTTTGAGATGGTAATCGGTTTGCTAGGAATTGTTAAAGCGGGAGGCGCTTATATGCCGATTGATCCTGCTTTTCCAGTTGAACGTATAAGGTACATGCTAGAAAATGCAGGTGTAAAGAGGGTACTTACATCATCTTATCTAGCAAGCTCTCTCTCCTTGGAAAACATAGATGTTATCTTTCTGGATACAGGTGAGGAATTGTCAGGAAGGGAAGGAATATTTACCGATCAACCTATTTCAAATGTGTTTCGAAATGAGATTGGATTAGAAACTAACAATCTTGCTTATGTCATATATACTTCAGGATCTACCGGACTACCCAAAGCGGTTATGGTAGAGCATCGGGCGTTGACAAATCGGATCGACTGGATGCAAAAAGAATACAAGATCAATGCATCCGATGTAATCCTGCAAAAAACACCTTATAGCTTTGATGTATCTGTATGGGAATTTTTCTTACCATTAATCTCAGGAGCAAGATTGGTTCTTGCGAAGCCTAATGGTCATACAGATGCTGAATATCTGATTTCGTTGATTCAATCCACTGCTGTGACTACACTGCATTTTGTTCCCTCCATGTTTAGGATTATTCTGGGGCAGAAGGAGTGGAGTGAATGCCGTACGATTCAACGTGTATTTTGTAGCGGTGAGGCTTTGGTACCAGACCTTGTACTCAAACATTATACGTTAAATTCCGCTCCACTGTATAATTTGTACGGACCTACGGAAGCGGCGATTGACGTGAGCCATTGGCATTGTTCAGAACAGAATAAATTGAATTCTGTTCCAATCGGCAAACCGATTCAAAATGTTAAACTCTACGTGTTAAATGATTACGGTTCTCCTCAAGCTATAGGATGTCGTGGTCAACTCTTTATAGGTGGAGACTGTCTGGCTAGGGGGTATCTGAATAACCCGGAGTTGACCCGTGAGAAGTTTATTTCGAACCCTTTCTCGACGAATCAAGGAGAGCGTTTGTATAAGACAGGGGATATCGTTCGTTGGCTAAAAGACGGTAGCTTGGAATATTACGGACGCAATGATGATCAAACCAAGATTCGTGGAATTCGTATTGAACTTGGCGAAATTGAAGCGAAATTGAATGACGCTGAGAAGGTAGAATCTTCTTTAGTTATGGTCCGCGAAGATTCTCCTGGTGAACAGCGAATTGTTGCTTATATAGTCTTATCTGATCGTGTTCAAGACAAAAAAATGCAGGGAGTTAAGTTGAGTGAATTTCTTAAAAAGTCACTGCCTGATTATATGATTCCAAGTGCGTTTGTCATACTTGACGAAATTCCTGTCACGACTAATGGGAAAGCAAATCGTTCAAAATTACCTGCACCTGACAGTAACAACTATATAACACAAGCCTATGTTTCACCGCGAACGCATAATGAAGCACTGCTAGTTGATATCTGGACAGAGATTCTTGGTTTTGAAAAGGGGAAAATTGGAGTGAATGATAATTTCTTTGCTCTAGGTGGTCACTCGCTACTTATTCCCAAACTACTAGCTCGCCTTCAGCTTCAAGGATTGACTGTAGATATACGTACCGTTTTTGAAGCAACTACTCTCTCGAATTTAGCGGTGAAAATCGAGAATACATTAGAAGTAAAAAACAATGTTGTTCCACCAAACAAGATTCCTGCGGATTGTACGCAGATTACGCCGGATATGCTCACGCTCGTTTCACTTGGTGAAGAGGAGATTGAGCGAATTGTGGCTACCGTAACAGGGGGGGCTGCGAACATTCAGGATATATATCCACTCGCACCATTGCAGGAGGGTATTCTTTTTCATCATTTGATGGACAAAGAAAACGACCCTTATGTTCTTTCCGGATTGTTTTCATTTAAAAACAGAAGGCGGCTTGATGAATTTGTCTATGCGTTACAGGGTGTAATCGATAGAAATGATATATTAAGAACGATGTTTGTAAGCGAGGGTATAGCTCAACCTGTTCAGGTAGTGTGCAAACGGGCCAACCTAGTACTAGAGACGTTCACACCACCTCATGGAGTGGATGCTCAGCAATACATTCGAAGTATGCTGCATGGGCCTCACTATATTAACATTCACCGGGCACCACTGATACAGCTGAAGGCGGCGTGTGATTCTGAAACAGGCATGTGGTACATGTTATTCAATATGCACCATCTCATAGATGATGCGACATCTTTAGGTTTCTTGTTTTCAGAAGTAGTTGCCTATTTGAAAGGAAATGAAAGCAGTCTCGGTAATCTCACACCTTATAGAGAATTTATCGGATATACCATCAAACAGATGAATTCTGATGGTATGAAAGCGTATTTCGAGAAAACACTCGGTGATGTGAGTGAGCCAACAATACCTTTTGGGATAGTAAATGTGTATGGTGATGGTCGCAGTATTCTAGATATGCGAAGGTCTCTTTCTACATATTTATCAAACAGTATTCGTGCACTTGCGAAACGGATGCGACTAAGTCCTGCCAGCGTTTTTCATGCGGCTTGGGCAATCGTAATCTCCATGTGTTCGGGAAAAGATGATGTTGTCTTTGGGACAGTGCTATCCGGGCGATTGCAAGGGATTCAAGGAACCGAACGAATGTTAGGTAATTTTATAAACACATTGCCTATGCGTGTGCAACTTTTTAATAAGTCAGTAAGAGAATTATTGCAAGAAACAGATGTAGCATTACGAGAACTCATTCGTTACGAACAAGCATCGTTGTCCCTTGCCCAAAGTTGTTCTGGTATAGATAGCAATATACCACTATTTAGCGCATTAATGAACTTCCGCCACATGGATTCTAATGAGCGTATCGATGAAGAAGAACTCGTAACATTCGGAATTCAATCTCTTACTGGTGTCGTTGAGCGCACGAATTATCCACTTCTTGTGTCAATTGATGATCAAGGCGATGAATTCTCTGTTGATGTTCAAGCTGTTCAACCGATTTCTTGTGAGTCCATTCATTGCTATCTTGAGAACGCCCTTGTAGGAATAGTCAATGCAATGGCGGAAGAATCAATCACTGAAACGTTCGTCTCATCGATGAATATTCTCCCTGATTCTGAGCGAGCACAGTTCATTGAAGTTTGGAATAATACTGAACGCGATTATCCGAACGAACGGTGCATTCACCAATTGTTTGATCGTCGCGCTCAAGAGAATCCGGATCGTACAGCAATTGTATATGGGGATATATCTATGACCTATGGCAAACTCCATCAGGTTACGTCAGAACTATCCCAATTTTTAATACGAAGAGGTGTGGAATCCAACCGTTGTATTGCCGTCATAGCAGAAAGATCCATAGATATGATAATTGGGTTGCTTGGTGTGTTGAAATCGGGGGCAGCTTATATTCCTATAGATCCAGAGTTACCGGAAGAGCGGCTAACCCACATACTTGCCGATAGCAAGGTAAGTGTTGTGTTATCGCAGAGCAAATATAAACAGAGAATGAGAAGGGTACTAGATCGTCTTCGCAACTCGCATAGAGGAACTTATCAGACTCCCATTATCGACCTAGAAGATAGAGCATCATGGACAATTTCGGAGCCAAACCATACGCATCATGTTACAACTGTTACGAGCGATGATCTTGCTTATGTTATTTATACATCAGGGACAACAGGTAATCCAAAAGGAGTATGTATTACGCATAAAAGTGTCATGAATACCCTTAATTTCCTTGAGGAGATGTACCCTGTTAAAGAAAATGATGCCTATCTGCTGAAGACCAACTATATCTTTGATGTATCTGTTTCAGAGTTATTTGGATGGTTTATGGGTAAAGGACATTTGGTTATTCTACCACCGGGAGATGAAAAATCGTCAGATGAGATCTTCAGGCATATTGAAAAATATAAGGTGACCCATGTGAATTTTGTTCCTTCGATGCTTCGGGAATTTGTATATTCTGCACAGGGTAACCAAGAATTCTTGGCTAACTGTCCATTAAAATATTTGATGGTCGCAGGTGAAGCCTTTCCAAAAGAACTTGTCGTTCAAACAACTGAAATGTTTAAACATGTGAAAGTAGAGAATATCTATGGCCCAACAGAAGCATCGATATATGCAACTTATTACTCTTGTTCTGGAAGTCATTTTTCCGGGACGAACACACCAATTGGTAGACCTATTGCTAATACTCGAGTGTATATAATTGACAGAAATGGTAATTCAACACCAATTGGTATTCTAGGTGAATTGTGTATTTCTGGTGCGGGTTTAGCGAAAGGATATCTTAACAATGATCAACTGACTCAGGAGAAATTCATCGATAACCCCTTTGAAATAGGAACCAAGTTATATCGAACTGGAGATTTGGCTAGGTGGTTACCGGATGGTCATATCGAATATTTAGGTAGACTTGATTTTCAAGTGAAAATGCGTGGTTTCCGGATAGAATTGGGTGAGATTGAACACCATCTGAATCAATATCCTGCTGTTCACGATACTGTTGTAGTGAAGTCCGAAATCATAAAAGGTGAAGAAGCATTGGTGGCTTATCCTGCCATTGAAGGAAGAGTGGCATCAGCTTGCTATAGCATTCTTTCAATGTTGGAAGAGGGGCAATTGCTTCATGAAGATTTATATGAACTTCAAAACGGGATGGAGGTATGTGGTTTCAATAGACAGGAGACGGATTTACTTTATCGAGACCATTTCATCGAACCGCTACCTGATATTACTCTTAAGGAAGGGGATTGTATATTCGATGTAGGAGCTAACATCGGTATGTTTAGTCTTAGCTTGGCATCCAAGATGGATGGCTTGCAAATTTATTCTTTTGAACCGATTCCTGCTATTTATGAGATCCTGAGAAAAAACAGTAGAATGATTGGTGGCAATACGATCATTCCTGTTCAGGCTGGACTTTCAAACTCTATAAGAGAAACTAAGTTTGAGTATTATCCAGATTGCTCTATGATGTCGGGGAAACCAATGGAATGGGACACGAAAACCGGCATCATGGAACGATGGATTGATTTTACAGAATTCAAACAACGGGATGAACATATTTTAAGTCATGATCTTATAGACAAACATTTAGAAAAACAGGATGTGGGCGTATCCTTAACGACAATTTCTGATCAAATCCGAAAATATGCTTTGACTTCGATAGCGTTATTAAGAATAGATGTTAATCATTGCGGATTTGAAATAATGGATGGAATTGATGAACAGGATTGGAGAAAAATCAATCAATTGATGATTACGGTTAATTCTAAACTTGATGAGATTAGTATGATTGAAGATTGTCTTAGAACAAAGGGATTTGAGTGGAGTGTGGTACCTGTTAAGAAAAATGGGATGGGTAGCGGGCTGTGTAATCTTATTGCGAAACGTGCAGGAACTGAAGTTGCAAATCTGCATCACAGTCAAGTTGATTTGAAGTATATGGGACCTAAAAAAATAGAAGAATTGCTATTTACTTATTTAGAGTCACATCTACCGAGTTATATGGTTCCATCTAAGGTCGTTCTAATGCGTAATCTACCACTTAATCAGGTCGGAAAGATAGACAGAAAGGCACTACCAATGCCTGAAGAAACTTCGCATTCATTAGAGCGTTTTGCTGGACCTGAAAATCAGGCTGAAGAACTGCTGCTTTCCATTTGGGCTGAGCTATTAGATATAGAGCAGGGAAAGCTTAGCGTCAATGAAAGTTTCTTTAGTTATGGAGGACACTCGTTAATGGTCACGAGAATGTTGAATCGGATTAAGGAAAGAACAGGTGCGGAATTGCCCTTCAAGTCTATTTTTAACAATCCAACGATTTCTGCAATGGCTAGAGAGCTTCAGCAGATCATGCCTGAGGTGGACAATAATAAATCTCAGATTGCAGATAAGATATTGGAAAGCATTGAAATAATTGAAGGACTTACTGAGGAAGAATTGGGTAAGTTGACTTTTTTTGAAACGAAGTGAGAGGGTTTGTCATGTCGTTTTGTTGGTTGTGATTTAATTTTGCACAATAAAGATGCGAAATAGAGAACTAGTTCTTTTGATAGAGAAAAGGATAAAAGTAAGCCGACAGCTAATATGACTAACCAAGCTTAGTCAATCTAGTTGTCGGCTTATGTATTCTTAAAAAGGATAATTCATTTGTCTCTTTAGCACACTAGCTCCTCTTCAATCATCTTACAATAATCATAATACTAGATTGGGTTGTAAAAGCTAAACTAGAATAAACACATCTTACCACAATTGACTTATTATTGTAGGTCGAAATTGGTAAATATAAACTAGAAAATAGGGAAAGAGAATTGTGCGGGCATCTTATTTGTCTTAGGTTCAACATCCGATGGCTAACCCGATACTGTTTACCATTTTTTGAGCCATACTGGTGAATAGATGCCACGGTAATATTTACTATTCCTTGTACATCGTTTTCGCGATGATTTGGATGAATATTTGAGATCCCTTGATAAATGACTTGGCGTAGTTCGCCAGATGTCTAGTTCTAAATGTTTATTGCTGATGGAAAAATAGAGCGTAAAATATAATGAATTCTTTTTCTTAAGGGCATTGATCATAGCGCCGTTGCTTTCTATCATACATCGAACTCTTTTTTTGCGAGAGATGCTGTACAAGTTTCATTCACTTCTAGCGATTTAACTACAATATTTTGTAAGAATAAAGTTTTTTGATAGATTCTAAAGATTGTAATACAATGTGAAAAGATTATTTGTTATAATTTTTTTCAGGCTTGGGTCTTCTCAGGGCTTTTTAGTATAATCTTAACAATTAGTAATTTAACGAAATTAGCTTAAAAGTGCTAAAAGTGCTAAAAGTATTACTATGTTTAACATTTTAGGAGGACAACAATGGCTATAAGTAATAATGATATTTTAATTAGAGTAAGATATGCTATGGATATAAAAGATATGGATATGGTGGAAATCTTCAAACTTGGCGGGATGGAAGTAACGAAAGAAGACGTAGTTGATATGCTTACAAAAATAAAAAGAGCTCCTCAGCATGAACCCGAAAACGCTGATGTGGCTGAAGATGAGTACGTATTAACATGCGATATGATGATGTTAGAGGCATTTTTAAATGGATTTATTACTTTAAAAAGAGGAAAGCAAGATTCGAAACCAGGGCAGCCTGCACCTGTACAGAGCAAGGAGAGTGCCAATAACCTTCTTTTAAAGAAAATGAAAATCGCACTATCTTTAACGAGTGAGGATGTGCTTGATATATTAGATAGCGTAGGCGTCATCGTAACAAAAGGAGAATTAGGCGCTTTATTAAGAAAGAAAGGCCATAAGCATTACAAAGAGTGCGGCGATAGATACGCAAGGAATTTCATTAAGGGATTAGCTGTAAAGTATAGAGGATAAGCTTTGTAACATTTATGGTAAAGCAGTAAATGATATAATAGATAGAGTAGGACGTTTGTATCCTACTCTTTTTTATTTATAAAAATAATTATGAACGAATACGTTAGGTGATGAAATGGTACATACATATTTAGGTGAGACAATTAATTTTCATATAACTTATAAGAAGAAAAAATCAGTACGTCTTTTTGTAGATTCTTACGGAAATGTTGAGGTGCAAGCCCCGAAAGGTACACCTGTTGAATACTTAGTCCAATTGTTAGAGGAGAAATGGGATTGGGTTCAGGCAACACGTAAGGAAATGCAGGAGCGGGCGCTTGGACCACAGGAAAAGGGTTATGATCAAGGAGAAGGTTTTCTGTATTTAGGGAATACGTATCCGATACAGATTTCTCAAGATGCGGGCATTGAACAAGACAATGCAGTTTTTGAAGGTGAGAAGCTACATATTTATGTGAAAGAGCTTAAGGATGAGAAAATACAACAAGCTTTAAAACGATTTTACTATAAGCAGTGTAAAGCGTTAGTGGAGAAGAGTATTAAAGCATATCAAAGTAACTTTAAAACAAAACCGCGTTCTATTCGTATTACAGATAGTAGTCGTACGTGGGGAACTTGTGATTCAAATTTACAGCTAACATTCAATTGGAAGCTAGCAATGGCACCTCAGAGGGTAATTGATTATGTAGTTGTTCATGAAATGTGTCATATGGTTCATTTAAATCATGATCGCTCTTTTTGGCGTCTTGTCGGGAAGATAATGCCTGATTATAAGGAAATGGAGAATTGGTTAGCGTTATCGAGTTGGAAGATGACGGTTTAGTTATTACTTTAGATTGTGGAATAAAATAAAGTAGAACCCTAATGAATTAGGGTTCTCTTTGTACATAGATTATCGTCCAAACTTCACAGTGAAAGTATCGTCTATTCTCTCCATCTCATACCCACGATACCCCTCTGAAAGTAACGTCTGCTGTCCACTAGCATCACTCATAGGAACGCTTTTAACATCCGTCCAATCTCTTTCTATATCTTTACGCAACTCCTTCACAAAAGCATACCGCATACTCCCGCCGTACTTCTCCTTCAATGCAGCAATTTCCATACCTTGCGCGAACTTATCCTTTAAACTTGGAATGTTAAAAGGTGCAACGGTGCAGCAAACGTAATCGTATTTGCTGTCTTCTTTTTGTAATTCATCCATGATGACTGTGGCTAATATTTTTTGCATGCCATTTCCTCGGCAGTTTGGATGAACGTTTGAGATTTCTTGATAGATGACGCGGTGTAGCTGACTTTCTGGTAGGCCAATATCAAGTCCTAAATGTTCATCGTCGATAGGAGGGACTAGTAGGGCACGAAATGCGATGAGCTCGTTTTCTATAAAAGCGCCGATCATCATTCCGTTTCCTTCTAGAATGTATTGAAATTCTTCTAGCGAGAGTGGTTGTAAACGACCTTTATCTTCTAGCGCTTCAACTACAACGTTTTGTAATGATAAAATTTGTTCCATATGTTCTAAAGATAGTAATGTAACGTGAAATGAATCGTTGTTTTGTTTTAATTTTCCTTCGTAAAGAGTCGTCATGTGTTAGTCCTCCTTTAGCGTACAACGTCTTGAAAGACGGTTAATTCTTGTAATGTACTTTCGTTTATTTCAATGCCGAGTCCCGGCTTTTCGTTTAAGCGAATAAATGGTACGTCGTAATGTAAGTTTCCGATGTCTTTCGTGAATTTTAATGGTCCTGTTAGCTCGACGCTAGTAATGATTTTTTTTGAGAAAGCGACATGGAATCCTGCGGAAGAGGCAACAGACGATTCGACCATGGATCCAACTTGGCATTCAATGCCTGCCATTTCAGCTTGATGAGCAAGTTTTACAGCTGGATATATGCCGCCGCATTTCATTAATTTTATATTTACTTTATCAGCTGCGTCTAATTTAATGATTTGGCGCATTTCACGAGAGCCTTTTAGTCCTTCATCAATCATAAGCGGAAGGTCTGTTTTAGAACGAATATGAGCCATTGCGTCAATATCATCCGCTACAACAGGCTGTTCAATCCAGTCAATGTTTAAATGTCCTAATGAACGAAGTGCTGTTAATGTGTTTGCGCTATTTTTCCAGCCTTGGTTTACATCAACGCGAATCGCGATATCATTTCCTACACGTTCACGTACAGCTTCAATTCTCGCTACATCTTCTTTTACATTCGTACCGACTTTCATTTTGAAAGATTGGTAGCCTTTCTGAATCATAGAAGCAGCTTCTTCAGCCATATCCTCCGGCTCGGCGATACTTAAGACGTGAGTGACAGGAAATTCTTCATGGTAGCGTCCGCCAATTAATTGATATACAGGTTGATTTAATTTTTTACCCAGTATATCAAAACAAGCGATATCAATTGCAGCTTTCGCTGTTGGAACACCGTAAATTGTATTGTCCATCATGTCGTGTATTTTTTCGATATTCATTGGATTTTTCCCAATTAGAGCAGGAGCTAGTGTATGTTTTAAAATATGGAAAGTACTTTCCCATGATTCACCTGTAACGTGATCATCAGCAACGCCTTCACCGTAACCGATAATGCCTTCATCTGTTTCCATTTTGACGATAATAGAAGGCATATCAGAATAAGAACCATAACTAATAACAAACGGATCGCGAAGTGGTAAACGAATTGCGTAAAGGTGAATAGCTGTAATTTTCATTGAATAAAGACCCCTTCCTGTTTACAATGGTTTTGTACATTTGATATAGTTGACGTTAAATAGTCGTTAATTAATGATAAGGAGTTAGAGAAAATGATGATAAAAATTGCAGTTGTCGGTTCAAAAGAGTTTATGGAGAATCTTTTACCTATTGCTCATAAACTAGAAGAGATAGAGATTGATCCATATATTTACCTTCACCCGGCAGAATCTTCTGAACTATTAAAGCGTTTAAAACCTTGTGATGTTATCTTTTTCTCGGGTGCCCTACCTTATTATATGGCAAAAGAAATAAGAGAACAATTACCAATTCCAAGTACGTACTTACAGCAAGACGAGACAACTGTCGCTTCTTCACTTCTTTCTATAATATATCATCAAAGTATTCAACCTCATAAAATTTCAATTGATTTAGTAGATCGTTCGTTTATTAAAAATGTGTTCCATGATATCGGTCTGAAAGAAACTCCGCAAGTGATGGATTATGAAAATGTGTTATGGAGTAATGATGAAATTAAGAGAATCATTGATTTTCATTTAGCTAAATATCAATCAGGAGAGGCTGATTTAGCTTTAACTAGTATTCACGCTGTCTACGATGAACTTCAAAAAATAGGTATTCCTTCAGAGCGTATGATAGATCCAACGCAATCAATTATACATGGATTAAAAGATGCAAAAATAAAAGCTGAGTTAGCAAAAAGCCATTCAGCTACTGTTGGTGCTTGTATTATATCCTTTATAGAGTTACAAGAAAAATCGTTTGAACAATTAAATGTAATTTCAAAAGAATTACGTGGTTCATTTAAACAAGTTGATGAAATGACTTTTATTTTGTATACAACTCGTGGTGATATCGAATCGAGTACAAAAACAAATACGATAGATCGTTTATTTACGAATATAGAAGGAGCTGTATCTATTGGATTTGGTTACGGAAAAACAGTAAATGAAGCGGAACAAAATGCAAAAATCGCTCAAGGTTTCGCAAAAAATAATCCGGTAGAACGCTGCTTTTATATACTAACAAGTGATAAAGAATTATTTGGTCCGTTCCCGAAAAAACAGAGAGTACAAAGTTTAAAAAACGATAATCCAGAATTAATGAAAATAGCGAAGGAAACGAAGCTTAGCCCTGCAAACTTGTCAAAAATTATTCAGTTTAGTCAATCGCATCCATCATTGAAATTTACAGCGGCGGATCTTTCTGAGTACTTACAAGTGACTAGGCGATCGACGGAAAGGCTGTTAAAGAAATTAGTTGATTACAGATATGCCAATATTTGCGGCGAGGAAATGCCCTATCAACAAGGGCGCCCTCGCGCAATATATGAGCTGAATTTACCATTGTATTCGTTTCAAAAATTTTAAGCTTCTAGTTGCGCTTTTTGTTTTTTCAATAGGTCTGCTTTTTCAATATCCGATAGCTTTGTAATTGTGAAGCCAGTTATACCATAAATGATTGAAATAATAGGTACGATGAAATTCAATATAGCATAAGGAGCATACTCGAATGCGCCTACACCAAGTGTTGCGAGTATAAATACACCACATGTATTCCAAGGTACGAAAACAGAAGTTAATGTTCCGCCATCTTCTAATGCTCTGGATAAATTTTTAGAATGTAGTCCTTTTTCTGTGTACGCATTTGCATACATTCTTGAAGGAACAACAATCGAAATATATTGTTCAGAGCAAGTAAGATTCGTTGCAAAGCAAGATGCGATAGTAGAAGCGATAAGTCCCTTTGCTGATGTCGCTAATTTTAAAATTTGATTTACAATTGAGCGAAGAATGCCAGTATGTTCTAGTACTCCTCCGAAAGTCATAGCGACAATTGTCATAGAAACTGTATTCATCATAGAGCTTAAGCCACCACGGTTAAATAGTTCGTCTACTAGCTTGTTTCCAGTGTCTATAACAAATCCACTTTGGAGTGCACCGACAGCTGATGAGACAGAACCACCTTGAATAAAGACTTGTGATAAGAATCCTAAAATAACACCTACGAGAATAGCTGGTATAGCAGGGACTTTTTTAGCGACCAATACCATAACAATTACTGGTATAATTAATAGAAAAGGTGAGATAACAAAGTTTTGTTGCAATACTTGTAACGTTTGATCGATACTTTTTGAATCAATATTGTTATCGCCAAAGCTTCTTCCTAAGAACGCATAAACGATAAGAGTAATAATTAAACCTGGAATTGTAGTAAATAACATGTGACGAATATGTGTGAATAAATCTGTATTTGTTAATCCTGCGGCTAAGTTTGTCGTGTCTGAAAGCGGTGACATTTTATCGCCAAAATAAGAACCGGAAATTATAGCGCCAGCAACCATTGGAGCTGGGATCCCCATACTTAGGCCAATTCCCATTCCAGCAACACCAATTGTTCCCATTGTAGACCAGGAGCTACCGATTGCTAATGCAACGATAGAACAAATAATTGTAATTGAAACTAAAAATAGTGATGGAGTTAAAAGTTTTAAACCGTAATAAATCATAGTAGCGACGATTCCACCGCCAATCCAAGCACCGATCGTTAAACCTACAAGAATAATGATAACGATAGCGGGTAATGCAAGGCGAATTCCTTTATACATTGCTTCTTCAATGTCGTTCCATTTGTAACCGTAACGCCAGGCAACGATAGAAGCAACGGTTGTACCGATAATAAGTGGGACGTGAGGGCTTTGTTTTAATACAACAATTGTAACCATCATAACTGCAACTGTAATGATAATAGGGATTATTGCTATGCCAAAAGGTATTTCTCTTTTCATAAACTGCCTCCTCATTATGTATGTTTGTATTTTTAGAATTGTCGCAAAATAGACGTTTATTAAGTTATAATAACTAAAGATATATGCAAGCGTCAACAAAAAACAGAAAATAAGGAATGTTCTATCTGTATAAATATCTTTATAAAATGAGTAAATATTGGTATTAATAGCATTTTAAAATAAATAATTGACTTTTTTCTTAAAATTCAATATGTTCATAAAAACATCTGTTTTTTCAGAAATATAATTAACTTTAATGGTTTGTAATTTGGGAAGGAGAATGAAAAGTTGAAAACATTAGAACTACAAGAGCGTTTAACTGAAATTTTTCAGCATTTACATGAAAACCCTGAAGTAAGTTGGAAGGAATATGAAACGACAGCTTATATTACTAACTTTCTAAAAGAAGAAGGAATTTCATATAAAATATTTGATGATTGCCCTGGCGTGATTGCTGAAATCGGAAGAGGGAATCCAGTTATCGCGATTCGTGCTGATATGGATGCACTATGGCAAGAAGTAGACGGAGAATTTAAAGCGAATCACTCATGCGGCCACGATGCTCATATGACAATTGTGATGGGCCTTATTTTACAATTGAAAAATATGAGATGGGATAGCGGTACTGTTAGATTTATTTTTCAGCCGGCAGAGGAAAAAGGAAATGGTTCCTTAAAGATGGTAGAGAAGGGCGCCGTGGATGATGCAGATTTCTTATTTGGTGTTCATTTAAGGCCAATTGAAGAACTGCCTTTGAAACAAGCTGCACCATCTATTCGTCACGGAGCTGCAGGGTTTTTAGAAGGGATGATTCATGGAGATGATGCACACGGGGCACGCCCGCATCAAGGTATAAATGCAATTGATGTCATTTCGATGATCAATATTGGATTGAAAAATATATGGTTACCGCCGCAGACGTCTTATTCTGTTAAGATGACGAGATGCCAAGCTGGTGGTGATAATCTAAATATTATTCCAGGTAACGGGCACTTTAGTTTAGATGTAAGAGCAGAAAATAACATATTACTAGATGAATTAAAGCGAAAAATAGAGCAAGTAATTCAGTCAGCTGAATCAATGGGATCTAAACTTTCTTATGAGTGGATTGATCTCGCACCAGGAGCTGAAGTGTCAGAAGAAGCTGAGCGTTTCATGCGGAAAGGCATTCTTGAAGTGTACGGGGAAGAGGGATGTACTGGACCACTGTATACGACAGGAAGCGATGATTTCCATTACTATACAGTGAAAAGACCCCATTTAAAAGCTGTCATGCTTGGACTAGGGGCGAACTTACAACCTGGATTACACCATCCGTATATGAAGTTTGATCATAGCTGTATAATGGATGGAGTAGAAATATTGAAACAAACTGTATTGAAAGTATTGGAGAACAGGGGCTAGATAGCTCCTGTTTTTTTGTAGGGATTTGTCGTTAAGTCGATATATTTTAATTTGCGGTTATATAATTTCACGTACTGATTAATTTGATGAAAAATAACTCTCTAGTACATGGTGTATAATAATAAGTACCATTTGTTAATAGGAGAAAAAAATGAACGAACAATATTACGATGCTGTATTACATATAAAAACTGTCGGGGAGCAAAAAGGTTTTAATAAGTCTATGCATTATCACCGTTATGAACCGACGCCATATAGCGGATTAGATGAGTTATTGAATCAATATGAAATAACAAGTAGCGATCGAATTGTAGACTTTGGGTGCGGAAAAGGGAGATTGAATTTTTACATGCACCATAAGTGCGATGCTTCGGCGGTTGGAATTGAAATGAATGAAGAGTTTTATAAAGAAGCAATGGAAAACCGTGAGCGCTATGCACGAAAGGTAAGAAACAGTAAAGATAAAATTCAATTTGAATGCTGCTTAGCGCAGGAATATGAGATTGATCCACGTGATAATCGGTTTTATTTCTTCAATCCATTTTCTGTACAAGTATTTATGAACGTAGTAAATAACATTTTACTTTCGGTAGAAGAAACAGAGAGAGAAATTGATATTATTTTATACTACCCTTCTGAAGATTATATTTTCTTCTTGGAGAATCAGACTGCTTTTGAATTGAAGAGAGAAGTTAGATTACCGGGTGCTTATGAGAAGAATGGGAATGAGAGATTTTTAGTTTATACATTAGGATTATAAAAAAAGCAGGTGCCTTGGCACCTGCTTTTTTAAAACTCACGTCTATATAATTAGTTACGGATTAAGTAATCAAATGCACCTAAAGCTGCATTCGCACCTGAACCCATAGAGATGATGATTTGTTTGTACGGATTATTTGTACAGTCACCTGCACCAAACACTCCTGGTACGTTTGTAGCGCCGTGCTTGTCTGTTACGATTTCACCGCGAACGCGTTCAACTGTTTCGCCTAACCAGTCTGTGTTTGGCACAAGACCGATTTGAACGAATACACCTTGTAATTCAACATGGTGTACTTCTTCAGTTTCACGATCGATGTAAGAAATACCGTTTACTTTATCAGTACCAGTGATTTCTTTCGTTTGAACGTTTTTCAGAACAGTTACGTTTGGTAAGCTGTTAAGACGTTCTTGTAATACAGCATCAGCTTTTAATTCTGGCATGAATTCAAGAACAGTTACGTGCTTAACAATACCTGCTAAGTCGATAGCTGCTTCAATACCAGAGTTACCACCGCCGATAACCGCTACATCTTTTCCGATGAATAATGGACCGTCACAGTGTGGGCAGTATGCTACACCTTTGTTTTTGAACTCAGCTTCACCCGGTACGCCAACATTACGCCAGCGAGCACCTGTTGAAACGATTACGCTCTTACTTTTCAGAATAGCGCCGTTTTCAAGTTCCACTTCAATAAGTTCTTTTTTCTCTAAACGTTTCGCACGTTGTAGATTCATTACATCGATGTCGTATTCTTTTACGTGCTCTTCAAGGCTTGCTACTAGCTTAGGACCTTCAGTGCGTTTTACGCTGATGAAGTTCTCAATACCCATAGTATCCATTACTTGACCACCGAAGCGCTCAGCAACGATACCAGTACGGATGCCTTTACGTGCTGCATAAATTGCTGCACTTGCACCAGCTGGGCCGCCACCAACAACAAGAACATCGTATGGATCTTTATCAGAAAGCTCTGATGCATCTGGACCGTTACCCATTTTAGCTAAAATTTCTTCAAGTGTCATACGACCGCTTCCGAAAGATTCGCCATTTAGGTAAACAGTTGGTACTGCCATGATGTCTTTACTTTCTACTTCCTCTTTGAATGCAGCGCCATCAATCATAGTATGTGTAATACCAGAGTTTAGAACGCTCATTACGTTAAGAGCTTGTACAACATCAGGACAATTATGACAACTTAGGCTGATATAAGATTCAAAATGATATTCGCCTTGAATGTTTTTGATTTGATCGATTAATTTTTGTTCAACTTTTGGAGCACGTCCACTAACTTGTAGTAAAGCTAACACTAATGAAGTAAATTCGTGTCCTAATGGAATACCAGCGAATACGACACCAGTTTCTTCACCAGGGCGATTTACGCTAAAGCTTGGTGTTCTCTCTAGTTCAACTTTTTCTACTGTAATCTTAGATGACATAGTAGCTAATTCATCTACTAGAGATAACATATCTTTAGATACGTTATCGTCTCCTGCGCTTACTTTAAGTAAAATATCGTTCTCCATTAACTGAAGGTATTGGGATAGTTGTGTTTTTATATCTGCATCTAGTATCATTTTGATCGAACTCCTTAGATTTTGCCTACAAGGTCAAGGCTTGGTTTAAGTGTTGCAGAACCCTCTTGCCATTTAGCTGGGCAAACTTCACCTGGGTTGTTACGTACGTATTGAGCTGCTTTAATTTTGTTAACAAGGATGCTTGCGTCACGGCCGATACCGTCAGCATTGATTTCCATAGATTGGATAACGCCGTCTGGATCGATGATGAATGTACCACGAGCAGCAAGACCTTCTTCTTCCATTAAAACGTTGAAGTTTGTAGTGATTGTGCGAGTTGGGTCACCAATCATAATGTATTCGATTTTGCCGATAGTTTCTGAGCTATCATGCCATGCTTTGTGAGTGAAGTGAGTGTCTGTAGATACAGAGTATACTTCAACGCCTAAGTCTTTTAGAGTTGCGTATTGGTTTTGTAAGTCTTCAAGTTCAGTTGGACAAACGAATGTGAAGTCTGCTGGGTAGAAACAAACTACGCTCCATTTTCCTTTTAAACTTTCGTCAGTAACTTGGATAAATTCTCCATTATGGTAAGCATTAGCTTTAAACGGTTTTACTTCTGTGCCGATTAATAACATATTAAAATTCCTCCTAAAGGTTGGTTTTGAGCATCGGAAATTAGTTTGCTCATAAAATATATTTTTTAATTAACTATAATAATTCTAATTCGATATTAATTATCATATAGAAGTGGTTATTTTGTCAAGAGAATAAACCAACTTTATACCAATTTAATTAATATTTATTCTCAATTAAGGCTACTAGGGAATTAAAAGGTAATTTTCAAGTCATAAATTTTCAATGAGTGTTTGAAAGAGTAGTGTGTATGTTAGGGACATGGTGTAAGTATAAATTCTTAGGAAGGAAATATTTCTTAGAAGTTGTGGATTTGAAAAGGAACTGCTTACTTCTATTTTACAAAGAATTGTGCAATAAATAAAACAAAATGTATCGGAATCTTTGTGAACAATTATTGTCATCATAAATATATATAATAAGAAGTATATTGCAATGAGAAATAGAAACATTGACGCTCATTTCTAACAAGATATAATAAAAGCGAGATATGTATTGCAATAGTGAAGATATAGTATAGATTGAAAAAGTTTCAGTCTATTATTTTTTACGGCTTTTAGAAAACGTTTACATTTAGTGTGGGGGGGAAACCATGTCTAAGTTCACGAAGTATTTTTTAATGGAAGCTAAAGATGTGATTGCATATGTGCAAGAGAAATTACCTAAGTTCGAGCATGCAAAGGGGCTAAAGTGTAAAGAAATAGGTGATGGTAATTTAAATTATGTGTTCCGCGTTTGGGATGAACAGAAGAGCATTTCTGTCATTGTAAAGCAAGCTGGGGATACAGCGCGTATTTCAGATGAGTTTAAGTTGTCGACGAATCGAATCCGTATAGAATCAGATGTTTTGCGATTAGAAGGAGAGTTAGCATCTGGACTCGTGCCAAATGTATATTTGTTTGATAGTGTGATGAATTGTTGCGTGATGGAAGATTTATCAGATCACACAATATTGCGTACAGCACTCATAAATCATCAAATGTTTCCGAGGTTTGCTGAGGATTTAACTACTTTTATGGTAAACACTCTTCTATTAACATCAGATGTTGTAATGAATCATAAAGAAAAGAAGGAACTCGTGAAGAATTATATAAATCCTGAGTTATGTGAGATTACAGAGGACCTCGTATATTCAGAGCCATTTACAAATCATAATAAACGCAACGAATTGTTTCAATTAAACGAAGGATGGATTAGAGAGCTTATTTATAGTGATAAAGAGCTTCGTATGGAAGTAGCAAAACTTAAGTTTTCTTTTATGACGAATGCACAAGCGCTGCTTCACGGTGATTTACATACTGGTTCTGTTTTTGTAAAAAGTGATTCTACAAAGGTTATTGATCCTGAATTTGCTTTTTATGGACCTATGGGATATGACGTTGGGAATATAATGGCGAATTTAATGTTTGCATGGGTGAATGCAGATGCAGTGATGCAATCTGGTATTGAGAAAGATACATATATGAACTGGATAGAATCTACCATGATAGATGTAATTGATTTATTTAAGAAGAAGTTTTTAGATGCTTGGGATATTCATGTAACAGAGATTATGGCGAAGGAAGAAGGTTTTAACCAAGTTTATTTACAATCTGTATTAGAGGATACAGCTGCAGTGACGGGTCTTGAGTTAATTCGTCGTATTGTTGGTCTAGCGAAGGTGAAGGATATGACTTGTATTGAGAATGATGCAGCGCGTGCTAGAGCGGAGCGAATTTGTCTACAGGCAGCGAAGAAGTTTATTTTACAAGCGAATCAATATAAAACAGGTAGTAGCTTTGTAGAAACGTTAAAAAAACAGTCAATGCATAGTGCGAAATAAGGGGAGAAGATGATGGCAGAGCAATTAATACCAATTCAGTGGAAAGATGATGCTTTAGTGTTATTGGATCAAACGGTATTACCGAACGAAGTAGTCTATGAATCTTTTAAAACAGCTGAGGGTGTGTGGGATGCGATTCAAGTAATGAAAGTACGAGGAGCGCCGGCAATAGGTGTTTCAGCAGCCTACGGTGTGTATTTAGGAGTAAAGGAAGTTGCGGAAAGTTCGGCGGAAGAATTCATAGAGGAAGTAAAAAAGGTATGTGCATACTTAGCGACATCAAGACCGACGGCAGTAAATTTATTTTGGGCGCTTGAAAGAATGGAAAGTGTAGCGAAAGAGAATGCTCACTTATCAATTGCGCAGTTGAAAGATAGATTATTAGAAGAAGCAAAAAAGATTCATAGAGAAGATGAAGAAATTAACCGTCAAATTGGAGAACATGCATTAACATTATTCCATGATGGCATGGGGGTATTAACGCATTGTAATGCAGGTGCGTTAGCAACGACTAAGTATGGTACTGCGACAGCTCCAATGTACTTAGCGAAAGAAAAAGGATGGGACTTAAAAATCTATTCCGATGAAACACGCCCTAGATTACAAGGTTCAACGTTAACGGCATTAGAACTGCAGCGAGCGGGAATTGATGTAACGGTCATTACAGATAATATGGCGGCAATGGTCATGTCACAAGGGAAAATCGATGCAGTAATCGTTGGATGTGATCGTGTAGCAGCAAACGGGGATGTAGCAAATAAAATTGGAACATTAGGTGTTTCGATTTTGGCTAAATATTATAACATTCCGTTTTATGTAGCAGCACCAACGCCGACAATTGATTTGAAAACACTGACAGGAAAAGAAATTCCAATTGAAGAAAGAGATGCTTCTGAAGTGATCAATCGTTTCGGACAATACTCTGCTCCGCAAGAAAGTAAAGTATACAATCCGGCATTTGATGTCACGCCATATGAAAATGTAACAGCGATTATTACGGAAAAAGGAATTGTGAGAGCACCGTTTATGGAGAATTTAAAAAAGCTATTTCAATAAGTAGATAGTTTTTAGAAAAATAGTCATCATAAGTTTCTTACTAGGGGGATGTATATGTTATTGCAAAAAGAAAGAGAAGAAGTTGTAGCGTACGGAAAGAAAATGATTTCTAGTGGTTTAACAAAGGGGACTGGCGGTAATATTAGTATTTTCAATCGTGAACAAGGTCTTGTTGCAATTAGCCCAAGTGGTCTAGATTATTATGAAACGACGCCTGAAGATGTAGTTATATTGAATTTAGATGGTGAAGTGATAGAAGGAGAGAGAAAACCATCAAGCGAATTAGATATGCACCTTATCTATTATAGAAATCGTGAAGATATAAATGCGCTTGTACATACACATTCTCCTTATGCGAAGACAATCGCATCATTAGGATGGGAACTTCCTGCTGTATCATATTTAATTGCTTTTGCAGGTCCGAATGTTCGCTGTGCACCATATGAAACATTTGGTACGAAGCAATTAGCAGAGGCTGCTTTGGAAGGAATGATTGATCGTCGTGCAGTTTTACTTGCGAATCATGGTTTAATGGCTGGTGCAAATAATATAAAAATGGCGTTTACTATTGCAGAAGAAATAGAGTTTTGTGCTCAAATTTATTATCAAACGAAAAGTGTTGGAGAACCGAAATTACTGCCAGAAGACGAGATGGAGAATTTGTCGAAGAAGTTTGAAGGGTATGGACAACAGTAGAATGAAATGAAAACACCCTCAAGAAAAAATCTTGAGGGTGTTTCTTACACTTTCTTGAGCAACAAATACATAAAGTAAGGTGCACCAATTAAAGCAACGACAATACCAGCTGGAATACCGCTAGGTTCGACGATATTTCGTCCAATTGTATCCGCTAGTAGTAATAACCATCCGCCGATTAAAACGGCGATAGGGATGAATATTTGATGCCTTGGACCTACTAAAGATTTGGCGATGTGAGGAGCCATAAGTCCGATAAAGCTAATGCCTCCTGTTACGGAAACAGCAGCGGCAGCAAGTGCAACGGCTGCGATTAATAAGTATCTTCGTTCTTTTTCAATTTCAATTCCAACACCGATTGCTACTGGTTCGTTTAATGCTAGTATATTTAATCGATTTGCTTTATAGAAGACAAATGGGATTAATACGATTAGCCATGGAAGCATTGCTAAAACAAATGTCCAGTCATCTCCCCAAATGTTTCCGGCAATCCATTTAGCGATAAAGTCTACCTTCATACGATCTGCAGATGAAATAAGTACAATCATCGCGCCAGATAGTGCAAAGGAAAAACCGATACCGGTTAATGTTAATCTTATTGGCTGAAGGCCTGTGGATTTGCTATATGAAAATACGTAAATTAGAACAGCTGTTAGAAACGCACCGATAAATCCAACGACTGGTAGTAGGTAAAGAAATGAACCTACATCTATCGGGAAGTATAGAAAGAAAACAGAAACTGCAACACCAGCACCAGCGTTAATGCCGAGAATACCAGGTTCAGCTAAATCGTTTCGGGTAATACCTTGTAATATAGCACCTGATAAAGCGAGTGCCATACCGGCTAATAATGTAATGACGATTCTAGGTAGCCTTAAAGAATATAAAACGAATTCTTCTTTAAATGTACCTTGTCCCATAAGTGTTGGGATTAATCTGTCATAGGAGAGAGCGGCAGAACCGAGTCCCATTCCAATTACAATTGTTGTGATGGTAAGTATGAGTAATGCAAGTATGATAAGGCGTTGTTTCTTTAGAATAGATTGCATCATGAGAAAGTTCTTCCTCCTTTACGTACAATAAATAGGAAGAATGGTAATCCTACAATTGCGACGATTGCAGCAACTGGTGTTTCATACGGAGCGTTAATTGTACGTCCGATTGTGTCTGCGAGCAGCATAAAGGAAGCACCAGCAATCGCTGACATCGGTATAACAAAACGGTAATCTGGTCCAACGATTGGACGAACCATATGGGGTACCATAAGGCCGATAAATGCCATGTTTCCGACAAGTGCTACAGAAGCACCAGCAAGCAAGATAATAATGATAAATAAAATCGTTTTAATAACGATTATTTTTTGACCGAGTCCAACGGCAACTTCTTCACTGAAACTAAGAACTGTTAATTTCTTTGCAAGTAAGATAGCGATAAATATACTTATTGAAATAACCGGAATAATAATTTTTAATTGGCTCCAACTCGTTCCAATTACGCCCCCAGCCGTCCACATTGATACATCTTGTGAAATTTTAAAGTAAATGCCAACACCTTCTGAGATTGCAAGTAGAAATGCTGAAACAGCAGCACCAGCTAATACAATTCGAAGAGGAGAAAGTCCGCCCTTTTTCACCATGCCAATTCCAAATACCATAATAGCCCCAATTGCAGCACCGATAAAGCAAGCTAGTGTTAAGTAAAGGTAGCTTATAGAAGGATTGAAGGCAAGTGTTAGTGCAAGTGCAGCATTTGCGCCACCAGTTAGGCCAAGTAATCCAGGATCGGCAAGTGGGTTTCGCGTTAATCCTTGCATAATTGCACCAGAAACAGCGAGTCCAGCTCCTACAAAAATAGCAGCAACTTCACGTGGTAAACGTATTTCACGAAGGATGGATAGCTTATCTCCTTTAGCAGAGGAAGTAAGTGCTAACCATACGTCTTTTATAGAAGTATCTGCAGCGCCTAACACCATTGCAAACATAAAAATAAGAAAGAATGCAATGATACTCAAAATTAATTTGTATGTAAAAGCGTTGGAACGTAGGTTGTCTTGCTCTTTTTTCATCAGTTTCACATCTTTTCTTTTCATAGAATAAAGGAAGAGGAATTCTTAAATTAAGAATTCCTCATGTTTGTATTATTGACCAAGAAAGCTCTTCTTGAAGAAGTCTAGTTGGAAATCTAATGTAAGTGGATCATTGAAATAGAATTCCATCATGTTTGCTTCATATACACGATTATTTTTTACTGCCGGAATGTTTTTATATGATTCTGTCTCTTGGAATGAGTTATCAGTATCTTTGTTTTTACTTACGATTAAGTAATCACCAGCAAACTCAGGTAATACCTCAGTAGATAATGCGTAGTATCCTTCTTTTAAGGCTTTTTCTTTTACTTTTTCAGGCATTTTTAATTTCATTTCTTGGTAAAGAATTTCTGTTCCACGGCCCCAGTTTTCGCCGTATACGTAAAGCTGCTTGTTGAAGTTTTCAACAACAGAAACGGTTGCATCTTCACCGATCTTCGCTTTAATGTCTTTTCCAGCTGTTTGTGCGCGTTTCTTGAAATCATCAACCCAAGTTTTTGCTTCTTTTTCTTTATTTAATAATTTACCGATTTCTAAGTGTTGTGTTAAGTAATCAACTTTTCCGTAAGTGTATGTTACAGTAGGAGCGATTTTCTTTAACTTATCAACATTTTTAATATTTGATAAACCAATGATTAAATCTGGATTTAATTCAGCAATTTTTTCAACATTCTCATCTGATACTTCAGCGACATTTTTCAGTTTGCTATCAAAACGTGGGTTTTGTTTAGACCATGAATCTACCCCAACAAGATTTACACCTAATGACATTACGTTACCAGCGAATGATGATAGGACAACAACACGTTGTGGATTTGCTGGAACTTCAACTTTACCATTTTCAGATTGGTATGTAATTGTTTCTGATTTCTTACCTTTTGCGTCGTTCTTCTTGTCTGTTGAACCATTGCTACAAGCACTCATAACAAGGACGAACAGAACTGTTAGTGAAATGAATAATTTTTTCATCGTCTTTCTCCTTTTGATAGATGATATGTGATATACAATAAATTGTTTGGCTTTGATCTTTTGAAAAGTTAGTGGTAATACAAAAGTCTTATTAACAATCTTGAACTTGAGATTTTACCATATAGTATTCACCATAGTAATAGAAGAAGATGTAATCTCACAGTTGCTAATAATTAACAAATTGATAATGATTATCACTATTGATTCTTTAAATACTATAATTTTATATAGGTGTATTGTCAATAGTGATTTTGATTGTAAAATTTATAAAAACAAGTTATATTTTATTGAGAATGATAATCAATTATTGGTAGCTGAGGAGTGACACGAATGAATCAAGAAGAATTGTTTGATGTAACTGTGATAGGCGGAGGACCTGCAGGGCTTTATTCAGCTTTTTATAGTGGACTAAGAGAGATGAAAACGAAAATAATAGAATTTCAACCACAGTTAGGTGGAAAAATACATGTTTATCCGGAGAAAATGATTTGGGATATTGGCGGATTATTACCGGTTACTGGTGATAAATTAATTGAGCAACTTGTACAACAAGGATTAACATTTCAGCCTGAAGTTGTATTGAATACAAAAATAGAATCAATTATTCGTAATCAGGATGGCATTTTTACATTGAAAACAAGCTCTGGGGAAGAACATTTTTCAAAAACAGTGATCGTCGCAACTGGGAGTGGTATATTGAATCCACAAAAGTTATCAATTGAAGGTGCTGAGAGATTCGAAGTCTCAAATTTAAATTATACAGTTAAATCGTTAAAACGTTTCAAAGATAAAACGGTAATTATTTCAGGCGGAGGGAACTCCGCAATTGATTGGGCGAACGAATTAGAACCAATCGCAAAAAAAGTTTATTTAACATATAGAAAAGAAGAATTATCTGGTCATGAAGCACAAGTAAAACAACTTATGAACAGTTCAGCAGAATGTTTCTTTAATACATCGATTACAAAATTAATTGCTGGTGATAACCATGAAGCGATTGAATATATAGAATTAACAAATCATGAAACTGGAGAAATTTCTCATTTATCTATCGATGAAGTTATTATTAATCATGGATATGAACGCGATATAACATTATTAGAAAATAGTGAGCTAGATGTTGCTATTGTTGACAATTATTATATTGCAGGGAATGCAAATAGTGAGTCCTCGGTAGACGGATTATATGCCGCTGGAGATATTTTAAAGCATGAAGGGAAATTGCATTTAATCGCAGGGGCATTCCAAGATGCTGGAAACGCTGTGAATAAAGCGAAACAATTTATTCAACCTGATGCAAGTGAGTACGGAATGGTTTCTTCTCATAATGAAGTATTTAAGAAGAGAAATCGAGAATTGATTAAGCAGATGATGAAATAATAAAGGAACAAGTATACCCCCATTTACATCTCTATTTCTATGGACGAGAGATACAAATGGGGTTTTTCCTGTTTACTATATTTTCAATCATTTTCATGACACCGTTTTCATTAGTTCATGTCATATGAATGTATTTCTATAAAAAGGGAATACAAAGACTTGAACATTTTATTTGTAAATCTTTCTAGGAAACAATGAATCTATAGTTGGTTTGTGCGGACCATTATTAAATTATGCGGTCCCTTTTGTCTGTTCATTAGGAAATGGAATATTTTGTATAGAAACAATATATTGTTTTCCATGTTGTCGAGCTAATGATTCTAATATTTGACGAACGCGTTTTGTAAGATTGCCTTGTTTTTTTATAGCTTCACAATATGCATCATAGAAAACGTATTTAGCCCAAAGGAAATCATCTTGTTGGAATAAGAAATGATTTTTGTACCATTCACCAATCGTATGATAACAATTATTTTCATGTACTGCTGCACTTTGTGAAAGAATACGATCGGATAAAGACTTAGATAGATGAGAAATTGTGTTTTCTGTTTCAACTCGTAATGTTTTTTCTAACATTGTAATGATGTGACGAGTAGCCATATGTTAACTCTCCTTTGTGTAAATGGGTAATACCATTCTATATTTAAAAAATACTTACTATACTATTATACAATATATGGAATGCATCTACCTGCTTTTTAATTTGTATTTACAAAATCTTTTTTATTTGTTTACAAAAATAAAGTAAGATACATTATGTATATGAAAAAATAATAAAGGAATGAACACATTGTATATAACGATAGAAGAGGCTGCGGAGTATTTGAAATTACCAAAATCGTATGTTGAAGACTTAATTCAGCAAAAGAAAGTTCGTGCATTGTTTGATGGAGAGCAATATTTAATAAATAAGGAACAGTTTAATACACATTTAGAACAAATGGAGAAATATAAGCAGTTAGTGGAAGAAATATTAAATGAACCAATTCCAGAAGATATGGATGTTAAAGACGAAGATTAAATTTATAAAAAGCCCCCGTATTAAGATATGCAGAAATGTATCTTAATACGGGGGCTTTTTATATTAAGGGATGAAAAAGTCATACGAAATTCTAGAGTTACTTTAAGGGAAAGAAGATTTTATAGGGATTAGTATTATTAGTTAAAAGCATATTTTTTCATAGCGGGGACAAACATAGCGAACATAACCTGTACAGATACATATACTATCAGTGCAAAAGCTTATAAATTAATGGAAGGGGTTTTCTCGTGAGTTTACTTCATTGTGATTTTTTGAAAGATTTAATTGGATCTTATGTAAGAGTAAACAGAGGTGGACCAGAATCTCAAAAAGGAACAATAGTATCAGTGTGTACGGACTACTTCGTATTAAAGAATGAAAAAGGAGAGCGCTATTACTATCAGCTTCGCCATCTGAAAAGTATTACAAAGAATACGAAAGATTGTGTAACAGATGATTGTGGCTGGTTGGAATATGACTGTGCAGAAGATTTTGAAAAGCTACTTCAAAGCTTCAAATACCGCTGGGTAAAAATTAATCGTGGTGGTCCAGAGAAAGTTGAAGGCATTTTACAAGACGTTTCTTGTGATTATGTAACGTTAATTATAAAAGAGGAAGTTATATTAATTGCACTAGCTCATATTAAAAGTGTTAGTTATAACGAATCAGTATGTGGAGAGAGCGATGAGAAAAGTGATGAAAGTAGCAATGATTCAAGTCGAGCTCGTGCACAAAGACAATCAAGAAGAGGAAGATAATAAGAAAGGAGGATATGAAATTGGAGAGTCTATTATGCTGTGATCAAATTAAAGGTTTAGTCGGTGAAAATGTAAAGGTAAATCTGCGCGGGCCGGAAAGTCGAGTAGGTGTACTTTTATCGTTGGGGAAAGATTACCTTACACTACAATTACCTCATGGAGAAGTAGTATATTATCAGTTGAAACATGTGAAGAGTCTAGTCAAGAAAGTGAAAGAAACAAAATGTGACGATTACTATGGTTCATGTTTCTATTCTGATGAAGATACTTTTTTAGATGTATTAAGTGACCTGAAGTATAAGTGGATAAAGGTTAATCGTGGTGGACCAGAGTGTGTGGAAGGTTTATTAAGTGAAGTACATGATGAATGCATTACGCTAGTAAATGGTGATGAAGTCATTTACGTGATTATTTATCATATTAAGAGTGTGAATCAAGTAGTTAAGTGTAAAAAGAATGAAGAAGAATAATGTTTGATAAATAAGAGGGGCATTATGATTGGAAGTGAAGAACGATTTCATAGTTCGCTACAATTATTAGCGATATATGAAAAAGAATTTCTTACTACTAAAAGACAGAACATTGCCCTGATTATTTTTTTAGAAATGGAAGGCAGGAAAAGTAGTATTTTATAGAAAGGAGGATATAGATGAATGAGTTAAACAAAAATATTGGAGAAAATATATACGTTAAATTAATCGGTGAAAAAAGATTTAAAGGTGTATTAATTGATGTAGGAAATGATATTGTAGTTCTTTACAATGGACAAGACTATGTATATATATCTTTATACCATATCCAGTATTATAAATTTTTAAGAGAGCATGATGAAGAAATATTAAAGCCTGGTGTGGACTCTGTAATTAAGAGGGAATCACCTTCAATTTCTTTGAGAAAAGTATTAATCACATCTAAAGGGATTTTTACAGAAATTTATGTGGCAGGAAATGTTCCGATACACGGTTATGTTACAAGTGTGATGAACGATTATATTGTTTTTTATAGCCCTGTTTACAAAACTGTATATATATCTTTAAAGCATTTGAAGTGGTTAATTCCTTATAAAGAGAACCAAGTACCTTATTCCCTCAATAAAAATGAACTCCCCGTAAATCCATTAAATATTACTCTAGCTAGAACTTTTGAAGAACAGCTTATTAAAATGTCAGGGAAAATTATGGTGTTTGATTTAGGCGAGGAATCTAATAAAATCGGAAAGATGACGAAAATTGATGAAGGGCATATTGAAATATTAAAAGCACGTGACGCAAAAATGTACGTGAATATTCAACATGTGAAATCTGTCCATTGTCCGTAGGCTAGTTGAAAGGGCTGGCTTTTTCTTTTATATATAGGGAAGAAAAGGTCGAGCCTATTTGTTTAATTCGATTTGGATATGAGGGGAAAATGAATTGAATATCATATAGGTATGTTAGTGTGATCTTTGAAGGGGCAATCTTGTACTAAAGGTGTACGAGCTACCTTTTGGTGTATTCAACTCACTTTTTGAGGAAGAGCTGCTCAACTACTTTATTAAAGGGGTTTTGTTTGTGGAGCAGTTTCCAAATTCGTTTTCGATTACATTACTTGGAAGTGCTGGTGGAGCAGCAAAAGCAGTGTTAGCAATTTTGAATCAAGCGGTAGTAAATGAAAAAGATCCAATTTATGAAGTGATAAAGAATGTGAACTTCCATTTGGTGGATATAAAACAAAAAGATAAAAGTTATTATGATGAGTTGTTTCCAAATTTGAAAGAGCAATTTTTTTTATATGAAATAAACCTTCAAGATGTAGTCAAATTTAAACATCATTTAAAGGAAAAAAGAACGAAGGTTGTTATTGATGTTTCAGGTGCAGATACAATTAGGGTACTGAGTTGTTGTAATGACCTTGGCATTTGTTATATTAATTCGGCTTTGGAAAATGAGGCAGTAGATCAAGACGATAGTTTACTTGGTTTTCAGCTTACGGAAAGGTATACGAGGTTTGAGAAGGAGAAAGAAACATTTACAAATACAAGAGCGATTATAGGCTCAGGTATGAATCCTGGTGTTGTTCAATGGATGGTTGTTGAGCTTATGAAAGAACGTCCAAATGAAAAGCCGCGAGCATGCTATATTGTAGAACATGATACTTCATTTTTGAATGATAAAGAGCTTATAAAACCTCATACACTTTATGCATCATGGGCAGTTGAGCGTTTTCTTGATGAAGCGATATGGAGTTATCCTATGTATATGAGTCATCATCGTCCACTTTACTTTTATGAGGATGTATATGCTTCAGAGTATAAAGTAAAGTTAGGTGAAAAAGAATTTTATGGTTGCTTAATGCCACATGAAGAAGTTTTAATTTTAGGGAAATCTTTTAATATGGAAGTGGGTTTTCTTTATCGGATCAATGAGTATACAACAAACTTAATTAGACAGAACTTAGATAAAGTGGAAGATTTATGGAATTGGAATCGTAAAGTATTTAATCCAGCAGAAGATGATATTATAGGAGAAGATTTAGTCGGTGTGTTGCTCGTTTATGAACATAATGAGACATACATGTATAATGTAATGAATAGTAGCCAAGTTTTTCAAAAATATAAAACAAATGCGACGTACTTCCAAGTAGGGTGTGGAATTTATGCTGGCTTATGTAGTTTACTGTTAGATACTTTTGGACAAGGCGCTTATTATGTAGAAGAATTATTATTAAATACTGAAAGTAAGTATGGGGAATATTTAAATTTATATATGAAGGATTTTGTAGTAGGACATAATAATTTCACAGATGGATTGCTAAATGATAGGGTAAGATGGATATAAATTGTAACTGAAAAGGAAGGAGCTGTATCTCCTTCCTTTTAGTATTAGAAGGTTACATGTTGCCCTGAAAGCAATTTCATAATTATAATTTAAAGAGATAACACTTGAAATGTTTTTTGGTATTGATCAAGAGGAGTTTTTATATGAACAAATACAAGAGCTTGATTTATGAAGAAAGAGGAGCTTTAAAAGTATTTATATTATTATTCTATATTATATTCTTTTTATATGACGTTATCTATTATTTTGTTTATCCCGCTATGAATATTAATGAAGCAAGGGTAGGGTGGCCAGAAGGTGGTATGGGAATAGGTGTATATATATTAGTAATATCTTTATTTCCTATTTCAATATATCTTCAAAAACAAGGTTATGTATATTTTGTGAAATACTTATTTTTAATTGGGTACATGCTTATTGATCTTATTAATAACTTAATGATTTATTTACACAGTGATCGTGTTTTTGAAAATGGAAATATGGTTGAAATATTTTTAATTTTATTTGCACCGATTTTCGTGAACAGAAAATATTTTTATTTCGTTTCCTGTAGTGTAATTGGAAAATATGTATTTTTTACTTTGATATTACAAGATGTAAAAGTTGTGATTCCGCTTGTATTATGTATATTCTTTTTCATCATTTCGCATTCTTTATTAAAGAGATTTCAATCTTATGTAAGGACAGTTATTGAGATGATGAACAGTATGAAAGAGACAGAAAATTTAGCGGTTATTGGGACTATGTCTACAACAATCGCTCATGAAATTCGAAATCCATTAACAGCTTTAAAAGGATTTACACAAATTCAAAAAGAAAGAAATCCTGAAGATACGATGAGCTATGAGATTATGCTGCAAGAAATTGAGAGAATTAATGGGTTTGTTAGTGAATTGATGTTATTAGGAAAACCGAAACCAACAAATTATGAATGGTGTAATATAGGGGAAATCCTTTTATATGTTGTACAGTTAATGGAAAGCTATGCGACTCAATATAAAGTGAAATTTAATTTGCAAGTAGATGGAAATTTACCCGTTATAAATGGTGATGATAAGCAATTAAAACAAGTGTTGTTAAACATCATCAAAAATGGAATTGAATCGATGCCAGGAGGCGGAAATATTCAGATTCTGGCATATGAAAAAGCTGGAGAGAACTTGTGTATTTCTGTTGAAGATCAAGGTCTTGGGATAGAAAATGAGAAAATAGAAAAGATCGGAAAAGCTTTTTATACAACAAAAGAGAATGGTACAGGTCTTGGATTAATGATTACATATAAAATTATTGAAGAACATCAAGGGAGTATCGTGATTGAAAGTAGTATGGGGATAGGAACGAAAGTGGAAATTTATTTACCAACAGTGTAGTACATTAGACGAAATTACTTTTCAGAAAAGTGTTCTTGTTGTGTAAATATAAACATTTTATAAAATGTTTCAAGAAGGGTTTTTTTTATAAAAAACTTCGTTTATAATGGAGGAAAATATCGACATAGAGCTTTTAGCTCATGTAACGGTTCAGTAGTGTTATGAAAAGAAAAGAAGGGGTGCACGCGCATCCTTTTTTCTATGCGGATATGATGAAAGGGGTGGTATGATGGAATTAACATTAAATTCGACTGTATGTTTACACACGATTCAATTTCGAAAAGAGCAAAAGAACTATATTGTAAAAGATACGATTACAGGAGAGACATATGAAATGCCGCCACTTTGGATTGATGCACTAGCAATGATGCGTGACGGTTTTTTATTGGGAGAAATTGAGGAGAAATTAAAAGAAGAATATCCAGCAGAAGAAGTAAATATGGTAGCATTTACGAGGCAACTGTTAGAGCTAGAACTTGTCGAAATGGTAGATGGAGAAGAGATAGCTTGTACAAAGAAGAAAGATAAAGATTATTTGGCTTGGATACGACCAAGGGTGGAGCAATTCTTTTTTAACTTAAATAAAAAATATAAAAGCAAAGGTCAAAAGTGATCTTTGCTTTTTTGTAGACCATGTTTAAAAAATAACAGCGAATGCCCTTGCGAAAGCACCGTCACTATTTTTAATTTTTAAAGGTGCTGCTGAGAAAAAGAATCGTTTCGCTTTAATGGCATCTAAGTTTGTTAAGTTTTCAATTAAGTAAATATTATTTCCTAACAGTATGTGATGAATCGGTGATGTTTCTGTCGTTACCTCATCAGGAGAAATAAAATCTAAACCGACAGATTTTACTTTTAATTGAACTAGTTCCTCAGCTAATTCTTCGGAAAGATAAAACGCTTCTTTCTCATAAGCTTCGGTATTCCATTTATTAGATAGATTGGAATGGAAAATGACAATATCGCCTTCTTTTATGTCGACAGTATGTAATACTTCCTTAGGTAATTTTCGCTCTTGAACATGAGTCACATCGATAAGAACAGCTTCGCCTACAAATTGATTTAGGGGTAATTGATCAATAGTGGTTGCGCCTGAAATGAAATGAGCAGGCGCATCACAATGCGTACCAACATGAACGACAGAATGAAAATTCGTAACTTGATAACCTGTTTCTTCAACGCTTGTAATGGCTTCTAGTTGGATTTTTGGTGTTCCAGGAAATTGAGACATATTATTTTCAAACGTTTGTGATAGATCAATTACTTTCATTTTACATACCTCCAATATATTTTTTTCAAATAATAAAAAGCCCATCCTTCATAATCAAGAAAGATGAGCTTTACATACTAGTTGAGTTTTATCTTCCAAAATGCAATGCATTTTGCAGGAATTAGCACCTATTCAGTTTGCATAAACTGAGGTTGCTGGGCTTCAAAGGACCGGTCCCTCTGCCTCTCTTGATAAAGGTTTATTCGGTTTTAAATTCGGAATGTTTGTGATATTTAAATTGTAATTCATTTCCTTTTTTCGTGCAATACAAATTAGGTGTTCACCCAAATAAAGTTGCTCGCATATTGTAGCTTATGTAAGTAGACTGTTGCGAAGGAGTGAGTGCAGTGACAGGGAATGTATTAAATTATTATGCTGGTGGCAATACAGCTAGAGGATTTCATAATTTATACGAAGAGAATTTAAAAGGGCTAGATAGGTTGTTTATTTTAAAGGGTGGTCCAGGAACGGGAAAATCTTCTTTAATTAAGGCAATAGGTCGTGAATGGGTTGAAAAAGGATATGATATTGAACTTTTGCATTGTTCTTCTGATAATAAGTCAGTTGATGGAGTGATTATTCCGAAATTAAAAATAGGAATTGTTGATGGAACATCACCGCATGTTATTGAGCCGAAAATGCCAGGAGTTATTGAAGAGTATATAAATTTAGGAGTTGCTTGGGACTCAGATAAATTAAGAAAGCAGAAGTTAGAAATTGAACGGTTTGTATTAGAAGCGGGAAAGGCTTTCAAATCTGCTTACGGATGTTTTAAAGAGGCATTAGTTATACATGATGAGTGGGAGAAAATATATATTAATAACATTGATTTTAATAAAGCAAATGAACTAACAGATCAGCTAATTCAGAAATTATTTGCAGATAAAAAGGGAGAACAATCGATTGTGAAACATCGTTTTTTAGGAGCTGCTACACCGAAAGGAGCAGTTGATTTTGTTCCTAATTTAACAGAAGGGTTACCACATCGTTATTTTATAAAAGGACGCCCGGGCTCTGGAAAATCAACAATGCTCAAAAAGTTATCGAAGGCAGCAGAAGAAAAAGGTTTTGACGTTGAAGTATATCATTGCGGATTTGACCCGAATAGTCTTGATATGGTTATCGTAAGAGAATTAGGATTTGCAATTTTTGATAGTACCGCACCACATGAATATTTTCCAAGTCGCGAAGGTGATGAGATTATAGATATGTATGCTCTTATTGTTAAACCGGGGACGGATGAGAAGTATGCTACAGAAATTCGTGACGTTTCCATTCAATATAAAGCAAAAATGAATGAGGCAATGTCTTTCTTAGCAAAAGCAAAATCAGTTCGTGATAAATTAGAACGAATTTATATTGCTGCTATGGATTTTTCAAAAGTGGATGCATATAAAGAGGAAATTCAAAAAGAGTTTGAACGAATTACTGCTACTGTAATTGAAAATAAAAAATAGGTGCTTTATTGAGCTGTCAGAAATTGTCTGACAGCTGTTTTGGTATATAGTAAAATTAGTCGTATATTTGTCGAATTCCCAGGGAAATAATCAAAAAATGGAGATGGTATGAAATGAGAGAGAAAATTGAATTAGAACTAGAGCGAATTGAAAAAGAGAATGGTGTGAAAATTTTATTCGCTGTGGAATCAGGGAGTCGGGCGTGGGGGTTTCCATCGAAAGATAGTGATTATGATGTTAGGTTTGTTTATATACACCCTGTAGAATGGTATTTATCAATCCATGATAAGCGTGATGTAATCGAATATCCAATTAGTGATGATTTAGACATAAGTGGTTGGGATATTAAAAAGGCTTTGCAACTGTTTGCAAAGTCAAATCCAGCGTTACTCGAATGGATTCGATCGCCGATTTTTTATTCGGAAAACTCGAACCTTCCAGAGCAGCTTCAGCAAATGAGTGAAAAGGATTTTAATCCGAAATCAACGATATATCATTACTTACATATGGCTTCAAAAAACTATCGTGAATTTTTACAAGGTGAAAATGTAAAGTTGAAAAAGTACTTTTACGTATTACGTCCTATTTTAGCTTGTAAATGGTTAGAAGAGAAAGGGACATTGCCCCCAGTAGAATTTGACCGGTTAATTATGGAACTATCAGTAGAGCCTAGTGTATTGAATGAAATTGAAAAGTTGTTAGTAAAGAAAAAAGCGGGTACGGAATTAGATGTTGGATTGAAAGTTCAGGCGTTAAATCAATTTTTAGAAGAACAAATTGATTATTATCAGCAATACGTGAAAGGGATTGAAAAGGGATTAGGGATTGGTAAGGGCTGATTAAAGTTTCACTTTATTTTGTAGGAATA
Source organism: Bacillus sp. RC252 (assembly GCF_044909215.1). Lineage (NCBI taxonomy): Bacteria > Bacillati > Bacillota > Bacilli > Caryophanales > Bacillaceae > Bacillus > Bacillus sp. RC252. The sequence continues at coordinate 41,373 of NZ_JBIYDV010000011.1, read as the reverse complement.
AAGAAAACAGATATAGCTGCGATAAGACCTGCAAAGGAGAATAAGTAAAAATTCCACGCCAAGTCATATTGCATTGTCATAATAATACCGACAAGAATAGGGCCAGCAATCGCACCAACTCGGCCAAGTCCAAGTCCCCAGCCTAAGGAGGTAGCTCGTATATGTGATGGGAAGTATTGTGTTACATAAGCATTTAATATTTGAGTAATACCGACTGATCCAATTCCAGCAAGACCAATTAAAAGATAAATGATTGTAACAGATGGTTTAATTGTTAATAGTCCAATACATATGGCTGCCATAAGATAGGAGATACTAATAACAATTTTTGCTCCTATACGATCGGCAATCGCCCCAGCAAATAATGCACCGATAGCTGCAGTAATATTTAGTATAAGTAGAAATGATAAACTAGATCCAAGAGGGTATCCTGCCTGGCGCATCATCTGTGGTAGCCAAGTATTTAAACCGTATATTAAAAACATTCCCATTATATAAGTGAGCCAAAAAAGTAGTGTTGCTTTTATGTAATCTTTTGAGAATAACGTAAGAAATCCATTTTTCTTTTGTATATTAGATGGTGTTTCAGGAATTTCATCTTTTACATGGAATTCAATTTGAAAGCGATTAAGAATTTTATTCACTTCTTCTTGTCGATTTCGCGATAATAAAAATTGAATGGACTCAGGTAAATAACGAATAATGAAAGGAATGAGGAGTAGCGGAATCATTCCGATGCCAAACATAATTCTCCATCCGAAATCTTCTAGCATAAACATGGATAAAATAGCGCCTAACACGATACCTAAAGGATAGCCGGTAAACATAAGAGCATAAATAAAAGATTGCCGTTTTTTTGGTGAATATTCAACAGTAAGTGCTGAAGCCGTTGGGATAACACCGCCTAATCCGATTCCTCCGATAAATCGAGATAACCCAAATAATTCAGGAGAAGGAGCAATTGCAGCTAAGCCCATTGTTATAGAAAAAAGGGCTAAACAGCATATAAGTGTCCATTTTCGTCCAATTAGATCTGTAATGGTTCCAACTAGAATAGCACCAATAAACATCCCAAATAAAGCATAGCTGGCAATTGTTCCAGCGTGGGCTGGTGATAGTGCCCAGCTTTTGTCTTCTAGGAGCTTTGGCAGAACGGCGCCGTAAATACCTAAATCATATCCGTCAGCTAGAATGGCTAGCCAACAAATAAAAACAACAAGTTTTGTAATAGAACTTGAAAAGATAGTTTCTGTAGATTCTAGATGAGGTGGAGCAGAAGGTTGCATAGTATTCACTCCTTTTATTTGTAGATGAATATATTATTTTATTTAATGTTAATATTTCCCTGCGTATGTCGAAATTTATATGAAAAGGTGTCATGAAAAATAAAAAAGTTCAACAGGATTCCCGTTGAACTTCTTTGTTTTTTTATTCGTTATCAACTCGCTTTAATGGTTGATCTGCTGGACCTTCCATAACATCTCCATCAATTGAAAAACGGGAACCGTGACAAGGGCAATCCCAAGTACAATCACCGCTATTCCATTCAACTTCACAGCCGAGGTGTGTGCAAGTTGTATCGACGATATGTAATTTTCCTTCTTTATCTTTATAAGCACCTGCTCGTTTACCGTTGACATGTACAACAGAACCCTCGCCAACTTCAAGATTTTCTGGCTTACGTAATGCGGTTTCAATTTTTCCTTCAATTAAGTGTTTAGCAACATCAATGTTCTGAGAGAGGAAAGTTTTTATATCCGGATTTGCATGAAAGCGTGATGGTGCAAACAGTTCTTTATATGGACTGTGGACTTTTAGAATGGAGTCCTTCAGTAAATGAGCTGCTGCAGTTCCAGTCGTCATTCCCCATTTACGATATCCAGTTGCCACAAATATATTTGGATTCCTTTCGTTAATATGTCCGATATAAGGGAGTTTATCTAGCGTGATTAAATCTTGCGCTGACCATCTATAAGGAATTTCATCTACTCCAAAAGTAGATTCAGCAAAGGAATATAGTGCATCATAATGAAGCATCGTATTAATTCCTTGACCTGTTTTATGGCTCTCTCCGCCAATCAATATCAACTTTTCTCCATTGCTTGTCGTATAACGTATGGAGCGTTTTGGATCATCGATACTTAAATACATGCCCCCTGGATAATCCGTTTTTGCTTTTATTGCGAGGGCATAGGAGCGTTCTGCGTACATTCGCGTAAAGAAAAAGCTATTAGCATCATAAAAAGGAAAATGTGAACAAGAGACAATATATTTACAAGTGATGCGATGGTCACCCTTTGTAATAACTTGTGGATAATCTCCTTTTTCCACATCAATGGCTGTTGTTTGCTCATAAACTTTTCCGCCCATTTCCACAAACTTTTCTAAAAGTGTTTTTAAATAAAGGAGGGGATGGAATTGCGCTTGATTTTTCATCACAAGTGCAGATTGTACGGGAATAGGAATCGACAGGGATTGAACATAGTCACAAGGAATATTTAATTTTTGATAGGCTTCATATTCTTTCGTTAAATTTTGCAGGCCATTATTGGTAGTTGTATATAAATACGAATCTTCATTTGTGAAATTACAGTCGATTTTATATGTTTGTACAGTCTCGTTTATGAATTGTAGAGCTTTACTATTTGATTCGTAGTAAAGCCTGGCTTTTTCAACACCAAAATTGTTTATTAATTCATCATAAATAAGATCATGTTGAGCTGTTACTTTTGCGGTTGTATGCCCAGTTGTTCCATTTAAAACAGAACCAGAATCAATTAAAACGACTTTCATTCCTTCTTTAGCGAGTAAATAGGCGGTGGTAATGCCTGTAATACCAGCTCCGATAACAGCAACTTCTGTCTTTATATTTTCGGATAAATGAGGAAAAGTAGGAAATTGAGTAGATTCAATCCAATAGGATGATGGTAACTGCGGAAATGTGTCATCTGTCATTTTGAAAACCTCCAAATTAGAACAATTTTCCTTTTAACATTTCCATATTATATGGAATTCATGTATGTTGTTTTCGTAGCGTTCTATTCTTACTAAATGAAAGAAAAAATATTTTAATATAATTATTTTATTGGGGCAGTATGAAGAAGTAGGATTTATATAAAGCTAAATTCAAGTGATTCCATTTGTTGATTACATAGAGAGTTCTTGAATAAGATAGAGTCTATGTTGTTTAAGTGGATATGTATATATACCTGATAAAGCCTTATGAAATCTATGCTTTTTCTTTAGTGAAATAAAGTATAATTATAAAAATATAACCAACTTTTATTACTAGGTCATAAAAGTTGTTGACAATATAGAAATTCTATTGTTATGATTCATCATGTGGAAAGGTTGATAGAGAGTAAAAAGAGAAATGTTTTTCATTGATAATAAAAGCGAAAATTAAGTGACGATAGAGTGAGTATATTTTCCTTATGATAAATGCTTTTTGGATCACGTAGTAAAATCAATCTGGAAGCAAGAATTGATATATGCAAGTTGCGCGGGGCGCGGCATAAGAAAGGGGCAAAAGGATGAAGGAGCTTCATACGTTTGGGTGGTATGCAGCACGTGTAGCACCACATTTGCCGAAAAAAGCATTTAAACCAGTTCCTAATCGATTATTTGGTGGACTGGCTTATTTACTTGTGGCATTGGCTGGTTTAATAACGATCGGTGTATTTGAATTGAATGTGTGGGCAAATCTAGGAATTGCAATTGTTCTTGGATTATGTTTTGCTTCACTTGGATTTTTAGGACATGAAATTTTACATGGAACAGTTGTAAGAAAGGCATGGCTTCGTGATTTTTTAGGTGCGATAGCATTTATGCCATTAGCAACTGGCCCAAAACTTTGGAGAAAGTGGCATAATGCAACGCATCATGTTCACACACAGCATGAAGAGAATGATCCAGATGCATGGCCGACATTTGAGAAACTGAAAAAGAGTAAGTTTTTGAGTTGGGTATATCGCATGCCTCTTCATGTACGTTCATTCTTTAGTTTCCTGTCACTAACAATTCAATTTACGTTACATTCGACTCGAATGTTCTTTCATTTTATAAAAGAATTTAAGTCATCCAATCAAAAATCTGTATGGCTTCAACTTCTTTTGCCCTGGACAGTTTGGATTAGTTTATTGTTTATTATGGGACCTACAAAGTGGTTCTTTGCATACGTGATTCCGTTGTTAATTGCTAACTTTATTGTAATGGCGTATATCGCAACAAATCACCGCTTAAATCCTATTGTTCCAGTAAATGATCCTTTAGCAAACTGTTTATCAGTAACAGTACCGCGCTGGGTAGACGTTTTACATTTCAATTTCTCATACCATACAGAACATCATCTGTTTCCTGCTATGAGTTCTAAATACTATCCATTAGTAAAAGATAAAATTAAAGAAATGTGGCCGGAACGCTATCACGAAATGCCGATGACAAAAGCTTTGGCAGCACTTTGGAATACACCACGTGTGTATTATCACGGAAGTGAATTAGTTGATCCGCATAGGGAGCATTTCTATGGTTCTTTAGGAAATGGATTGGATCCTCATAATATTTCATATCGTGAGGAACATATAGAGGAAAAAGAGACTATAAAAAAAGTAAATCAATAATAGACATATTTTACGATGAAAAAGCAAGCTCTCTTAGAGCTTGCTTTTTGTTATAAAGAGACTTCTTTCTTGTTCTTCGTCTTGACCTGGACAGAGTTATTTTCTTTTCGTTGAAGTCGTTTTTCTAAAAGATTAACAAAATAAGTAAATAGAAGAACAAGTACGAGGTAATATAAACCAACAATTATGTATGTATCTAATTGTTGGAAGTTACTTGCAGCAATTGATAAACCTGATCCCCATAATTCGGACAATCCTACGTAAGCAACAAGAGAAGAATCTTTTAATCCAATAATAAATTGGTTCCCTAGAGGGGGAAGAGACAGACGAAATGCTTGTGGTAATATAATTCGGCGCATAGCTAAAGGGTAAGGCATACCTAAAGAGCGAGCAGCTTCCAATTGTCCACGGTCAACGGACTGAATGGATCCGCGGAAAATTTCAGTAATATATGCACCGTTATGGATTGCTAAAGCAATTGCTCCTGCCCAAAAAGGAGTGAAGACAATAATCGATGTAATACCGAAATAGAGAATGGCAATTTGAACAATTAAAGGTGTACCACGAATAATGGCGATATATACATAAGCAATACTATTTAAAATCTTATTGTTAGAGATTCGAAAAAAAGCGAATAGTAATCCAATTAGTGAACCAAGTAATAGGGATGTTAATGTTAATTGTAATGTGACAATAGTAGCCTTTAAGAGTGTGGGATAAGTAGACATAAAAATTTCAAACATATGTGTCACCTCATATTGTATGGATTTTAGTAGGGAATGAAATACCCCACATAAAAAGTGGGGCATAATGTATGAAACATTTGACTAGCTAATTTACTTCGTTTTTTCCTCTTCACCGAGAATATTACGCCCAAACCATTTTTTACTGATCTTTTCATACGTACCATCTTTAATGATTTCATCTAAAGCTTTATTTACTTTCTCAACCATTTCTTTATCATCTTTACGAATAGCAATTCCCATTTCATCAAGATTTAATGGTTTTCCAGCTTCTTTTATATTTGATTTACCTTCTTTGATCATACGTAAACCGACCATTTGATCAGTGATTACTGCATCAATACGTCCAGGCTCTAAGTCCATAAGTGCAGTAATATCGCTATCATATTCTGTGATTTGATCTGTATGTTTTGCAACAAGGTCTTTAAAGGTACTAGCTTTTACAACACCAATTTTCTTACCTTTCAAATCTTCTGGAGAAGAGATAGATGTATTCTTTTTAGCCACAAAAATTTGGGCACCAGAGCGATAATAAGGATTGGAGAAACTAACAGCTTTTAAGCGTTCTTCTGTAATTGCCATACTGCCCAATATAGCATCATATTTTTTCGATTGTAGACCTTGAATTAGCGTTTCCCATGGATTTGTAATAGGAGTGGGTTTCATATTCATTTTTTTCGCAAGTGCCTCACCAATTTCCACATCAAAACCGGCAAGCTTTCCATCATTTTCTTTATAGTTAAAAGGTTTATATAAGCCACTCATCGCATAACGAAATTCTTTTTCACCATTTGAAGAAGTAGTAGCACTTTCCTTACTACAGGCTCCTAGTATGAAGGATGTACATAATGTAATACTCGCAACAATGGTTAATAGTTTTCTTTTCATAAAACCCCTCCTATATATTGATCATACGGATGGTTTTAAGTATGTTACTGAGATATTTTATTTGGACAATTAGTTGTGCACCGTATGGATGTATTTCTTTTCATTTGAAACAGAAATTACATTATAAAACGTTGCGTAAAAATTGTTTTGCTCGTTCATGTGATGGAGCTGAAAAGAATTGTGCTGGCGGAGCGTCCTCTACAATCTTTCCGTCATCCATAAATATGACGCGATCAGCTACATCTCTTGCGAAATTCATTTCATGAGTAACAATAATCATGGTCATTCCTTCTTCAGCAAGTTCTTTCATAACTTGCAATACTTCTCCAACAAGTTCAGGGTCTAAGGCTGAGGTAGGTTCATCAAATAGCATAATTTTAGGGTTCATAGCAAGAGCTCGTGCAATCGCAACGCGTTGTTTTTGACCACCTGAAAGTAGGTGAGGAGTTACATCCGCCTTATCTTGTAGGCCGACTTTTTGTAGGAGTTGATTCCCAACATCCTTCGCGTCTGCTGTCTCCAATTTTTTTACGTGAATAGGTGCTTCTATGATGTTTTCTAGTGAGGTCATATGAGGAAAGAGGTTAAAGTGTTGAAAAACCATACCGACATTTTCACGGACTTTGTTTAAATTTGAATGCTTTGGATCAATTCGTTCACCTTGTAAGTGAATTTCACCTTCATCGTACATTTCTAAAAAGTTAAGACAGCGAAGTAATGTACTTTTGCCGGAACCACTGGCACCGATTAAAACAACAACTTCTTTTTCTTTTACTTCTAAATCAATTCCTTTTAAAACATCAAGTGAGCCAAATGATTTTACTAGATTTCGAACTTGAATCATACAAAACCCCCAGTCAAAAATATATTTTACAAATGTTGCCCCTTATTTCTGTTATTAGTCATAAATTGTCAGAATCCTTTATTTTTTTCAGGGGATTTAATATTCAAAGAAATAATGATTTTTAAAATCCCTATATCTTTCTATAACGAAAATATGGATAATAATATATAGGTAGTACTTATATTGCTTATAAGAAGGGGGAAAGAAGAGATGGGAAAAGAAAGAAAAATATTTTCCTTTGGCTTGCGTATACAGCTTATGTTATTTACTACAGTTTTAGCTTTCATTACATATTCAACAAGTTTAATTTTCATTTACGTTATATATGATTACTTTCAAGGTTATGTAAGTCAAACTGTTTATAATATTATCGTTATGTTATTAGGTGTAGTATGGTCTGGAATTTTAGCGTATGGGGCAGCAATATTTTTAATTAAACCACTTCGAAAGTTGGAAGAAGCAGCAAGGAAAGCGGCTGATGGTGATATTCGTGAAGATGTCCCGTTGCCAAAAGTAGATGATGAGATTAAATCTTTAAGTGTTGCATTTAATATGATGCTAGGGAACTTAAGAGGTATGGTAAAAAATATTGATACTACATTTTCGTATACAAATAATCAAGTTCAGCAAATTAGAAGACAAACAGAGGAAGCGACAAAGCAAGCACGCGGTGTGTCTGAAACTCTTGCAGAGATTTCTTCTGGCGCCGAGCAATCAGCAGCTTCCATTCAGGCGATTGTTTCAACTGTCGATACAACAACCTCTATTGCGAGTGAAGTAGAAGAAAAAGCAAAAAAGTCCGACGAGTTGTCTTTAGAAATGGTTCAAGCTTTAGGACAAAGTACACGTGTCTTTACTTCTTTAATTCAAGGCATTCAAACATTGGCAAAAGAGAATGAAGATTCGATGCAAAATGTACAGAAGTTAGAAGAACGAATGAAACAAGTAGAACATATTGTTTCTGTTGTGAGTGAGATTGCTAGTCAAACGAATTTATTAGCATTAAATGCTTCTATTGAGGCAGCTCGTGCTGGAGAGCATGGAAGGGGCTTTGCAGTTGTAGCTGAAGAAGTACGTAAACTTGCTGATGAAAGCGATCATTCTGCAAGAAATATATCGCAGTTATTACGAAATATGCAAGAGGAAGTGCAACAAGTCGCATTGAAAATGACGGAGCAAGTGAAAACAGCTAAAGAAGAGGCAAAACGAGGAGAAGCTACTGAATTAATTTTAAAAGAAATGTCATCAAGCATTATGGAAGTTGCCGATGCAACTAAGCAAATTAGTAGCTATATGAACGAGCAAGTGAGTCACATTCATCAAACAGGAGCACAGACGAAGGCTGTAGCAGCAATTGCTGAGGAAACATCAGCTGGTTCACAAGAAGTGGCACGTGTGACGTTGCAACAATCTAAAAATATGGTAGTAATCGATCAATTATTAAAGGATTTAGAGAAGCAAGCAGCGGACTTGAAACAAACCATTGAACGATTTTCAATGTAAAAAGGAAGAACAGAATTCTGTTCTTCCTTTTTACATATGGAAAGGAGGAATGCTTTGTTGAAAACGAAAAACATTACAAGGGTCATATGCTGTCTTCACTTTACGCAACCTTTGAAAATTAGAGCCATAATAACTAGTTTGCCAATTTTTTATGTCGATATCGGGCCAATTGACATAGTCTCCTAGTGTGTAAGGATCTAAGCTTTCCCGTAAATCTTTAACCCAGCGTATATTTCGATTTTCTTCATCGTTGCATTTCCAAGAAGTAATATATTCTTGAGCAATAATTGCCTTGCGGTGGAAATAAGCTGTTTCATTAGGCGAAATGTTTTCTACAGCACCTACGAGTGATTGGTGCCAAATACTCGCATCTTTATTTGGTGCATGAGAAAGAAAATATTGTAAGATTTGAATACCTTTAAGAGGGATAGGTTTATATACGTAGGAACCAGAGCGTTTGAATTTTTCAGGAATATTGCCGCTATTAAAGAATTGAACAGCCTTTATATACGGAACTTCATCTATAAAGAGAGAAGGATTACCAGTTTCAAGAAGAGGAGATAATAGAGGATAGAGTTCAGAAGGAGAGCCGACAAATTCACCTTTCACCTCGATTTTATTTCGTTGTTTAGAGAATAATTCAATTGATGAAGTGAGACGTTCATCTATATAAGGTGCCCAGTTTTGCCAAGCTTGAAATGCAGCAATAAAGTCTTCCCATTCCCATGTGAGTGAGAAAATGGAGACGTTTTTTATAGGATGGACCCGGAAAGTTAAGGAAGTAACAATTCCGAAATTTCCACCACCACCACCCTGGCATGCCCAAAACAGGCTAGGGTTTTCCTTTTCATTTGCACGAATGGTTTTTGCACCAAATTTCCCGCACGCTTGTACCATTTCGACTTCTACTAATTGATCACATGTTAGTCCAAATAAGCGTGAAAGCATGCCAATGCCACCGCCGAGTGTTAACCCCACAATTCCGACACTTGCACTTGTGCCAGCTGGTATTGTAACACCATATTTCCAAAGTTCTTTATACACAGTGCCAAGATTTGCACCCGCTTCAATTGTTGCTGTTAATTTTTCTGTACTAACCGTAATTTGCTTCATTTCACTCACATCAATAATAAGCCCGCCATTTAAAAGAGAGAAATTTTCGTAGCTATGTCGTCCACTTCTTAAGCGAAATGGTATATGACGCTCACGTGCCCATTTTAAGGCGTTACACACATCATTTTTATTTTGACAAAAAACAATAATACAAGGAAATTTTGGAATGCTTAAATTTAAATTTATTCGGGCTATGTCATACCTAGGATCCGAGGGAACGACGATACGACCAGTTAATTTTGTTTGTTTCAATTTATATCTCCTTTCTGAAATAATATGAGCTTGTATTAGTATATGAAGAGTGTATTTAACACGCATGGACGAGAAGAAGAGAAGGGTTAGATTTATCCCGTTATTTGCGAGCAGTAAGACAATCCGGCTGAAACAAAGAAGATAGGCTGCTCGTAAAAGCTCGATTGGTAAGGGCTAATAATCAGCGGGGAATGGACATCTCCTTAACGATTAAAGTTTCACTTTATCTTTGTGAGAAATAAATAAGGCATAAGAATAAGGAAACTACATAGAGTTCAATGAAAACAGTTGCAAACTATTCATATTTTGTTATGATAGTGTTACGAAAACGTTTGCATAAAAAATCCGATGGGATGCAAAAGGAGAGAATTAGTATGAATAAGACATGGTGGAAAGAAGCTGTCGCTTATCAAATTTATCCACGTAGCTTTATGGATTCAAATGGTGATGGTATTGGAGATTTACAGGGGATTATTGCAAAGCTGGATTATTTAAAAGATTTAGGTATAGATGTAATTTGGATTTGTCCAATGTATAAATCACCTAATGACGATAATGGTTATGATATTAGTGACTATCAAGATATTATGGATGAATTTGGTACGATGGAAGATTTTGATATACTACTAGATGAAGTTCATAAGCGTGACATGAAGCTTATTATTGATTTAGTTATTAATCATACAAGTGATGAACATCCATGGTTTATTGAATCAAGTTCTTCTAAAGACAATCCGAAGCGTGATTGGTATATTTGGCAGGATGGGAAAGACGGCGCGGAACCAAACAATTGGGAAAGTATCTTTAATGGTTCTGCATGGGAATATGATGAAGTGACAGAGCAATATTATTTACATTTATTCTCGCGTAAACAACCAGATTTGAACTGGGAGAATAAAGAAGTTCGTGAAGTTTTATATGATACTGTTAATTGGTGGCTTGATAAAGGTATTGATGGTTTCCGCGTCGATGCGATTAGTCATATAAAAAAAGAAGATGGCCTCAAGGATATGCCAAACCCAAAAGGGTTAAAGTATGTGCCTTCTTTTGACAAACATATGAATGTAAATGGTATTCAGCCATTACTAGAAGAATTAAAAGAAAACACATTTGCTAAATACGATATTATGACTGTTGGAGAAGCAAATGGTGTGAAAGTTGAAGATGCTGATCTTTGGGTTGGAGAAGAGAACGGTAAATTCAATATGGTATTCCAATTTGAGCATTTAAGCTTATGGGATGCAGAAAAGAAGAAAGACCTTGACGTTGTTGAGTTGAAAAAAGTATTAACAAAGTGGCAAAAAGGTTTAGAAAATAAGGGATGGAATGCTTTATATATTGAAAATCATGATAAGCCACGTATTGTGTCTACTTGGGGAAATGATAAAGAATATTGGCGTGAAAGTGCAACGGCTTTAGGAGCGATGTATTTCTTTATGCACGGCACACCGTTTATTTATCAAGGACAAGAAATTGGTATGACAAATGTTCAGTTCCCAAATATTGAAGATTACGATGATGTAGCAATTAAAAATTTATATCGTGAGAAAATTGCAGAGGGCGTATCACATCAAGATATGATGGAAATTATATGGGCTTCTTGCCGCGATAATTCACGTACACCTATGCAGTGGAACGATGAAATGAATGCTGGCTTCACAACAAGTACACCTTGGTTTAGCATGAATCCAAATTACAAAGAAATTAATGTTGAAAAGCAAAAAAATGAAGAGAACTCTATTTTCAATTTCTATAAGAAAATGATTGCCTTGAAAAAAGAGCACGATGTACTGAACTACGGTACGTACGATTTACTTTTAGAAGACGATCCACAAATTTATGCATATACACGTACGTTACAGGATGAAAAAGTCATTGTAATTAGTAATATCTCAAAAGAGGAAGCTGTGTATAATGAGAGTTTATTCGCATTAGAACGCAAACGTTTGCTTTTAAATAACTATAAAGTTGCGGAACATGAACAAATAACTACAATCACGTTAAAACCTTATGAAACAAGGGTTTATCGCATTTCATAATGAAAAAGGATGCTCCTTGAGCATCTTTTTTTATGAAAAAAAATAAATTTCTATTGCAATGTGAAAACGCTTTTATTAAAATAGATTTATGAAAACGGTTGCGTAAAGAGAAAAAAGTAACATAAGGAATCGTTTTCATAAGAGAAACAGAAATTATAATTTAAATCATTATGTTGTTATAAATAAAGGGGAGGAAGAACAGATGAAAATTACGTCTTTTGATTTTTGGCAAAAGTTCGGGAAAGCATTATTAGTGGTTGTAGCTGTAATGCCAGCAGCTGGTTTAATGATTTCCATCGGTAAGTTAATTGGGATGTCTGCTGGGGATATTAACGCAGTTCATACAATTGCTCGAGTAATGGAAGACATCGGTTGGGCAATTATTACAAATCTACACATCTTATTCGCAGTAGCAATTGGGGGATCTTGGGCGAAGGATCGAGCAGGTGGTGCATTTGCAGCACTATTAGCATTCGTCTTAACAAACAGAATTACAGGAGCTATATTTGGCGTAAACGCTCAAATGTTAACGGATTCAAAAGCGACAGTTTCTTCATTTTTAGCAGGAGATTTACTTGTAAAAGATTACTTTACTTCTGTACTTGGTGCACCAGCATTAAACATGGGAGTTTTCGTAGGGATTATCACAGGTTTCTTAGGAGCTACTTTATATAACAAATACTACAATTATAATAAACTGCCACAGGCATTAGCATTCTTTAATGGAAAACGATTCGTACCATTCGTTGTAATTGTTTGGTCTACAGTCACTGCGATTGTATTATCACTTGTATGGCCATTTATCCAAAGTGGATTAAATGAATTTGGTCGCTGGATTGCAGCATCTAAAGATAGTGCACCAGTTATTGCACCGTTTGTATATGGAACGTTAGAACGTTTATTATTACCATTTGGATTACATCATATGTTAACAATTCCGATGAACTACACAGAGCTAGGCGGAACATATACGATGTTAACTGGCTCAAAGGTTGGACAAATTGTAGCGGGACAAGATCCGTTATGGCTTGCATGGATTACAGATTTAAATAACTTATTAGCAAATGGAGATACGAAAGCATATAACGATTTATTAAATAACGTTGTACCAGCTCGTTTCAAAGCTGGACAAGTTATCGGCTCAACGGCAGCGTTAATGGGGATTGCGTTTGCGATGTTCCGTAATGTTGATAAAGAAAAACGTGCAAAATATAAACCAATGTTCTTATCAGCTGCATTAGCAGTATTCTTAACAGGTGTAACAGAACCAATTGAATTCATGTTCATGTTTATTGCACCAGTATTATATGTTGTGTATGCAATTACAACAGGACTTGCATTCGCATTAGCGGATTTAATTAATTTACGTGTTCATGCATTTGGATTTATTGAGTTAATTACACGTACACCAATGATGATCAATGCAGGTTTAACGAGAGATTTAATCAACTTTGTCATTGTTTCATTAGTGTTCTTCGGCCTTAACTTTACGTTATTCAACTTCTTAATTAAAAAATTCAATTTACCAACGCCAGGGCGTGCAGGTAACTATATTGATAATGAAGATGAGTCAACAGAAGGAACAGGAAATGTACAAGATGGTTCATTAGCAACAAAAGTTATTGATTTATTGGGTGGAAAAGATAATATTGCTGACGTGGATGCTTGTATGACACGTTTACGTATAACAGTAAAAGATTTAGATGTTGTTGCACCAGAAGCACAATGGAAACAAAATGGTGCTTTAGGACTTATTGTAAAAGATAAAGGTGTACAAGCAGTATATGGCCCGAAAGCTGACGTATTAAAGTCAGATATTCAAGATATGTTAGGTGCGTAATAATATGAAATTGCTAACTTTAAATTGTCACTCTTGGCAAGAAGAGAATCAAATTGAAAAAATAAAGTATCTTGCTAAAGCAATTCAAGAAGAAGATTATGATGTGATCGCATTGCAAGAAGTAAGTCAGTCTATACAAGCTGAAAATGTATGCGGTAACAAGAAAAAAGATAATTTTGGGCTTTTACTGCTAGAAGAGTTAAGAGCATTAAATGTAAAAGAATACAATATTATTTGGGATTTCTCTCATATTGGATATGATGTGTACGAAGAAGGATTAGCAATTATAACAAAGCACAACATTGTAAAGGAAGATACGTTCTTTGTCTCAGAAAATAAGGATACAACGTATTGGAAAACACGCAAAATTGTAAGTGCAACAATTGCTTATAATGATAAGAATATAACGTTTTATTCTTGCCATCTCGGTTGGTGGAATGATGAAGAAGAATCATTCAAAGGCCAAGTTGATCGTTTAGTGGAGCGTGTAAATAGCAATGAACTTTCCTTCTTAATGGGTGATTTTAATAACAATGCTCGTTTGGAAGGAGAGGGTTATGAGTATATGATGCAAAAAGGTTTATATGACACATATGAACTAGCGATAGAGAAGGATGAAGGAACAACTGTCCAAGGAGAGATTGCTGGTTGGGATGAAAATAAACAAAACTTACGAATCGACCTAATATTAAGCAATCAAAGTAAAACAGTTAATTCTTCAAAAGTCATTTTTAATGGAACAAATCGAAATGTAATTTCTGACCATTTCGGTGTAGAAGTACAATTAGATATATAATAGAAGAAATCCTCACAGATAATGAAAAGCTGTGAGGATTTTTTGATAAATACAAGTATTCCCAAGAGAAAATACTTGTATTTTTTATGACATTTCCTATATATTTGTTATTATTGAATGTAAAACTAATTTGGTCATTTTGTATGCATACTTTTTTTACTTCGTTATATAATGAAGTAAGTGAAATATTTAATGGGAAAAATAGTATGTTTTCGTTTAATCCACGATGTAGAAAGTGATATAATTACAAAATGTATGTATCATTTTCTAAAGAAGGAAAAATATATAATTAGGTGATAACTTTTATGAAACAAATTTGGCGTATTTATAAGACAGATTTACGGAATGTAGCCAAACATTGGGCTGCAATTGTTATTGTTTTAGGGTTAATGATTTTACCATCGTTATATGCATGGTTTAACATTAAAGCTTCTTGGGATCCTTACGGAAATACGAAAGGAATCCAAATTGCAGTTTCTAACCAAGATGTTGGATCAAATTTAAGAGGGAAAGATATTAACATCGGGGAAGAAATTGTAGATTCACTTAAGAAGAACAAAAATTTCGGGTGGAAGTTTGTTGATGAAAAGCAAGCAATTTATGGAGTAGAGCGTGGAGATTATTCCGCAAGTATTACTATTCCAAAAGATTTTTCTGAAAAGATTGCAACAGTCTTGAATGAAAATCCACAGAAACCAGAACTTGATTACTATGTAAATGAAAAAGTAAATGCGATTGCACCGAAAATTACAGCTAAAGGTGCATCGGGTCTTACAGAAGAGGTTAGTAAAAACTTTGTTAAAACAGCAAACGGTGAGATTTTTAAAATCTTCAATGACCTTGGAATCGATTTAGAAACTAACTTACCGAGTATTGAGAAGGTCAAGGATCTCGTATTTAAGTTAGAAGCACAGTTCCCAGAAATGAATACACTTGTGGATAAGGCATTAGATGATGCGACTCGGGCAGAAGATGTTGTGAAAGTAGCACAAAAAGAGTTGCCAGTTGTAGAAAGTGTTATGAATGATGGGCAAGAGGCGTTAGGGAATTTAGATAAATTCTTTGCGAGAAATGATGAAACATTGAAGCGTGCACCTGGAACAATTAAGAATAATTTAATTGTAATGCAACAAGGTTTAGATAGTGCGGCAGCAATTACGGATTTCTTAAAAAATCCATCATTTGATTCTAATCTGACACTTCCAGATCCGGCTAAATTCCCAGTGTTGCCCAATATAACTATTCCGCAAGTACCACAAATACCAGAAATTCCAGCGTTACCGCAAGTGAATGGTGAGGGGTATAAAAATATTGCTAAAAATATTGATCAAACTGTAAATAATGTTTTTAGTTCGATACGTGTCGGAACAACTTATGCACAAGGTGTTATAAACGGGTTGCAAAATGGTAATTTGGATCCGGAAAAAGCGAAACAAGATCTTAATAAGGTTTCTGAGACGCTGCAAGGTCGAGCAGATAGTGTTTCATATTTAATTGATGTCTTTACTAAATTTAAAGAGTCTGCATCAACTGATTTTGGAAAAGAATTCTTCCAAAAGAGAATAGAAAAATTAACAAACCTTAAATCAGCTATTGAAAATGCAAATGGTGGCGTTAAAGATATTGCCAATATTATTGGTACAGGGCAAGAAGTGAAACAAGATGTAAGAGACGCTACTAATAAAAAATTAGATGCAATAAATAACTTGGTAAATCAAGCAGAAGCAGATTATAATGCTACGTTTGTAGCAGATTTCGAAAAAGCAGTAAGCACAGCTGAGCAATTGAAAAACAAAGCTGAAAATGTAAAAGAAGATGCTCAGCAGTTAAGAGGGAATTTAAATCAAGATATAAAAGCGGTAAATGATTTAGTAAACCAAACAAATGAAGCATTAGACAATGGTAGAGAAAAATATGATAAGGCTGTAAATGATTACAGCAGATTAAAAACGGAGCTTGAAAAAGCAAGAGAAGACTTAAGTAACAAAGGTGTTAATGGATTAGATTCTACAAAAGTAGCCTTAAATGATTTAAATGGACAGTTCAAAGCAGGATGGAATTTAGTTAATGATATGATTCCGGTTATGGAAAGTACAAATAAAGTTTTGGGCGATGTGAATAGTGATAAAAATCTTAATGGCACAATTGCTAAGTTAAATAAAGTAAAAGATGGTTTGCAAAAAGGAATCGATTTAACTGATAAAGGAATTGACGCTATTAATAAAGGTCAAAAACCAGCAGCAGATGTTATTGAAAGTATTAATCAAGTGTCTAAAAATGTTTCGGGCCAAATTGGTGACATTTTAGCTAAATATGATTCAGAAATCGTTCCAAACTTTAACGCAGCAATTGCTCGTACAAAAGAGATGTCTAAAAATACATCTCAAATTTTAGGCGAGGCAGATAAGAAGCTTCCAGATGTGAAAAAATTACTTGAAGATTCATCAAAAGGCTTAGTAGATGGTCAAAAGAAAATTGCAGATATTAAAGCTGAAATGCCAGCTACTGAGAAAAAGATTAAAGAATTAGCAGATAAAATTCGTGATTTTGAATCTGAAGAGGATATAAAAGACATCATACGCTTATTGAAAAACGATGTTGAAAAGCAAAGTGACTACTTTGCAAATCCAGTAAATTTAAAAGAGAATAAATTATTTGCAATGCCGAACTACGGTTCAGCAATGTCACCATTCTATACAGTGCTTGCATTATGGGTAGGCGCATTATTAATGGTTTCATTATTAACGGTAGAAGTACACGAAGAGGGCGCGAATTATAAGAGCCATGAAGTTTACTTCGGACGTTTATTAACATTCTTAACGATAGGTCTTTCACAAGCGTTTATCGTATCAATGGGAGATATATTCTTACTCGGTACGTACGTAGTCGATAAGTTCTGGTTTGTGTTATTTAGTTTATTTATTGGGGGAGTATTTGTTTGTATCGTGTACTCACTCGTTTCTATTTTCGGAAACGTTGGGAAATCGATGGCGATTATTTTACTTGTACTACAAGTAGCAGGATCGGGCGGTACGTTCCCAATTCAAATGACACCACCATTCTTCCAAGCGATTTATCCGTTCTTGCCATTCACATATGCTATTAGTGCAATTCGTGAAACAGTAGGTGGAATGCTTTGGGATATAGTAACTAGAGATTTACTTGTGTTAAGTGCTTTCGTAGTAATCATGGTTGTGGCTGCATTATTACTGAAAACACCAATTAACAAATCAAGTGAAAAGTTTGTTGAGAACGCAAAAGGAAGTAAAATTATTCATTAAAAATAAAAGGTTCCTACCGATAGTGGTAGGAACCTTTTTGTTTAATCAAATTTTAATTTCTTTAATGCTTCTGCGAATGGATTGTTTAATGGCTCTTCTTCTTTGTTCTGCTGTTTCATATATTTTTGAACGTCGCGTTTATCAGCTTTGCTGCCGGATTCTTTTTTACGTCTCTCTTGGAATGTAGAAAGTTTCTCACGATAGCCACATTTACATGCGAAAATTTGGCCTGCTCCTTCACCACGAAGTTCTAGTTTCTTTTTACACTGAGGACAGCGTGCATTTGTAGTGCGGGATACATTTTTACGGTGACCACATTCGCGGTCTTGGCATACAAGCATTTTACCTTTTTTACCGTTTACTTCTAACATTGGTTTACCACAGTCTGGACAAGACTTCGTTGAAATGTTGTCGTGTTTATATTTCTTATCACTCGATTTAATTTCAGCAACAATTTCTTTCGTATAGTTCTTCATTTCTGAAATGAATACTTCTTTCTTTAATTTTCCTTTAGCGATAGCTTCTAACTTTTGCTCCCATTCACCAGTTAGTGTAGGAGATTTCAGTTCTTCTGGCACTAAATCAAGTAACTGACGGCCTTTTGAAGTAATGTGAATATCTTTACCACGTTTTTCAAGCAAGAACGAATTGAATAACTTGTCGATAATATCAGCTCGTGTAGCTACAGTACCTAATCCACCAGTTGACTTTAACGTGTCAGCAAGTTGTTTGTTTTGCGTATCCATGTATTTTGTTGGGTTTTCCATCGCTGAAAGTAATGTTGCTTCATTAAAACGTGCAGGTGCTTTCGTTTGACCTGATGTTTGGACAATTAGTTTTATGTTTAATGTATCGCCTTTTTCAATGCGGGGTAAGATTTGTTCTTTTACATCATCGCTTGCATCATCATCTTCAAATCGATTTTCATAAACCTCTTTCCAACCAGCATGTAAAATCGTTTTTCCGCGTGCGATGAACGTTTCATCACCAATTTTCGTGCGCAATGTTAGTTGTTCATATTCAAAGGCCGGGAATAAAACAGCTAAGAAACGTTTTACAACTAAGTCATAAATTTTACGTTCTTTATCTGTGAAAGCTGAGAAGTTTACATAGCTCTCTGTTGGAATAATTGCGTGATGATCGCTTACTTTACTATCATCAACAAATGATTTATTAGATTTTACAGGTTTCTGCAATACTTTATGTGCTAAAGGACGGTATTCTCCAACTCCGCAAGCCTTCAGACGCTCTGGAAGTGTTCCGACAATATCAGATGAAATATAGCGTGAATCTGTACGAGGGTACGTTAAAACTTTATGCTGTTCATATAATTTTTGCATAATGTTTAATGTTTCTTTCGCAGAGTAACCAAATATTTTATTCGCATCACGTTGTAGCTCAGTTAAATCGTAAAGACCAGGAGCGAACGATTTCTTTTGTTTTTTATCAATGTCTACAACAGTAGCATTTTGTTTACTAATTTTGTTCACGATTACATCAGTTTTTTCTTTATTAAAGCTACGGCTATTTCCTTTTGTATCTTGCCAAGTTAGCTTTAATCTCTCAGCTGTTTGAGCTTCGATACCATAGTAAGTTTGAGCTTTGAAATGTTTGATTTCATCTTCACGGCTTGCAATCATGGCTACAGTAGGTGTTTGAACACGACCACAATTTAGTTGGGCATTAAAGCGAGTAGTTAATGCTCGAGTCGCATTAAGTCCGATATACCAGTCAGCCTCTGAACGTGCGACAGCTGAAGCGTATAGATTGTCATATGCTTTTCCTGGTTTTAAATTTGCGAAGCCATCTTTAATTGCTTTATCGGTAACAGATGAAATCCATAGACGTTTAATCGGTTTCTGCATTTTAACTTTATCGATAATCCAGCGTGCGACCAACTCTCCCTCACGACCGGCGTCAGTAGCTATAATGATTTCATTTACATCTTTTCTAAGAAGCTGACTTTTTACAGCGTTAAACTGTTTCCCTGTTTGTTTAATAACGGTTAGTTTTAAACGCTCCGGTAGCATTGGTAAATCTTCTAAATTCCACTGTTTATATTTCACATCATAGCTTTCTGGATCAGCTAATGTAACGAGATGACCTAAAGCCCAAGTAACAATATATTTACTACCTTCAAGATAGCCGTTCCCTTTTTTATCACATTTCAGTACACGTGCGATATCACGTGCAACAGAAGGTTTTTCAGCAATTACAATACTTTTTGCCATATTTAAAAACATCCTTTCAAATTTCCATACGTTAAATATAGCATACATCTTTGTTCTATTCAGTCTTGCTGACGGTTTGAGTTATTTGTGGTGAAATATACGTGTGAGAGTTTTACTTATATAAAGGCGAAGAATGGTTGAACCAGGAGAGTTCTGATCTCTATCATTTTATAAAAGTAAAGAACTTGTTATTTTACTAGAATAAGAGTAGACTCTGAAGTAGATGAATAATAAACACATGGGAGTTTGTGGATGCAAACTGAGAGTATGACTAGTCCGTCATTGACCATTTGAACCTGTTGGATAATGCCAGCGTAGGGAGAGTGTAAAAGCACATGTTCAGGCACTTTGCGTACGCGCAAAGTGCCTTTTTGTGTATCTCCCATCACTATAGTTAGGAGATGAAAAGGATGAATATGAAAGAAATTAGTAAAGTAGTGGATTTGGTGAGAGAGTCTAATCCACTCGTGCATAATATTACAAATGTTGTTGTAACAAATTTTACAGCAAACGGTTTGTTAGCATTAGGAGCATCACCTGTAATGGCGTATGCAAAAGAAGAAGTAGCAGAAATGGCTAGCATTGCGGGAGCCCTTGTTTTAAATATGGGTACACTTCGTCCTGAAGAGGTAGAAGCGATGTTACTTGCTGGTAAATCAGCAAATAAGAATGATGTACCAGTATTGTTTGATCCAGTTGGGGCAGGAGCAACTTCTTATCGAACAGAAGTTGCGAGATATATTCCAGCTGAAATCGATTTAGCTGTTATCCGCGGAAATGCAGCTGAAATAGCTAACGTTATTAATGAGAAATGGGAAATTAAAGGTGTAGACGCTGGTACTGGCAACGGTAATGTTGTAAATATTGCAAAACAGGCAGCAGATGAATTAAATACAGTTGCGGTAATTACTGGGCAAGAAGATGTTGTTACAGATGGAGAGCGAACTATTCTTATTCGAAATGGACATCCTATTTTAACGAAAGTTACTGGAACAGGTTGTTTACTAACTTCTGTAATAGGAGCATTTGTAGCGGTAGAAAAGGATTATGTAAAGGCAGCAGTAGCCGCATTAACATTCTATGGAGTAGCAGCAGAAATAGCGGCTTCGAAAACAGTAGAGAATGGACCAGGAAGCTTTCAAATTGAATTTTTAAATCAGTTAGCGAATACAACTTCAGATGATATTGAGAAGTATGGAAAGATTGAGGTTATACAGTAAGGAGGGGAACTAGATGCCGCGTATTACAAAGGCTGAAATGTCTAGGTTATTACCAGTATATTTTATTATGGGAAGTAACAATTGTACGAAGGAGCCACTACAAGTATTGAGAGATGCACTAGAAGGTGGTATAACAATTTTTCAACTTCGTGAAAAGGGGGAAGGGGCTTTAACGGGAGAGAAACGTATTGATTTTGCGAAAGAACTGCAAGCGCTTTGCAAGGAGTACGATGTACCATTCATCGTAAATGATGATGTGGAACTAGCCCTCGAGTTAGATGCAGATGGCGTGCATGTTGGACAAGATGATGAAGGAATTACATCTGTTCGTAAAAAAATGGGAGATAAAATTATTGGAGTATCTACACATACAATTGAAGAAGCACGCTGGGCGATTGAAAATGGAGCCGATTATTTAGGAGTTGGTCCAATTTTTCCGACGAGTACGAAAAAAGATACAAAAGCGGTTCAAGGAACGAAAGGTCTAAAGTATTTTAGGGAACAAGAGATTACAATACCGATCGTTGGGATTGGTGGGATTACAATTGAAAATACAGCTTCTGTTATGGAAGCGGGTGCGGATGGTGTTTCAGTTATTTCAGCGATTAGCTTAGCGGAATCTGCGTATGAAAGTACGAAGAAATTAGTTGAGGAAGTAAATAAGAGTTCGTAGAAAAAGCCCATGTAATATTTTAAATGCTATATGGAGGAATAGACTGCCAAAAAAGTTTAAACAAACGTTTGATTAAAAAAGCACAAACCTTTTTAAATAAAGGTTTGTGCTTTTTCTTTAAAACATAATTGAAATTAAGAGCATTCCAATTCCAATAGAAGTAAAGGTTGCGATCAGGCCCGGAATCATAAAGCTATGATTTAAAACATATTTACCAATTCCTGTTGTACCAGTACGGTCAAAGTTAATTGCAGCAACGATTGTCCCGTAGTTTGGAATGAAGAAATATCCATTTACTGCAGGGAACATCGCAATAAGTAATGCCGGCGGAATACCAAGTGATAGTCCAAGTGGCACTAAAGCACGAACTGTTGCTGCTTGGCTATACAGTAAAATAGATAGAATGAATAGTGCAATAGCAAATAACCATGGTGCACTTGTCACTAAGTGTTGAATTGATCCTTGAATTATATTTAAGTTTCCGTTGAAGAAAGTATCTCCCATCCAAGCGATACCAAAAATAGCAACAACTGCTGTTGCGCCTGCTTTAAAGACGTTACCAGTTACAATGCTTTCCACATTTGGTTTACAGAAAATAATAATAAGAGCAGCAATGGTTAACATGACCATTTCAATTGTGTTTGGCATGGAAAGACGAGCTAACTTTCCGTCAACCATCCATCCCGGACGAAGGGCTTCAAATGAACCAAGAAGTACGACAAGGAAAGTTCCTACTAGGAAAAGGATAACTGATAATTTAGCGCCTTTTACACCCGAAAATTCTTTTTTCTCTTCAAGTTTAGGGATCATTCCCTCTTTTAATCGCTTCAAGTATTCAGGGTCTTCATTTAATTCTTTTCCCATTTTACTAGCAACGAATGCAGCTACCATACAAGCAATAAAAGTAGAAGGGATACTGACTTTTAAAATATCTAACAAGGTGATTTTATAGTCGGCTAACATTGCTAAAAGCGCAACTGTTGCAGCCGATATTGGACTAGCTGTAATTGCCTGCTGGGAAGCGATAACGGCAATTGACATTGGTCGTTCAGGTCTAATTCCTGATTCGCGAGATACTTCGGCGATAACGGGAAGTACAGAATAAGCGACATGACCAGTTCCCGCGCATAGCGTGAATAAATAAGTAACAATAGGAGCAAAAAATGTAATACGCTTTGGATTTTTTCGTAATGCTTTCTCAGCAAGGTAGACAAGGTAATCCATTCCTCCAGCAGCTTGCAAAGCACCGGCAGCTGTAATTACTGCTAAAATCATAAGCATTACATCAATAGGAGGAGCTGTAGGTTGTAAGTGGAAGACGAAAACAAGTATTGCCATACCAACGCCACCCATTACTCCTAGACCAACTCCGCCTAGGCGTGCACCAATAAAAATGCAGAGTAGTAACGTAAGAAATTGTAGCCAAAACATGATAAACTACCTCCGAAATTCGTAAGTTAAGATATATTCGAATAGTTTAATTTGAATGAAAATTAAATGAATATCCGGAATAATCCTTGTGTTATATACGTTTTTTATTATATAACACAAGAAATGTAACATTCACTTATTTTGTTAAATTATTTCGAAAAAATAATACGTTAAAACTTTATATTTACATCTTTAAATGGGTGGACATTTTAATTTTTATGTTGTAATATTTGGAAGAGAATATTGTAATTCTCATAGAACTCCCATATCGTTCAACTCGTTCAGCGAGAAAGGCAAACTTATGGAAACATGAGGACGCAAAACTACAGGAGCTAAGGTCGAAGGGCTAAGCTAGCCAGTTACCGGACGGATAGGGTTGGTCTTGGCCAATGCTTTTTCATTGGTCTTTTTTTTGGTTTATATTTGAGAAACGTTATCAATTAAAGGTGTGTTTTGAAATTATTATTTTGTATTAACTGAATTAAGGAAGGTAATGTGAATGAAAAAATATTGGCATAAGCTATCGTTTCTTCAAAAGAATGTATTGTTAACTGTACTCGTTATTTTAACGCTTGTTGGTACTATGGGAGCGTTAAGTTTTAATATGTTTCAAAATAGTATGATGTCTATATTTGAAAGGCATTCTTTTGAAACAGGAGATACGGTATTACATAAATTAGACGCAGAAATATTGAGAGATGTTGCAAAAGACCCAACGGCAGAAAGAGAAAAAAGAGAGAAATTAACAGAGAAATTAGATGAATCAACGAAAGAATTGAACAGTGTTGGACAAACGTATGTTGTTGGAGCGAAAAAAAATGAAAAAGGTGAGTTACAAATCGTCGGTTTGTCTACAGGTTTAGCAAATGTTGTTGAAGTAAAGCCGGGAGACTATTATAAACAACCAGATCGTTGGATGAAAGCATATGATAAAGTAATGAGTACGAAAAAAGCAAATATGACAGAAGTATATGAAGACGAATTAGGATCATGGGTAACGATATTAGAGCCAATTAAAGATGGAGAAGATAATATTGTGGCAATTGTTGCAGCCGATGTAGATGCCTCTATCGTTCCTAGTACAAAGGAAAAATTCATTATACAAGGTTTAATGTTTATTTGTATTTCTGTTTTAATTGCAACTGTTATTCAATTCTTAATTGTGCGTAACGCACTTGCTCCATTGCGAGATTTACGTGAAGGATTGCGCAAAGTCGGTGAAGGTAATTTAAGTATTAAATTAGAGGAAAGACCAGATGATATTGGTACTATTAATGCGTATTTTAATAATACCATCGAGAAGTTTAAAGGAATTATAGATAAAGTGAAGCAGACAGCAGAACAGGTTTCCTCATCTTCACAAGAATTGTCAGTGAGTACGAAAGAGAATAGCATGGCAGTTCAAGAAATCGTAAGTTCTATGGTTGAGTTAAGAGCGGGCGCTCAGGCACAAGAAACTTCAGTACCACAGTATTTAGGTATTGTATATGAAATGGAAGATAAGATGGAAGAGATAACGAATGCTGCAAAACAAATGGCGAAAGAGTCTGAAGGTATGGATCATCATTCAGTAAAAGGAAATGGTGTTATTGAACAGACGATTAATCAAATGAACATAATACAAAATGCAGTACAAGATTTATCTTCTATTATTTGTTCTTTGGAAACAAGATCAAAAGAAATTAGTGATATTGTAACAGTAATTACAGGTATTTCAAATCAAACTAATTCGCTAGCTTTAAATGCTTCTATTGAAGCTTCACGTGCTGAGGAAACCGGAAGGGGATTTGCCGTTGTTGCTGATGAAGTGCGTAAATTAGCAGAGCAGACGGAAGCATCAGCAAAAGATATAGCAAAATTAATCGGGGAAACACAAGCTGAAACGGAAGAAGCTGTTGTTTCAATGCAAAAAGCTTCAAAAGAAGTAGAATCTGGAATTAAACTTGTTGAAAGTAGTGGTGCTTTCTTTGAAAAAATTTCAAAATCAGCACAATCTGTTACAAATCAAGTTAGAGCTGTTTCTAGCAATTCAAGTGATATTTTGCAAAATGGCCAAAATATTGTTCGTGTTGTAAATGAACTATCACATATCGCAAATATGTATGCGAATAGTAGTAGTAATATTGAAGAGAGTATGAAAGAACAGGAAATGTCTGTACAAGATATTGCTGAATTAGCTAGTTCTTTAAGTTGGCTTTCACAGGAGTTACAAGAGTTAATTGGGGAATTTAAAAGTTAAATGAAATGATTATACATGCTTTTGTTTGTTCAATAAAATAAATCATGCTACAATGAAAACGAATTAAGAACCGGGGAGCCAATTGGCTGAGAGGATGTAAGTATACATCGACCCTCAACCTGATCTGGATAATGCCAGCGTAGGGAGTTACTTTAAAGTGATGTAGCATAAGTTATTATAGAATAACTTGTATACAAGGCTTTCCTACATGGTAGGAAAGCCTTTTCTTTTTTTTGGAACCATATTTTGTAAGGGGGATTTGATTATGTCACAACAAGTTACAATTTCATTTTCAGTAGTACCACAAGCGAAGAACAAAGATGTGTATTCCGTTGTTGATAAAGCAATTGAAGTTGTACAACAGTCGGGAGTTCGTTATGAAGTAGGGGCAATGGAAACAACGTTGGAAGGAGAATTAGATGTACTTCTTGACGTCATTAAACGCGCACAACAAGCTTGCGTCGATGCTGGAGCAGAAGAAGTAATCACTTCTATTAAAATTCACTATCGTCCAAGTACGGGCGTAACGATTGACGAAAAAGTTTGGAAGTACCGTGATGAATATGCAAAACCAGAAGCGATCTAAAATAATCACAACAATTTGGCTTATCCTTCTCATTGCTATATGGGAAGGATCTGTTTCATTATTTAAAATTGAGCCGTGGATTTTACCGAAGCCTTCTGCAATTGTGCAAGAGTTAATTGGAATGAAAGATTTACTATTACCGAATACAGTGCAAACGTTACAGGAAGTAATAATTGGGTTGTTTTTTGCAATTTTACTTGGGACGAGTATTGCTATCATTATGGATGTCATCCCTTTATTTCGGATTTTAATGAATCCGTTGCTCGTTATTTCGCAAACAATTCCAATCGTTGTGCTCGCACCATTATTTATTATTTGGTTTGGATACGGAATGTTGCCAAAAGTAATGGTTGTTATTCTTGTTTGTTTCTTCCCAATTGCGCTTAGCATTTTAGAAGGTTTCCAAACGGTAGATAAAAATATGCTGAAACTGTTACAAACAATGAAGGCAACGAAATGGCAAGTTTACCAGAAAGTAAAGTTTCCAGCAGTACTCCCATACTTTTTCTCAGGTTTAAAAATTGCTGTTACATATAGTGTGATGGGGGCGATTATTGGGGAATGGCTTGGTGCCAGTGAAGGATTAGGAGTTATGCTTACAAGAGCAACAAAATCCTTTTTAACGGCTCGAGTATTTGGTGTTGCAGCGATTATCGTCATGGTGACATTATGTCTGTACTTTATTGTTGAATTTATGGCAAGAATAACAGCACCATGGATATACAGAAAGGGCGGCAGAAAATGAAAAAAGGTTTAAAAATTATGTTAGCTGCATTATTAGCAGTAACTGTTGCCGGATGTAATCCGGCGAAGAAAGAAGAAAGTTCAAGTAAAGATAAAAAAGTAAAAGTCGTTTTAGATTGGTTTCCAAATACGAATCATACTGGCTTATATGTAGCGCAAACGAAAGATTATTACAAAAAGCAAGGGCTTGATGTAGAAATTATCCAGCCTGGTGATAATGTAACGGCAGAGCAGATGATTGCTTCTGGGAAAGCAGACTTTGCGATAAGCGCACAAGAAAATGTAACATTAGCTCGTGTTGAAGGAATCCCAGTTGTTTCTGTTGGTGCAATTATTCAGCATAATACCTCTGCTTTTGCATCTCTAAAAAAAGATAATATGACGTCACCAAAAGATTTTGAAGGTAAACGTTACGGCGGCTGGGGGGGACCAGCAGAAGAAGCGACGTTAAAGACGATTATGGAGAAACATCAAGCTGATTTTAATAAAGTTGAAAAAATTATTCTTGGACAAACAGATTTCTTTAAATCAATTGGTCGTGATGCAGACTTTGAATGGATTTATTATGGATGGGATGGAATTGAAGCGAAGCGTCAAGGAAAAGAGTTAAATACAATTATGGTAAAAGACTTAGATCCAGCGCTTGATTTCTATAGTCCTGTTATTATTACAAGTGAAAAACATACGAAGCAAGATAAAGATTTTGTGAAAAAATTTATGACGGCAACGACAGAAGGTTATGATTTTGCAATTAAAGAACCGAAAGAAGCTGCGGATATTTTAATTAAAGCTGTTCCAGATGTGAATAAAGAATTAGTACAAGAAAGCCAAAAGTGGTTAAGTACAAAGTATCAAGATGATGCAAAAGCGTGGGGAGTACAGAAGGAAGAGATTTGGACAAATTACATGAATTTCTTATATGACAACAAAGTTATTAAAAAGAAAATCGATGTAAAAGATGCCTTTACAAATGAATTCCTTCCAAGTGAAAAATGAGTGGATTACAAATAAAAGATATTGTAAAAGCTTTCGATGGAAAGAATGTATTAGCAAATATTAGTGCTTCTATACAAGAGGGAGAGTTTGTCTCTTTTGTAGGTCCGAGTGGTTGTGGAAAAAGTACATTATTAAATATGATTGCAAGTGTTGAAGAGCCAACGAACGGAGAAGTGTTTTATAACGAGGAGTATGTAAAAAAACAAGATGTTGTTAGTTATATGCCGCAACAAGATTTATTACTACCTTGGCGATCGGCTTTGCAAAATATCGTGCTTCCATTGGAAATCGAAGGGAAGCCTAAAAAACAAAGGCTGACAGAAGGAATGGAAGCATTAAAGCAATTTGAGCTAGATGAATATGCAGATCATTATCCAGATGAGTTATCAGGTGGAATGCGTCAAAGAATTAGTTTCCTTCGCACGTATTTATGTGAAAAGCCAATTATGCTGCTGGATGAGCCTTTTGGAAAATTAGATGCATTTACAAAAATGGAAGTACACAGTTGGCTTTTAAATTCTTGGCATCAAGAAAAGCAAACAATTGTTATGGTTACACATGACTTAGATGAGGCAATTTTACTTTCTGATCGCGTATTTATTTTATCTCAAAGACCAGCATCAATAGTTGGCGAGGTACAAGTGGAATTACCTAGGCCGCGAACGATGGATATGTTAACATCTCTTGAGTTAAAGAAGGATAAGGAAGAAATTTTAAGAGTATTGGCTCCTTACATGAAAAAATAGAAAAAGTCTTTTAACAGTTTTTTGTATAATTGCTGTTAAGAGGCTTTTTTCTATTGAAGGAGAAAGATGAAATCTATAGGGGAAATAGTAGATTCATTAACATCGGATAAATTGGAAGAAGGAACAAAAGAAAAAGTAGAGAATAGAATATAACAGAGTGGTTTATACTCTTAATATAACAAATGTTAAAGGAGTGAAAGGATAAAATGACTTTATCAACTGTTCTTCAAATGGTTTTAGCTTGATACGGGAGAAGTCTGCCCATTTTTAAAGATGAAGCTAAATTGAAGACAGCAGGTAAAGAACCTTAATCCTTTCTTACGATAATATGTAATGGGTAAGGTGTATTCACCTTACCCATTTTTATATGTATAACTAAATAAGGATTTATACTGTTGTTCTCTCTATTTAGCTTATGGATCATAAGAAAAGGAGAGAAAAAAATGAGTATATTAACAGTAGAAAATGTAAGTCATTCATATGGTGAGAAAACCATTTTATATAATGCGTGCTTTCGATTATTAAAGGGCGAACATGTTGGGCTAGTAGGGAAAAATGGAATTGGAAAATCCACATTATTACGCTTGTTAACAGGAGAACTTATACATGATGATGGAAACATTGAATGGTTTCCACATGTGAAGATTGGCTTTTTACAACAGCATATAGATTTACAAGAAGGCATAACAATTGAAGAATACTTGCAAAGTGCGTTTTCTAATTTGTATGCGATTGAATGCGAAATGTTAAAAATTACAGAAGAGATGGCTGGAGCAGGAGAAGTAGAAAAACTGTTAGTAAAGTATGGAGAATTACAAACTATATTGGAAAGCTCTAATTTCTATCAAATTCATACAGAAATTGAAGAAGTAGCAATCGGTTTAGGTTTATTTGAAATAGGGTTGAAAAAGGATGTTTCAAAGTTAAGTGGGGGACAGCGAACAAAGTTATTACTTGGGAAGCTCCTTTTAGAAAAAGCTGATGTTTTATTGCTAGATGAGCCAACTAACTATTTAGATACAGCACATATAGAATGGTTGCAATCATATTTACAAATGTATGAAAAAGCTTATATTATCATTTCGCATGATGAAATATTTTTGAACAATATTACGAATGTTATTTATCATCTAGAAGAACGAAAGGTTAAGCGCTATGTAGGAGATTATGAAACCTTTTTGCAAAGTTATCAATTACAAAGGAAACAATTACAAGTGGCGTATGCGAAACAACAAAAAGAAATTGTACATTTAGAGGGTTTTATTCAAAAAAATAAAATTCGTAAAGCGAAACAGGCAAAAAGTCGAGAAAAAGTATTAGAGAAAATGCAAAGGGTTGAAAAGGTTAATCATGTAACTCGATCCCGTTTTGATTTCAATGTTTATGAGGAGCCAGTGAGTCGTATATTGCAAGCTGAGAAACTAAGGATAGGTTATAGTGATCCGTTATGTCCAGAGTTGAATTTACAGGTGAAAAAAGGAGAAAAAATAGCGATTGTTGGTCATAATGGAATTGGAAAAACGACAATGTTAAAAACGTTATTAGGACAAATAAAGCCGATAAGTGGTTCAATTTCTGTTGGTGAGCGAGTAAATCCTGCCTATTTTGCACAGGAAGAGTTTGCTTCAGAAACAACACCATTAGAGAAAATTTGGGCAGAACGACCAGATATGACAAGGAAAGAAGTACGCCAAGCATTAGCAAAGTGTGGCTTGAAAGAAGAGCACGTATTAAAACCTATTCGTTTATTAAGCGGCGGAGAACAAACGAAAGTGCGTTTATGTGAACTTATCGTAACGAAAAGCAATGTTTTAATTTTAGATGAACCGACTAATCATTTGGATATAGAAACAAAGAAGTCTTTGCAGGAAGCGTTACAACAATATACAGGAACAGTTTTACTTGTCTCACATGAGCCTTCTTTCTATGAAGCGTGGATAACAAAAGTATGGAATATTGAAGAATGGAACGTTTAAAAATAATCACAAAGAAAAGGCATTAGCTTTTATGAGCTAATGCCTTTTCTTTGTGATTAACATGATTTTCGAGAACTCTCAAATGAGAATTGTATGAAAAAGAACTCTTATGGTGCGCTTATAAGCGCACCATAAGAGTTCTTTTTCTTTGGTTATATTTATAATAATACTAGATGCCTTTCCCTAATAGGCGACTATCTTTATTTATATATATAGATAGTTAGAAATGTAATGAAAATAATTCCTATATGTAAAGGATAATGTGATTAGTATAGGAAGACAATAGAACTTAAAGGAAATTCATGTAAAATTCAGATGAACTTCACATGAACTTCATATTAGAAACTAAATATAATTATAATAGGTTATTATAATATAAATTTGTGATTTTTCATAAAATTAAAAGTTTGAATTTAGGATAGAGCACTCAAACCTAAATTCAAACTTTAGTGAAATAATTAATGGAGGTTACGTTTAGTTTTCGCTAATGGATGCATTTACAAGTTCGGCGGGATTGCCTGTTCCTGCCCCTCCGATTGTAACTGATCCACCAGGAGGAATTTCACTATTCCATCCTGCATTCGTAATTACGTAATGATTATTTATTTTACTACTAATTTTAGAATCCCAAACTTGTGTTAAATTGCCGTTATAATCAAATTCTAATTTCCAGTTTTTAATAGGGGTCGTTCCGCTATTTTTAATTACAATCGAGAAGTTGTAACCACTTCCCCAATTTGAAGTGACTGAAAAGGTAGCATTGCCATTTCCACCAGGAGGTGTTGTGTTAGCATCATCTGTTTTTATAAGAATAGAAGTAGGTTGTGATTTGTTACCAGCAGTATCTTTTGCTA
The DNA here is from genome assembly GCF_044909215.1 of Bacillus sp. RC252. NCBI lineage: Bacteria > Bacillati > Bacillota > Bacilli > Caryophanales > Bacillaceae > Bacillus > Bacillus sp. RC252. The sequence goes on along the minus strand of NZ_JBIYDV010000011.1, from coordinate 9,759 downwards.
ATACTGAAAATGTGTATTCTGTATTAGGTTTCAAGTTTTTAATTGTAATGCTATTTGTTGTTGTACTCCATTTCTCTTCTCCGGCAGTAATTTCATATTCCGTAACTCCTACGTTATCAGTAGATGCAGTCCAGTTTAATTGAACTGAGTTTGAATTTTTATTTGTAACAGAAATATTTTTTACGTTTGTTGGTGATTCAGTATCTTTTTGAGTAATAGGTCCACCAAGTAATTCTTTTACTAACGTATCAAGTAATTTTGGTCCACTACAACTATATTTTGGACTTGTACGGCAATCCCCGCTTAGTTCCCAAAACATTGCGCCACTTAAACCTTTTGTCTTTATATAGTCTGTTTTATATTTCATAGATTCGTTGTCATCATAGCTAATAAACGTGCCTGTAGTCGCATTATATAAATAAGGTACTTTCGCTACATCGTTCCATCCGCGAACAAAACCATTTTTATTCACATAATTAGCTGCTAAATCACCATAATCGTACACACCTGTGTCACCGGTAGAATAATCATCCCAAGTACCTTTAGAAGCGAGCTTTCCGTCACTACCTGGTTTACAAGGTTGGTATTGCCCATTATTTTCTTTTCCGCAACTTTTCCATCCACGTCCGTAAAAAGGTACACCTAATACGAGTTTATCCGCTGGAACCCCTTCATTTGTATAAATGTCTATCGCACCATCTACGTAAAATTTCGTATCCGCTGCGGGGTCATTTGGATCTTTGTATAGTGCAGCATTATGGTTAGAAGTAGCTTCCCATCCACCGTGGAAATCGTATGTCATAATATTAATCCAATCCAGTATTTGAGAAATCTTCTTTAGCTCTGTATGATCCGCATAACGTTGGCTTGCACCTGACGCGATTGTTAGTAAATATTGTTTACCATCTTCTGCACCAGCTTTCGTTAATGCATTTCGAACATCTTGAAGGAGTAGGGTGAAGTTTTGTTTATCTTCAGGACGATAACTACCACCAGGAATCGTTTCAACACCCGGGTATTCCCAGTCTAAATCAACGCCGTCAAATCCATATTCGCGAAGAAAAGCTACTGTAGATTCAGCGAATACTTTTCTTGTTTTTTCATCAGCGGCCATATCAGAAAAGCGGTTAGACCAAGTCCAGCCACCAACTGAAATAATTGTTTTTAAGTGAGGATACTTAGCTTTTAATCGTTTCAGTTCTCCGAAATTTCCACAGCGGGCATATTTATCACAATCTTCCCAAGTTGTACCCGATCCCGGATAAGATTTTGTGACATCAGCCCATGGTTCACCGAGTACGAGAGTGCCATTAGGGACCTCTTTATTTTGCAGTGGTACACCAGATTCTTTACAGTTCCACGTTTGTTTATTTGAATTATCGGGGTGAGTAGAAGGGTTTCCATGTTTTCCATTCCAGCAAATATCAGCGAAAGCATAGTTTAAATGAGTTAGCTTTGATGCATCAATGTCTGCAACTTGATAATTACGTCCGTAAACGCCCCATGAAGGAAAATACCCAACAATTTTTTGACCTTGCTTTGGTGAATCTGCTAATGCGAAATTTGGAGTAATAAAGTTTGTGAGAAAAAGAGGTAAGAAAAGTAGTAGGGATAGTAATAGCAGCGTGAATTTTTTTGATCTCATAGTCATTTCTCCTTTCAAAATAAAAGATATATTTAAAGGCATGCGCCAATAAACCAAAGTGAATCTAGACGTATGAAACGTCTAGATAAAAATGATAAGACATCACGAAGTCTATACAAGGGAGCTGGGGGTGATTAAATCGTAGCAAATGCAAGATTTGGTGTAAACGCTTTATTTGATTCGTAAAGATTTTCTCAATATTAAATGGCTCTAATACAGACTACACATGAAAATAAAATATTGATTAGGGAGGAAAAGGCTCCTTGTAATTAAATTTGAGAAAAAATTGTATAAAGTCAATTTGTAATAGCGTAGCAAGATGAGAAAATATCATGTAAAATAATAGTAAAAATATGTAAAGGAGCGAATGGTGTGGATGTCTTTTTGAACATTGCTGAAGAAAAAATTCGACAAGCAATACGGAATGGTGATCTCGATCATATTCCGGGGAAAGGAAAACCACTACAATTAGAAGACCTTTCAATGGTACCTCCAGAACTTAGAATGAGTTATAAAATCTTAAAAAATGCGGGTATGATTCCACCAGAAATGGAACTACAAAAAGATATATTAAAGATAGAAGACTTAATTGCGTGCTGTTATGATGAAGTAGAGAAAAAAGAATTACAAGAAGAGTTAACAGCAAAAATGCTGCGTTTTCAGCAGGTAATGGAAAAGAGAAAGATTAAAGATAGTTCAGCTTTTCGTATGTATCAGGATAAAGTGAAACTTTAATCAGTGGGGGCATCCCCCACTGATTATTAGCCTTCACCAATCGGGCATTAACGAGCAGCCCGACTCCCACCTAACTTCTTCGCTCCAACTGAATTTTGAGGTGGGAGTCTTACTGCTCGTTAATGCGGGGTAAAGTATTTCGTAAATTACGCTAAGAGGGATAAGATGAATACATTTGAAACGATAGAAGAATTAGCGACATATATTGAAGGACAACAATTAGTACTGCTGTTTATTAAAACGGAAAATTGTAGTGTTTGTGATGTTATGTTAAGAAAAGTAAATTGCGTATTAGAGAATTATGATTACGTAGAGAAAGTAGAAATATTACTACAAGACATGCAAGAGATTGCGGGGCGATATGCAGTATTTACAGGGCCAACAGTTTTATTATTTTATAAAGGGAAGGAAATTCTTCGCGAATCGCGCTTTATTTCACTTGGAAATTTAGAGAGAACCATTCAATTATTCGAAGATTAAGGGAGGCTTTTATATGGAATTTATTATTGTCATACTATTATTTGTTGTAGTTGGAACGATCGTAACAGCAGTTCGATCAAACAAAAAGAAGGTAAATCTTACAAAACAAAATAACATTCATAATTCATCCAACAGCTCATCACCATTATTTTTCTTTGGTGGATCGGATAATGATAGCTCGCACGATGGAGGTTCACATGATTGCGGAGGTTCTTTTGGTGGAGATAGTGGAGGTAGCTGCGGTGGTGGAGGCGGCGGTGATTGATGAGAATACGCCTTATAGGGGGCGTATTTATTTTTAAACAAACGTTTGATTAGTTGGCTTACATATGCATAAAAACAGTTAAACAAACGTTTGATTAAATATTTTTAACATGCTAGGGGAAATGAAAAGGGAACCGTATTTCTTACTAAATTAGGATTTAAATTTGGAATAATACATATGATTCGAATGTGGTTTGAAAGTACGTTTTCTTAAATAAGGAGTATAGCCTCTTGCGATAGGCCCGGTTTTACGTATGCAAATAAAGAAAGAAGATATTGTGAATCGAGAGGAAATGACGAATTGATTAGTTTCGAAATAGCTATTGTAAGGGAGCAGAATTGCTCCCTTTTCTTGTGGCAATCTTTTGACAATGACATGTACCAACTATATACTGATGATGTAAAAACGATTTTACAGGTCAGGAGAAACGGTGTGAAAAATCAAATCTATGAATTGCGCACTGCAAATAGTATTTCACAAGGTGCATTAGCGGATAAGTGTAACGTATCAAGACAGACGATAAATGCAATTGAGAATAATAAATATGATCCAAGCTTAGCACTAGCATTCCGGTTAGCAGAAGTATTAGGAACAACTGTCGATAAACTATTTTTGTACAAGCTTTAGAGTTTTTAATTGTAGGGCGTTATCGTTAAAAATATAAGAGAAAGATCGCCTTCTTGTGTGAAGGGGATCTTTCTCTTATATTGTTTTAGTTTTCGGATTAGGTGGTGTAACGGACGTATTATTTTCGGGTACTCTAGTTAATAAGAATCCACCGATAATAAATAAGACAATAATACTAAGGACACCAGCGTTTGTTTTTCCTGTTAATTGGGTTGTGACACCAACTAATACCGGACCCATAATTGCCGCGAATTTACCAAAGATATTATAAAATCCGAAGAATTCATTTGCAGATTCTTTCGGTACTAGTTTTGCGAAATAAGAACGGCTAAGTGCTTGAATTCCGCCCTGAGAAGTAGCAACTAACATTGCTAAAATCCAGAAATCAAACGTCGTTTTTAAGAAATAAGCATATGTGCAAATAATGATATAAATGATAATGCCGACATATAGCATTTTTTTACCGGTAAATGTTTCCGATAGTTTTCCATATAATAAAGCAAATGGACAAGCGACAATTTGTGTTACAAATAAGATGATTAATAGATTGGTTGCACTAATACCGAGATCTGTTCCGTAAGCAGTAGACATAGTGATAATTGTATCTACCCCATCAATGTAGAAAAAGTAAGCTATTAGGAACATAAATACAGTTTTATATTCTTTAATATTTTTAAACGTATTAGCAAGGCGCTTGAAGCTCATTGCAATTGGTCTTGGATGACGTTCAATATAGTGTGTTTGCTCTACATTTTTTAGCATTGGTATCGTAAATAGTCCCCACCAAAGAGCTGTTATTGCAAAGGAAATTTGACTAGCAATTCCGACTGATAAGGGGATAGTTCCTTTTTGAGCAAGAATAATAAGAGCAATACAACCGATAAAAGGAATTGTGCTCCCAATGTAACCTAATGCAAAACCTCGCGTAGAAATTCGGTCCATTCTATCTCCTGAGGTAACATCTACTAGAAATGCATCATAAAAAATATTTGCTCCAGCAAAGCCAACTAATGCGAGCATATAGCATCCTAGTAATAAGTACCACTGAGATGTTGGAACAATTGCTAGCATACTTGTAAATACGATACCGAGTCCAAAGAAGAATGTGAAAAATCGTTTTTTAAATCCCTTATAATCAGCAACTGTGCCGAGAATAGGAGCGAGTATAGAAATTAAAAGTGTAGCGAACGAGTTTGCATATCCCCAATAGGCTGTTGAAGTTGCACCAGATAGTCCAGCTTCTTTTGCAGCTGCTTTAAAGTAAATTGGAAATAATGCGGTTGTAATGACGAGCGAATATACCGAGTTCGCCCAATCATATAATATCCAGCTTTTTTCTTGTCTGGACATTTTTTTCATATAATGTTCCCCCTTAAATTTGTTCTACTAACAGTGTACAAAAATAAAAATTGTAAAAAGAGAAACAGTGATGATTTTTACATAACTTTTACATATATACACAGTTCTTTACAATTGAAGTAAATCCTCTACAATTGCTCCGTCTGTTTCACCTAAGTGCAAACCGAGTAACCTAGCAATAGTGGGACCTTCATCAATCAGTCTCATATACGGGATTGTAACGCCACTTTGAATGCCTTTCCCAGCAGCCATAAAAATTGTTTCATAGTTAGGTTTTGTTGGGGAATATCCATGTGTTCCAAATGTATATTTCTTACTAGAAGTAACATCTTTTTTAGTAATTTCTTTTATGAAATCACCTGTATGATTTTCAATGAAGTAATAACCTTCCATGGCTTCTAGCATAAATAAGCAATTACCATCAGCACCACGTTCTTTTGCATCTTCATCGTGCAGAATAAATTCAATTCCATTTTGTTTATCCTGAAGAAGTCCTTCAAGAAGAAGTTGAATCTCTTTAATCGTTTCAGTATCATTTTTATCTCTTACATGTACGTAGGCAGATCCATCACAGCTTTGGCAATAAGCTTTCCAATCGTGTATTTTTCCACTTTTATTTACGGATATAAGTCCTTTTTGACGAAATAGGACATTTAATTGGATTGCTTTGTTTTCACTTAAAGCGCTATGATCGCCAAGTGCAATAATTGTACTTTCTTCGTATATCCCGCTTTCTTTTAATGCATGAATAATTTTTCCAAGGCGTTCGTCGTGTCTATGGATTGCAGCTACTGTTTCCTCGGACTCGAAGCCATGGTAATGTCTTTGCGTATCTAAATCAGTAAAATGTACAAACATAACATTAGGCTTTTTCGTCTGGATTGTATGTACGGCAGAAGCAAGGACGAAATCATCAAGCTCAGGCTGTGACAATCCATTTCGTATATGGCCGAAACGACGATTTAAATCTAATTGATATAGCGGGCTACCGCTAAATAATGAAACTAAAATTTGATTTTGCCACGCTCTATTTGGAAAAATTTCTGGTAAATTGTAATTGATATTTGCTCTTCCAGTAACAGGCCATAGAAGGGCTGCTGTCGTTAAATTTGCTTTGCGTGCTTCATCATATAAAGTTGTTCCTTTAATGGACTTTCGATACCAATGCCAATCTGGTGAATCACGTCCTGGTTGAAGTAATGTATTGCTGACAACGCCATGCTTATTAGGATAATTACCGGTTACGATTGTTGAGTGGCTTGGATATGTTACAGAAGGATAAATTGGCTCCACTTTTTTCGCAATCGCGCCCCTGTTTATTAAAGTTTGGAAATTAGGTAGTTTTTGTAATATAGGAAAATCTAAAGCTGATAAGCAGTCGAAAGATAAAATAATGACGCGATTTGTTAATGCTTTATCCATAAAGTTTCCCTCCTGATTATATAAAACCTATTTTTATATATTACTATTAATACCTGGTAATAAAAATATATTTTTGAATAAAATTTTGTTATTTATTTTCAGAAAAATTAAACATATAATAAGTATAAGGGAATGAATGGAAGGAGGGAATACTATGGATTGGCTAGATGGATTTGGTATCTTTTACATCATTGGTGGAGTCACCGTTCTCCTTGTATTTTTTATGTCATATTTACTAAAGAAACGTTTTCCAGACAAACAGTTTGATATTATATTTGCACTTAGTTTAGTACTTCTTTGTTTAGCTCTCTTTCCTGTAACAATGATCGCTATTGGTGGTTGGGAAGGAATGGGATACGGATTTATTTGTTTCTTCGTTTTAATTGGTACACTAATTGGTATGGTTGCTCATCAACTTGTAAAAATAGTTCGGAAAAGTTACGTATAAAACAGTGATAATTGAAAATAATGTATAAAAATAAGAAAATTGGCTCTTGTTTTGAAATAAAATTTATATTATGATATTCAACAAATTTATTTTGTTATAACGATGAAAAAGGAATAGTACATGTCTTACCTTTTTGCAGAGAGAGAATCCTTTTGGCTGGAAGATTCTTAAAGAGGCGATATGGAACCTACCTTTGAGTTCTGCATATGCAGCGGGAAATTCCCGTTATCAAAAAGAGAGCATACTCAATTTTTTTGTGTATGAATCAGGGTGGTAACGCCGACAAAGCTCGGTCCCTATTTGGGGACGCGGGCTTTTTCTATTTTCTAAAGGAGGAAGAATAACTATGGTAAAAGAACAAGTACAAGCCATTACGAAAATGGAAGAAGACTTTGCTCAGTGGTATACCGATATTGTAAAAAAAGCGGAGCTTGTTGATTATTCAAGTGTGAAAGGTTGTATGATTTTACGTCCATACGGTTATGCATTATGGGAAAATATGCAGAAAGTGATGGATGAAAAATTAAAAGAATCTGGTCATGAAAATGTGTACATGCCAATGTTTATTCCAGAGAGTTTATTACAAAAAGAGAAAGATCATGTTGAAGGATTTGCTCCTGAAGTAGCGTGGGTTACTCATGGCGGAGATGAGAAATTGGCGGAAAGACTTTGTATACGCCCTACATCTGAAACTCTATTCTGTGAGCATTTTTCAAAAATTGTTCAATCATATAATGATTTACCAAAGTTATATAACCAGTGGTGTTCAGTAGTTCGTTGGGAGAAGACGACGAGACCATTCCTTCGTACAACTGAATTTTTATGGCAAGAAGGTCATACGATTCATGAAACGGCAGAAGAATCTCAAATTGAAACATTAAATATTTTAAATCTATATGCTGCTTTTTGTGAAGAGTATTTAGCGATTCCGGTTATTAAAGGGCAAAAAACAGAAAAAGAAAAGTTTGCAGGAGCGAAGGCAACTTATACGATTGAAAGTTTAATGCATGATGGAAAAGCACTTCAAACAGGAACATCTCATAACTTTGGAACGAATTTCTCTGAAGCATTTGATATTAAGTTTTTAGATCGTAACGGTAAATGGCAATACGTACATCAAACATCTTGGGGTGTATCAACAAGAATGATAGGTGGACTTATTATGGTTCATAGCGATAATAACGGACTTGTAATGCCACCGAAAGTCGCTCCAGTACAAGTTGTTATCGTTCCTATTGCTCAGCACAAAGAAGGTGTGTTAGACAAAGCAACAGAGTTGCAAGGACGTATTCAGAAGGTTGCACGTGTAAAAATAGATGCTAGCAATAAAACACCTGGCTGGAAATTTAATGAGTATGAAATGAAGGGTGTTCCAATTAGATTAGAAGTTGGTCCAAAGGATATTGAAAAGAATCAAGTTGTACTTGTAAGGCGAGATACGAAAGAAAAAGAGTTTATAGCAATGGATCAATTAGAAGAGCGCATCCCATCATTACTTGAGGAGATTCATCATTCTTTATTTAGTAAAGCAAAAGTATTTAGAGATGAGAGTACTTATAGTGTGACGAATTTCGGAGAGATGAAAAAAATAGTTGATGAAAAACAAGGGTTTATTAAAGCGATGTGGTGCGGAGAACTAGCTTGTGAAGAAAAACTAAAAGAAGAAATTGGAGTATCTTCACGTTGTATTCCGTTCGAACAAGAAAGTTTAGCTGACGAATGTATTTGCTGTAGTAAAAAAGCGAAGCAGATGGTGTATTGGGGAAAAGCGTATTAATACTCTTGCTACTAGATGACAAAAAGGACCTTTGATTGCATAATAAAATGCAATCAAAGTCCTTTTTAGTTTTATCCCGTTATTTTCCAGGTAGTAAAACTCCCACTTCAAAATTCGGCTGGAGCAAAGAAGTTAGGTGGGAGCCCTGCTGCCCGTAAAAGCCCGATTGGTGAAGGCTAATAATCAGTGGGGGATGAACAAAATCCCCACTGATTAAAGTTTCACTTTATAATCTGTTTCATGTATTTTTAGATGGAAGGATGATTTTTTTATTTTGCGTTTTTACGGCGAATAAATAGTAACACACCAATTAGGAATGTTGAAAGTCCCATTAAAATAGATGCAGGATAATGTGTTGCAGTATTAGGCAACTTATTGCCTTGTTTTGTTGCATTATCTTTTGCGTTACCGCTTTGAGAGCCGCTATCGCCTTTAACACGGTTGCCGCCCTGAGAGCCATTACCACCTTGAGAACTGCTGTCGCCTTTAACGCGGTTACCTCCCTGAGAGCCACTGCCACCAGAACCATTGCCACCAGAACCACTGCCACCAGAACCATTGCCACCAGAGCCGTTGCTACCAGAACCATTGCCACCAGAGCCGTTGCTACCAGAGCCGTTGCCACCAGAGCCGTTGCCACCAGAACCATTGCCACCAGAACCACTACCGCCAGAACCACTGTCACCAGAACCATTGCCACCAGAACCACTACCGCCAGAACCACTGTCACCAGAGCCATTACCGCCAGAACCACTACCGCCAGAGCCGTTGCCACCAGAGCCGTTACCGCCAGAACCACTGCCACCAGAGCCATTGCCGTCAGAACCACTGCCGCCAGAACCACTGCCACCAGAACCGTTGCCGCCAGAACCGTTGCCACCGGAGCCATTACCGCCAGAACCACTGCCGCCAGAGCCGTTGCCACCAGAGCCGTTACCGCCAGAACCACTGCCACCAGAGCCATTGCCGTCAGAACCACTGCCGCCAGAACCACTGCCACC